>JBDNIE010000341.1:0-3892 GCA_041688425.1 Halioglobus sp. | reverse complement strand
CTCGACCTGCTAGCTCAACAACGTTATTCTTGCTCATGGTGGCGTATCCCTTTTTGGTTGGTCTGCTGTGTAGTAACAACAAATCAACCAGATACGCCGCCTTTTTTCAAATGCTCAAACACCAGATTCGGTTATAACTCAAATTTAGTGGTCTCCTCACGTGCATTACAGGGACTAAACCCAAACATAAGGTTAGCGCTTGTACTGGTCCTGACGATATCTGGCTATTCTCTAGCCGCATGCTCCGATTTTTTTGATTCATTTCTTGAACGTGAGCACAAAGGTGAATTGGAACAGTCATGGCTCATCGTGGCCAATTTTTTGGCGTCTTTATCGTTACCTTGATTTTCCCAAGCCAGTTCGACAGCATTCAATCAACAAGGATGCCACTGACACAGTCTGCCTCGGCCCTCTGCGTTCTAGCGTTCAGCACTGCAAGGATGTGAATTGTTTGATGACTGACGCCGATAAGATTTCAGGGGGATAGACCGGCTGTTCGCAATATTTTCAGACCTGACGACTCGTATCCATTCGGAGACCTGCTCGCGATAGCTCTTTGAGTTGTCCTTGTATCTTGAACTAAATGCCGTGTTGCACCTCGCCGATTATCTGTACGAGTACAATTCTCGAGGTTGCGCCAGCGACCGCGCCGAAGATTTTTCGGTAATCAATATATGTCAAGTTCCCAAATACTTTTTTCCGTGGTTAGAATATTCGCAGGTCATACTCCGTAAAAATGCGTAGCGTCCAGATGACAAAGCAATATACCAACGGCCTTATCTGAGTCGCTTGCCCTCTCACCCCGCTAAGGGAACTTTACCCCAGAGGCTCTGTCTCAATATCGGATGACAGGGCTTTGTAGAAGCAACGCTCTGTTTTTGTAAACCTATACCCGAGTATAAAAAAGTGTTGCAGGGTTTTCCTGCGATTTTTCACAGCATGGATACAGCAAAAGGAACGTTTCTTATGAAAATGATTACAACACAATTCGCGATAGCAGCAGGTGTCGCGGCAATGGGTCTGTCTGTTGAGTCTTTCTCACACGGGTATGTTTCACAGCCTGAAAGTCGTTCATATCTGTGCAAGCTGGGTGACAACACTGGCTGTGGCGCAGTGCAATATGAACCTCAGTCTGTGGAAGGTATGGCCGGCAGCCCACGTTTTCCAGTCGGCGGCCCAGCTGATGGCACCATTGCTGCAGCAGGGAGTCCTGCCTGGTCTGAGCTGAATGCACAAACGCCGACTCGCTGGTCAAAGAACGATATGGCTGCTGGAACTAACGTTTTTACCTGGCAGTTTACTGCAAATCATGTTGCCCGTGATTGGCGGTACTTCATTACCACCCCCGACTGGGACCAATCACAACCTCTGTCGCGCTCTGCGTTTGAACTAACCCCTTTCTGTGAATATGACGGCGGCATGGTACGCCCGCCAATGACAGTTGAGCACACCTGTGAAGTGCCAGCTCGTGAAGGTTATCAAGTAATCCTGGCGGTATGGGATGTTGGTGATACGGCGGCGGCTTTCTACAACGCGATTGACGTAAACTTCGACGGTGGCAACACGATCGTACTCGATGAAAATTCGTTTGTAGAAGTAGGGACAATATCGGGCGCCATTACACTTAACGTAGGAGACACTATTTTTACTCGCGTGATGGATGAAAATGGTGAGAATTTCGCACTGTCTGCTTCCTACACGGCAACCGTTGCCACCTCTGGCGCCGCTGCAAGTCTTGAACTGGCGCGCGTCATCAACGCACAGGGGTACTTTTTCGCAGGTGAAAAGACCGGAGACACGTTTACCCCAATCGCTGGCGCGAATAAAATTTACGCGGCGGGAAATTACGACATTCAATCTATTGAAGTCGGCATTCAATTTGCAGAGGTAGAGTCCGAGTATCAAGTAACTCTCACTAACGTAGATTCGCCTATAGAAATAAACAGCGCGGGCATGGCCGACGTTCACTTCACCGTCTCTACAAATGGCGCAATGGACATTGTAGCTACTCTGTTTGACAGCAATGGCGCGACGATTACTAGTGATAACTTTATCTTAGACGACGTAATTCAAGGGCCCGATGACTCTAATTCCTGTGATGCACCTGAGCCGATGGCGTCCACGCAAACTGTGGATTTAAAGCTGCACGTGCATCAAGCCTTTGCTGGAGAGTTTACGCTGGTTGTCGTTGCGACGGCTATTCAAGGTAATGCGACCATCCAAAATACGGCCAACGTAACCCTTGTTGCGGCTAGTGCAGACACACCTGTGGACGATGACGCAGGCTCTTGCAATACATCTGATCCGATGGCGTCTATGCAGCCTGCCTTTAACTCATCCACTGTCTACACCGGCGGTGAAATCGTGAGCTTTAGCGGTCTGGTCTATAAAGCGAAATGGTGGACTGTTGATGTTGCTCCTGATGCGACGAATGCATTCGAACTGGTCTCTGACGTAAGCTTCGTCTACTCCGATTCCACAATCTTTCTCGAAGGCAGGGAGGCAGTATTCCAGGGTAATGTATACCGCGCCAACTGGTGGACACTCGGCTCTTCACCACTGGCAAGTCCTGAGGTATGGTCGTTGGTTGGCCCTGCTCCGTCTTGCTAATATGGGCGGGGGGCTCCATCCCCCGTTTTCGAGATACGTTTTAGTTCTTTCAAGCCCCCCTCTTTGCAATGTAAAGAGGGGCCTGAACAAGCGAGTAGTAGCTGCTTACGGCTGATGCTCGTTACAGGGGCGAGCGCCGAAGCACGCATCGGCATCGGCATCGGCATCGGCATCATACTGGTGGCCGGCATGCTTATCGGCACCCTCCTCACGCTTTTTGTACTGCCGGGTGTGTACCTGGTGCTGGCGTGCTGGCGCCCACCCATCGAGACGAGTAACACCAGACTGATATACGGCAGCAATACGCTCACAAGAGCATGCTTCCGTGGTTGAATAACGTGGTTGAATAACCGGGTTGGAGACGCACAGGCGTTTCATCACATTTCTACCGACAGGAGTGTCGTATAACAAAAACCACATGTATGGTTAATTCAGGCATTAATTACTTTTCGAGCCCATTGATGCGTGATTTATTCGTTAGGTCTATAATAGCGAGGGGTGATCAGACCTATTTGAGACGTTTAGGAAAAAAGAATGAACACAATGGCTCAACAAATAAAGATTAATAGTGGCGCATTGATTCTGGCCGCAGCCCTGATAACACTCACTTCTTTTTCCCAGACATCACACTCTGGTGAAGTTGAGGCGGAAGTGACCAACAATGCCGCCGCTTTAAAAGGCATCAGTGCAGCCAACGATCAGTTTTACGAGGCGCTGAACGCCGTGTTTACAGGCAATGTGGAGCCCATGAAGGCTATCTGGTCGCACGGCGACGACATCAGCTATCGCGGCCCGTTCAACGACAATCTGGATGGCTGGACGGCCATTGGAAAGCAATTTGATGACGTCGCGCAAATGAAGATCGGCGGCCGCGTGGCCTGCATGGATATGATCGTCCGCGCCGGCCAAGATCTTGGCTATACG
This sequence comes from Halioglobus sp., assembly GCA_041688425.1. Taxonomy (GTDB): domain Bacteria; phylum Pseudomonadota; class Gammaproteobacteria; order Pseudomonadales; family Halieaceae; genus Marimicrobium. The sequence continues at coordinate 358 of JBDNIE010000341.1, read as the reverse complement.
GTCTGTGTCGAGCAGGGCAATAATGAATCTACAGACGGCAAACCGGTGGAGGTCAGCCAACGAGCAACGAATATCTTCCGCCTGGAAGATGGCCAGTGGAAGCTCGTCCATCATCATACCGATATTTCCCCGCAGCTCGAACAGGCATTCAGTGTGCCGAAATAGTGACATTTTTAAGCACATCAACGGATGTTTTACTGTCGGGCAATAGTCACTGACTGCGGTGCCATTATTTGCACACTGTCGTGCTCAAAAGACATATCTCAATATCGCCAATACCCCAACTATAAGTCAGCCAGACTCTTAGACCTACATTGCAGGGCCATTCCCGGGGAATCACGAGACTGAAGTCAGAGCG
>JBDNIE010000057.1:0-25948 GCA_041688425.1 Halioglobus sp. | reverse complement strand
CACGGATGGCCGCCCCACGGATGGCCGCCCCCCCCTTCGGCATCAATTCAGTAATTCAGGCTGCTCTGCAATAATCACCTCATACAGCGGCAGGAAGCTGAACCAGCCTGCCAGCGGGCTGCCTACCGTTTCTCGGGTTGTCAGCGCGACGTCATGGCGAATCACTTTGGGGATGCCTGCGGCTTCGGCCATCAACTGCGCCTGGCAACTGCGTTCGAGTGTGATGAACCACCATGCGGCGGCATCGATTGTCTCGCCCACGGTCAGCAGGCCATGATTCTGCAGTATGGCCGCTTTGCAATTACCCAGCGCGGCAGCAATTTGCTTGCCCTCGCTGTTGTCCAGCACCACCCCGTTGAAATCGTCAAATAACACGTGATCTTCATAGAAAGCGCAGGCGTCTTGTGTCAGTGGCGCCAACAGTTTTCCCAGCGACGAGAACGCTTTACCGTAGACAGAATGCGAGTGCGCGGCCGCTGTGACTTTGGGATTTGCCATATGAATCTGCGAATGGATAGTGAACGCTGCGCCGTTGAGTAAGCCGTTGCCTTGCACCACGTCGCCGGTGTGGCTGACCAGTAACAGGTCGGACGCTTTTATCTGTTTGAAGGATTTGCCCATGGGGTTGACCCAGAAGTGATCGAGCTGCTCGGGGTCGCGCACGGTGATATGGCCAGCCACACCCTCATCAAAGCCGAACTTTCCAAACAGGCGCAGCGCAGCGGCCAGTTTGTTCTTCCGGTCCCGTCGAATATCCTCGACACTCTCAATCTGCGGGATAATGTTGTTGGCATCACCCATGTTCATGACGATACTATTTGTTTGTTCTTTCATGTTGGTAACCTCGGCTTCGGCCGTATAGAACGATGGTAGAGTCTACACGCATATCGAGGTGCAAATCGACTGCTCGCAACTGTGCTCAGGCAGTACCGCCGCTAGGAGCCCTGCACAGGCTGATTACTGCTGAGAACAGTGCCTGCGTTACAGATGCTTGCGGTGAAAGGCGATGTGTTCTCCGATAAACGATGCAATGAAAAAATAGCTGTGGTCATAACCGGCCTGTCGGCGAATATCGATGGGGTAGCTTACCTCTGCACAAGCCTGTTCCAGTAGCTCTGTCTTGAGCTGATTCTGCAGAAAGTCGTCAGCCTCGCCCTGGTCAATCAGTATCGGCAAAGGGTGCTGCGCCTGTCGCACCAGTTCGGATGTATCGTATTGCCGCCACAGGTCCCTGTCTGCGCCGATATAATTCCCCAACGCCTTCTCGCCCCATGGGCAGTTAAGGGGTGAGCAGATCGGCGAAAACGCCGATGCTGACCGAAAGCGATCAGTATTCTTTAGGGCAATTGTGAGAGCCCCGTGGCCACCCATGGAGTGACCGAAAATACCCGCGCGAGCGCCATCAATCGGTAGATTAGCGCAGATAAGCGCTGGCAGTTCACTCACCACATAGTCGTACATCTGGTAGTTCTGTGACCATGGCGCTTGTGTTGCGTTGACGTAGAAGCCGGCGCCCAGCCCAAAATCGTACGCCGTCTCCGGGTCGTCCGGTACGCCATCACCGCGTGGGCTGGTGTCCGGGGCAACAATGGCTACGCCGTGCAGCGCGGCGTATTGCTGCGCTCCCGCTTTTTGCACAAAGTTCTCATCGGTACAGGTGAGGCCGGAGAGCCAGTACAGCACGGGTACCTTGCCGGATTCGGCGGCCGGGGGCAGATACACTGAAAAATGCATGCCGCAGTTGAGTGTGCTGGAGTCATGGGAGAAGCGCAGTTGGCGCCCGCCGAAGGATTTGTTTTCCGCTATTTTTTCCATGGTTATGGCGCGCCCTAGTACAGCACGACAGAGCGGATGCTTTCGCCCTTGTGCATCAGGTCGAACGCTTTGTTGATGTCCTCAAGCGGCATGGTATGGGTGATCAGATCGTCGATTTGTATTTTGCCTTCCATGTACCAGTCGACAATTTTGGGCACGTCGGTACGGCCACGCGCGCCGCCGAATGCCGTGCCGCGCCAGGAGCGACCCGTCACCAGTTGGAAGGGGCGAGTGGAAATCTCCTGACCGGCACCGGCGACTCCAATAATACAACTCTGGCCCCAGCCCTTGTGGCAACACTCCAATGCCTGGCGCATCACATTGACGTTGCCAATACATTCAAAGCTGTAGTCAACACCGCCACCGGTTATTTCGACGATGTGATCAACTACATTGCCCACTTCCTTGGGATTGACGAAGTCAGTCATACCAAACTTTTTCGCCAGCTCCACCTTTGACGGATTGAGGTCGACACCAATGATGCGCGTTGCACCGACCATCTTTGCGCCTTGAATGACATTGAGGCCGATACCGCCAAGACCGAATACTGCGACCGTTGAGCCAGGTTCGACTTTCATCGTGAAGGCGACGGCACCAATACCGGTCGTCACGCCGCAGCCGATGTAGCATATCTTGTCAAACGGTGCGTCCTCGCGCACTTTCGCCAGCGCGATTTCCGGCAGTACAGTGTAATTCGCGAAGGTAGAACAACCCATGTAGTGCAGGATCGGCTTGCCGTCCAGTGAGAAGCGGCTGGTGCCGTCCGGCATCACGCCCCGGCCTTGCGTCGCGCGAACGGCCTGACACAGATTGGTTTTGGGGTTCAGGCAGTACTCACACTCGCGGCACTCTGCCGTGTAAAGGGGAATAACGTGATCCCCCGGTTTGAGCGACGTGACGCCGGCACCGATTTCTACTACCACTCCGGCGCCTTCGTGACCGAGAATGGCAGGGAATGCACCTTCCGGGTCGTCGCCCGACAGCGTAAACGCATCGGTATGGCAGACGCCTGTGGCTTTCATTTCGACCATCACCTCACCAGCGCGAGGCCCGTCCAGATCGACGTCTACAATTTCCAGTGGCTTGCCCGCTTCGAAGGCGACAGCTGCGCGTGTCTTCATGGTGTATTTCCGTGTCAGTTCATCAGATCAAGAGCTTCAGTCTAACGATATGCCGCGCAGAGTTAAACTGTGATGCCACACTTAGATCTCAGCGCAAGGGTAATGGCCAGGATTAACTCTGATGGGGAATTTCGGGCGCCCATAGCCGTTTAAAGATCATAAGAGATTGAACCTGGACTGTTGAATGGGAGCGATTTGGACCTCTTTGCCAGGAAGGTCATATTTTCACTGATAGGGCAGTCTTGATGGACCAACAATAACTAGACATTCGATATGAATTGGGAAGCGATTGGCTCAATAGCAGAGGCTACTAGTGTGGTCCTTGTGCTGGTATCGATTTTGTATTTGGCGGTACAGGTAAGACACAACAATAATTCGGTCAAAGGCGCATCACACCATGCGGTTACCGACACATTCAATGCGGTCCTCATCTCGGCAGCAGGGGCGGCCCTCGTTAGGTGTCACCCGACTTTCTAACACCCTTATAAATAAATACTAAAGTTGCCACTGTTCCCAAAACCCACACTCCAAGCCTGAGAAATGCGATCGATAGCTTTACGGGGTCACCGTAAAAATCTTCAACGGATTCCCCGGTAATAGTGATGGCTGTCCTAAATGCGTCATAAAGCATTAGAAAAAGCAAAATTGATACTGCCGTGTACAAGGCGGCAACTAAATGCTGAAAACCCTTTGAAAGATAATGCGCGATGTCCGGCAAGGTGCGATGCAATGATTACAGCGAAGGTTACAGTCAGCCAGAGTTCAAATTGGCCATTAATGTTAGCCGTCGTGATTCCAATCAGCTCAATCAGTTCTTCTCTGGTCAGCGTTTGCTCCATACTCGACTCCTAACAATTACAAACAAGGAGCGGCCCCTATAACACCGATTCCCAGTGTGTAGATTTTCGATTTTTGGCACTGAATCAGTCTCTTATAGTTTTTCTGGGCTTACACAACGTGCAAACGGAGCCACCTTCTTCAAAATAGTAGTGCTCAAATTATTTTAGTCTAAAGTCGGCGTTTAGGTGCTATTTCAACCGGTCGACGCAACACATGCGTTTAATCTAGCAGCCGGTGTTTCAAAACCTAAGGTTTTCCTTGGCCGTTCGTTGAGTTGACGAGCCACTGCACTTAGCTTTGCTTGCGAATGTACTGATAAGTCCGTGCCTTTGGGAAGTGCTGCCCGAGCAATCCGTTCGTATTTTTATTGGAGCCACGCAGCCGCGCTGCCACGGACTCTGAGGATCACAGAAGTAGATCTTGATGTCGGTTGTTAAAAAGAACGTTAACGCTAATCCGCCCAGCTCTCGAGGCACAGGGCGAGCCATTCTTTGAGAGCAGTACTGTGAAATTTTTCGCGCTGTGTGATTAAAAACCACTCCCGGCGAAAGTCCCGAGAGGGCACTGCCAGTGGTACCAATGAACCGCGGCTGAATGCATCGATAAGGCATATCCGCGATAGGCAGCCGACGCCGAGCCCAGCCTCCACCGCGCGTTTTATCGCCTCAGTGTGTTGCAGTTCCATGGCGATAGTCAGGTCGGTAAGAATGCCGTGCATAGCGCGCTCGAAGGCCTGCCGCGTGCCGGAGCCGTGTTCGCGAACAATCCAGGGCAGGGCGATCAGGTCTTTATCCGATAAGGCGGGAGAGTCGGCCAGTGGGTGGCCCGGTGCGGAAAATACTACGAGTTCGTCGGCGCGCCAGTGCAGGATCTCAAGATCGGGGTGCTGCAGTTCACCCTCGATCAGGCCCATGTCCAGCTCAAAGCCTGCCACACGCGCGGCGATAGACTCAGTATTGGCCACAGTCAACGCGATATCGGCCTCTGGGTGACGCTGTCGAAAGTCGGCGATCATATTGACGGCCATGTAATTGCCAATGGTCAGTGTGGCGCCAATCTGCAGGCGGCCGATCACATCACCACCGGCGAACGCCTGCTCCATGGCCCGAGCCTGCTCCAACAGGCTTTCCGCCTGCGGTCGCAGTTGCTTTCCCAGTTCGCTCAGCTGCAATCGCTTGCCCAGGCGATCGAACAGGCGCACATCAAACTGATTTTCCAGTTCCCGCAGCGAACCGCTGGCGGCAGACTGGGACATGGCCAAAGCCTCTGCTGCCCGGGTGACATTTTCATAACGGGCCGTGGCCAGAAAGACCTCTAGCTGTCGCAGGCTGTACCGCATGAAGACTCTCCTATATCCAAAATACCGATTTATAATATCTAATATAATCGTTTCTACAGATTAAGAATAGGCCCTATTCTGCGTCTGTCCAAGCAATTCAGTAGGGGTACTAGACAAATGGCACAGATACTGCGGGAAGAGGTTACCTCGGTTCATCACTGGACGGATCGCCTGTTTAGTTTCAAGACAACGCGCAATCCGAGCTTTCGTTTCAAGAACGGTCATTTCACTATGATCGGCCTGGAGCAGGACGGCAAGCCCTTGATGCGCGCCTACAGTCTGGCCAGTGCGAACTACGAAGACGAGCTGGAGTTTTTCAGCATCAAGGTACCGGACGGTCCGCTCACCTCGAAATTGCAAAAGATCCAGATCGGCGATGGTGTGTTGGTCAACAGCAAGTCTACCGGTACTCTCGTGCAGGACAATCTGCTGCCCGGTAAGAATCTGTATCTCATCGCCACAGGCACCGGGCTTGCGCCGTTCCTGAGCATCATTCGCGATCCGGAAATCTATGAGCAGTACGACAAGATTGTGTTGACGCACGGTTGCCGCTACACCGAAGAGCTGGCCTATCGGGAACTGATCACCGAGCATTTGCCCAAGCATGAATACCTCGGCGATTCAGTGCGTGACAAGTTGATCTACTACCCCACGGTGACTCGTGAAAAGTTTGAGAACAACGGCCGTCTCAACGATCTGCTTCGGAGTGGTAAGTTGGCTGCTGATATCGGGTTGCCGCCGATCAATAGCGATGACGACCGCTTCATGATCTGCGGAAGTCCCAGCATGCTCAAGGACATCTGCGCGTTGTTGAACAGTTGCGGCTTTGCCGAATCACGTCACGGCGATGCGGCGCACTATGTAATCGAGCGCGCGTTTGTGGAGAGCTAGACGCGCGCCGCGCTCACTCCAACCACTGGGGTATGCGCGCCTCCTGATAACTGTAGAAAGGGTTATGGCGCAGGCGTAAGAGGAAATCTCTCGGTATTCTCAGCACACCGCGTTCGCCCTGCATCGCCTGCTGGCCGAGGAATATGTGTTTTTGGTCGATGGGGCGTTGCGCGCCGTATAGTGGATCATCAGGTGGAAAGGGTAGCGCAACATGCGACAGGGAAAATATGCCACGCGGCCAATTTTGCTGCAGTGTTGCAGTGCTCGAATGTCCTGCGCTACAGGGTGCCTTGGTGTAGGCCGCCACGTCGCGATCATCGGCTGTTGTGTTGGTGACAATAGTAGACTGCACCAGACGGTAAATATTGCCCGCTACAGACTGCTCGCGTTCGTCAAGAACAATTTCCCCTTGCGGATATTGGATAATAGTAACACTGTAAATGCAATATGAGGATGGTCCAAGCGTAGTGCAAAAGTGTATCCGTTCGGGAGATTTTAAGAGTGCAAGCAGTGCCAGCGCATGATCTACTTCGCAATCGAGTTATCGGCAGCCCGGAAGTCCGGCGAGGGAGAAAATAGATGTCGCGGTGTGACCAACGTAATGTGCTGGGTGTGTGCCTGTCCTTGTGTGTCGCTGTGATGCTCAGTGCCTGCGCAGGTATGTCTGGCGCGCCGAAAGCGACGACCAGCTACGACCACAGTTATACCTTCAGTAATATACAAAAAATAGCGATTCAGCCGATCGCCAAGGACACGCTGTCAACGATGCTGATGTCTGATGACCAGATCAGGCGCATTCGGCAGGCTCTAAGCGAGGAGTTACAACGACGTGGTTTGCAGGTGGTTACTGTCAATGCTGAAGCTGATATCTTCCTGTCCTGGAAATTTGTGCCCAAAGAGAGCGACGACGTAAGTACTTTCGACCCTGCGAACCAGCGCATCACACAGGGTACGTTGTACGTGAATTTGGTCGACCCCGTCATGCTGCAGTCGGTCTGGCGTGCGACGTTCCACGCCGATCTGCGCGAACAACCCAGCACCACAGAGGCAGCGCAGTATCGCCAGCAGGTGGCGCGAGAAATCCTTGCAGACTTCCCCCCGGAACCTGCGGCAAACTGATCTCGGTAAGAATACCCGCCGAGAGACTGCGGTTTCAATTTAGGTGTCAATACAGTAGTATACGCGTCCTTCGTCGCCCGCAAGATTGCCTGCGGGCGTATCCAACACGATTCAACCAAGAGATTTCCCATGACATTTGACGAGCTCGGTCTGTCCGCGCCCCTATTGCGTGCCCTGCAAGAAAAGGGCTACAGCGAACCCACGCCGATTCAGGCCGCCGCGATCCCCGCCGTGTTAACGGGCCGCGACCTTATGGCCGCTGCGCAGACCGGAACCGGGAAAACGGCCGGGTTCACACTGCCCATACTGCAGCTGCTCAGCGATAGCGCCGTACCACACCCGCATCGCATTCGCGCATTGGTGCTGACGCCTACCCGCGAACTGGCTGCCCAGGTGGCTGAGAGTGTTGCGACTTATGGCGCTCACCTGCCTTTCAAGTCTGCAGTGGTATTTGGTGGCGTGAAGATCAATCCGCAAATTGCGGCACTGCGCAAGGGTATCGACATTTTGGTGGCGACACCGGGACGACTGCTGGATCTTTACCAGCAAGGTGAGGTGAAGTTCGCCGACCTGGAAGTGCTGGTGCTGGATGAGGCTGATCGCATGCTCGATATGGGTTTCATCCACGACATCCGTCGCATCCTGAAAGTATTGCCAGAAAAGCGCCAAACCTTGATGTTCTCCGCCACGTTTGCCAATGAGATCAGGCAGCTGACCAAGACCATCATGAACAACCCGCTGGAAGTGTCGGTGTCTCCCGCCAACGCGACTGCAGAGCGTGTCGAGCAGTGGGTTTATCCGGTTGATAAAAAGCGCAAGAGCGATTTGTTGCTGGAACTGGTGGTGCAAAAAGACTGGCAACAGGTGCTGGTATTCAGTCGCACTAAACACGGTGCCAACCGTCTTGCCCAGTTTCTGGAAAAAGGCGGCGTCAATGCCTCGGCCATTCATGGCAATAAAAGCCAGGGCGCGCGTACCAAGGCGTTGGACGGTTTCAAGAAAGGCAAGATTCGTGTGCTGGTTGCAACCGATATAGCGGCGCGTGGCCTCGATATCGCGCAGTTGCCACAGGTGGTAAATTTCGATTTGCCCAATGTGTCTGAAGATTACGTGCATCGTATCGGTCGCACCGGGCGCGCGGGATCATCGGGCCACGCTTACTCACTGGTCAGTGCCGACGAGATCAAGCAGCTCAACGGAATCGAGCAGGTGATTCAGCGCCACATTACTCGTGAGTATGTTGACGGCTTCGAGCCTGATCATGACTTGCCGCCCAGCGCAGTGCTGCGCAAACCGCGACCACCCGGACAAGCCCAGCCGAGATCTGCCTCGAGCGCGAATCGCGGCGGCAATGGCAATGGCAATGGCAATGGAAGGGCAAATTCGACTGCCCACAGACGTGGAAGTGAGGGGCAGAATCGACCGCGCCGTAATAATCAAGCAGGCAGGGGCGCGAATCAGGCCTGATCTCCCAGCGATGTCATCGGCGCATATGCTATCGCCGCATAGTTGGGTAAACTTGTCGCGGGTGGCAATGTGAGGAAGCCTTAATGCAACGCACGATTCTCATTTCCGGTTGTTCCAGTGGCATAGGCGCGGCGCTCGCCGCTGAGTTGCATCGACGTGGCAATCGCGTCTATGCAACAGCGCGTCGGATCGAAACGTTGGAGCGGCTGGCGGCCATGGGCCTTCAAACCTGCGCACTTGATGTCAACGATGACGACAGTATTGCTGCCGTGATGTCGAGTATTGAGGCCGACGGCGGTCAGCTGGATATGCTGATCAATAATGCCGGCTTCTCGCAGGTTGGCGCGGTGCTGGATCTCGCCCGTGAAGATTTGCGTAAGCAGTACGAAACCAACGTGATTTCTCCTGTCGTCATGACACGCGCAGCCCTTCCCTTCCTGCAGGCGGCGCGAGTGGCGCGCGGCAGGGCGGTGGTGGTGAACGTTGGCAGCATTGTCGGGATACTCACTACGCCCTTTGCGGGCGCCTATTGTTCCAGTAAGTCAGCCCTGCATTCACTTAGCGAAGCCCTGCGCATGGAGCTTGCGCCTTTCGGTATTCAGGTCGTGATGATTCAGCCGGGTGGCGTGCGCTCCGCGTTTGGCGATCATGCTGAGGAGGCAATATGCTTACCGGAAAACTCCGTATATCGGCCGGTAGAGGATAGAATTCGGGCCAGAGCCCAAGCCGGTCAGCAGGGTGCTGAACCGGTTGAGACCTTCGTCGTGCCTGTGGTAGATGCTTTGTTACGTGACACGCCACCGGCGGTCATTCGTGGTGGTAAGAATAGCTTTAGGCTACCGTTGCTGAAAAAAATACTGCCGCTGCGCGTATTCGACGGATTAGTGTCCAGAGCCTTCGGCTTGGATCGATTCAAGCCCTGACCGCATAAAGCAGACAAGCCCGACCATCAATAGCCCGCTTTCCCTGCGCGCAGGATAGCCGCGTATTCCTCATCAAGGAGTTCGTAGGCGTCAGTCCGCGGCTTGAGCACATAGATCAGGTCGCTGACCTGATCGAGATGATAGGCCTGTTTACGGAGCTCCACCTTGACCATCTTGAATGTGCCGGTGGTGTCGAGCTCTGGTTGTACACGTAGGAAGACAGGACGTGCGTACGCAGGAAGGTGTTCGTTAACGTGGGCCGAGAAAGTCTTCAGGTCAAGAGCGTCCACGCCAGGCGCTAGCACTAATGCTGCCATGCCTGCACGGCCATCGGCTTTGGGTATCTCCACGCCATAGACATTGCAAAAATCGATCTGCGCATGCCCGTTGATGATTTCGCCGACTTCATTGGTCGACACATTCTCCGACTTCCAGCGGAAGGTATCGCCAACACGGTCAACAAACTGGAAGTGCGGCAGTCCCAATGAAAAACCCACATCCACAGTCTTCATGAGATCGCCGGTGTTGAACCAGGCATCGCCCTCCTTGAAGGCATTGCGCAGTATTTTTTTCTCTGTGTCTTCTTTGCTGGTATAGCCTTCGAATGCTGTGAGCTCGGTGATTTTGCCGAGCAACAGTCCGGGCTCGCCAGCGGCGACCTTTATGAGCCGTCCGTTTGCGTCACGCGCAATTTCGTCGGCGTCGACGTTGTACTTCACCAGCGCCATCGGAATGCTGGTAGTGCCCACCGTGCAATCCTTATTTAGCATGTTGACGAAGGCGACGTTGCCTTCGCTAGAGCCATAGAATTCGGCGATTCGGTTGATGCCGAAGCGGCTTTTGAATTCATGCCACACATCCGGGCGCAGACCATTACCCATCATGGTGACCAGCGGGTTCAGGTGATCGTCAGCCTGTCGTGGTGTGTTGAGCAGGTAGCGGCATAATTCCCCGATATAAATGAAACAGGTAGCGCCGTTGTCGCGTACTTCACTCAGGAAGTTGCTACCGGAAAACTTGCGACGGATAAACATGCAGGCGCCGGTCGAAAAGGCCGCGCCCGCGCCCAGGAACAAGCCAGTGCCGTGATACAGCGGCAGGCACAGGTAGATACAGTCGTTCTCTTTGCACTTGAGCCCGGCTGTATAGGACAGTGCTGAAGATAACAGGTAGCGTCTGTTGGAAATCACTGAGGCCTTGGGTAATCCTGTGGTGCCAGACGTGTAGATATAGAGAGCGACATCGGCCAGCGTGTTTTGCTGTGTCTGCGGCGGATTGGCGGCGCTTTTTTCTTCCGCTTCTTCATCCAACTTGATGGCCCACTCGGGACAAGGAGTAGCATCGGCGTCGCTTACAAACAGCCAGTCTTCCATCGCTGCCAGATCCGGCTCAGCACGCACCTGATTTATCGGCTCGATGCACTCCTCGCCGACAATGCACATTCGTGAATTCGTAATATTGATACAGTGAATGAGCGGTTTGCCGGTGAGGTTAGTGTTGATCAGAGCAGCAATCACGCCCAGCTTGTTGAGCGCAATGAGCGTGGCGAGAAAATCGATACGGTTTTCCATAATTATGCACACAGCATCGCCGCACACCAGTCCTCTTGCGCTCAGCGCAGCGGCATAGCGGTTGGCAAGTGCATTCAGCTCGCGCCAGGTGAGAGTCCTGCCTTCAAAGATGACGGCCTTGTGATTCGGAAATTGCTCAGTGGTGCGCTCTACCCTTGCCGCGAAACAGTCGCGCGTAGTGAGGGGTCGTGGCCTGACTTCCTTGGCAATCTTTAGCAAAGAACTGACTTCCGACAGGGTGCTGACGATATTGCGTAGACTCATGGCTTCAATCTTCTGTTGAGGTTCATTGTGAAAAGATAACGGGTCTGTCGCGCGGCGGCAAGCTACATTCGTTGTATGCCATCCGGGGCAGTTCAGCAGGCATTACGGACCCAACAGGTTGGTGATCTTGCCGGCCGATAGCTTCGAGAACCAGGCCTCGTCATAGGTGCGCTGCAGTAGATTAATAGCGGAGAGAGCAGACACAACAGACTCGGCGAACACTTGTCGCCTGCTGCTCAACTCAGCACCGCGGCCGTCCAGTAGTGCCAAGTGGGAGGCCAAACGCAGGCCATTAGCGAATAAGTCCTGAGATACTGAAGATTCGCAGCTGATCGTCCGTCGCAGCAGCATTTGCCGTCCCTGGGCGAGGAGTTGGCGGGTAAATACTTTCAGGTCGTGGACGGGTCGCTCATCCATATCCATCAGGGCGACGGCTATGATCAGGTAAGCTTCCGTGATTGAGCGCAGAATGGCATGTCCGAAACGCGGTGGTTTATCGCGCAGCAGACCTTCTATTGAATGATCACCACTTTCCCAGTGCGGGTATCGCTGTTTGGTTTCGTACAAAACCTCTTGCCAGAACTCCTCCGCCGGTTTGTAAAAAAATTCAAACTTGTACAGTGCTCTCAGCGCCACAACATTGCTGCGCAGTGCTTCCGCATTGGGTAGGTCGATGTCCAGCGCGCACATGGCCAGTCCAATTTCGCCCAAGGCTGCGTGCATGAAATAGTGGGTGATGGTATTGCGGTAGTAGGCGGCCGCCAGGCGCTGCTCCCCAGGGATGTAGTAGACCGGTACTTGTGCTGCGGCATAGGACCGCACCACCCCGGACTGCTCTAGCGCCAGCACGGCGGCGGCTACCTGAGACTCGCTGTTGAGGCTCAACCCGGCTGAAGCCGGCAGCTTGCGCTCGTGAATCAAGTCTGAAATGCCGGCCGACTGTTCATGCATCTCGGCAGCCGTCAGAGCCCGCTTGTTTGCCCCGAGCAATACCATAGCCAGTACATCAGCCGACTTGATCGGCGTAATTTTTTCTATCCTTGTGCAGATTTCAAACCCCATTCGCGTGACGTCCAACTGCTGCTGGCTTGCGCCACAGGCCGCTTGTGCCGATGGCAGTGGCGGCTCCAGGGGCAGTGGTTGCCCATAACGTACATACACTTTCCCGTAGGGCTTTCGCATACCGAAGATATAGTTAAAGAACCAGCTCAGTGACTCTTTGCGTTTGGGCATTCCGCTTTGCAGGGCAACGTAATCATCGATTTCAGCGATGCGATCGAAGGCGATAGAGACGGGCACCAGCAGCACCTTTTGCGTTTGTTCACGCTGGCAGGACTCAAACACCCAGTTCAACAGCCCCAATTTGGGCGGCGATAGTTTCCCGGTGCGCGACCGAGTGCCTTCTATAGACCATGAAAGAGGCATACGGTGGCGTATCAGATGATCGATGTAATGGCGAAACACCAGTTTATAGATGGGGTCTTCCTGAAACGTGCGGCGTAAGAAGATGGCGCCGACACGGCGGGCCAGCGCGCCAAAGCCCAAAAAGTTCATGTTGATGCCGGCGAAGATCAGTGGCAGCGGACGGAAGTGATTTTGATAAAGGGACAGAAGAAAGACAAAGCTGTCCATGTGGGATTTATGCGACCACAGGAAAACGAGCAAGTGATCCTCGGATAAAGTGCGCAGCTCTTCCAACTTGTCCAGATTAATGTCCAGCTCTGCTTCGTAGCTGCGCGTATAGATGAATTTTGCCAACAGGGACATTGGGCGCAGCCAGGCTTCCTGCGGTGTTGCTTCAATTTCCTTCAGGCATTTGCGCGCATATGTCTGTGCTTGTTCGAGCGTTTTGCCACCGCTGCTGGCGGCTATTTGCAAGTCATAGCGAAACGACGATTCCTGCAAAATAGTGTTAGCAGCGGGCGCGCTCAAATTCATAAGGTAAACACTCCAAACAGCGCGGCGTGGTCGGACAACTCTCGCCAGTGACCGGTGCTGAGACGTTGGCAGGCGGTTGGCTGTAAACCGCGATAATAGATGCGATCCACAGCGAGCATAGGTCGCCAGATCGGAAATGTCAGGGCGTGGCGTCCATTCATCTGCACAAATAGTTCCTTCAGTCCCAGATCGGCGTGCAGGTGTTTCTCTGCGCGTCGCCGCCAGTCATTAAAATCTCCGGCTATGATCATCGGTTCATCGCGCGGTACATGGCTGTTTATTCTGTCGGTGAGCGCCTGAAGCTGTTCTTTGCGTTCCTGCTCCAGCAGGCCCAGGTGCACACAGAGCGTGTGCAGGCGCGTCTTTTTTTGCGGGAGTTCGATGACGCCATGCAGGATGCTGCGACTGGAGCGCGGAAAGATCGACACGTCGATGTTCTCGAAACTGGCAAAAGGATACTTGCTCAGGATCGCGTTACCGTGGTCGCCCTTGCGATAAATCGCATTGCGACCGTAGGCAAAGTGCGGCCAGGCCTCGTCCGCAAGATATTCGAAATGTGGCTGGTCCGGGTAGGAGAAGCGTTTACGCTCGGCCGCACTCTTGATGGCTGTGCCGTGAATCTCCTGCAAGAACACGATGTCGGCACCGGTTTCATTGATACGCTTGCGCATGGCATCCAGCACGAAGCGACGATTACCGGTACAGTAGCCCTTGTGGATGTTATAGGTGAGGACGTGAATTTCTTCGCTCACAAGTAGGCCGTTAACTGCATTGTCAAACGATCAAGCACCCGATTATTCCTTAGTTTTTCGTGATTCCATGGCTTTTATCGCCCAGGACATGATGTAGTCGAAACCACTGGCTGCCGCCAGAAAAAGCACGGCAGCGGTTCCCATAATCGCAGCTTCTGGTGGTATGCCATCTACGACTTGTATAAGAAGTACCAGCACACAAAATGTGATTTGTATAAGCATATTGCTTTTGCTGAGGCTACTCGCTGCAAATTCAAACGGCCCGATAAATTTGTAGTAGCAGGCTGCGCCTGCGACGATGATTAAATCGCGTGCAATGACGGCGATCGCCAGATACCAGGGCACCAATTCTGCCTCAGCCAGACATAGAAAAGTAACAGTGATCAAGATTTTATCTGCCACTGGATCCAGAGCAGCACCAAAGTTCGACATGGCGTTGAGTCGCCGCGCAATGAAACCGTCCAGTGCATCAGTCAGCCCGGCGATAGCGCCGATCAACAATGCGGCAGCGTACTGCTCACGCAATATAAGAACGCCCAGCGGCAGTGCGAGCAGCAGGCGCAATATGGTCAGGGTGTTGGGCAGGTATTTCAACATGGCGAAATCTAGTCGTTTGCCTCGGGTTGCCCCAACGATGGCTGCCCCAACGATGGCTGCCACAACAAATACACCGCCAGCTCTCGTCGTTCGGTGTCGCTCAGCGGGAATAGGGGCATCGGCGATTGCGGCGCTGCCAGTGAATCGATCACTGCGGTGTAACCGAGGCGTTTTGCCAGTCCGTCCAGATTGACGTGATTGGTGCCCTGCTCGTGGCAAGTGCTACACCCAAAGCGCTGGTATAACGCGCTGCCGCGGACTGCCATTACCGGTAGTTCAGCCTCCGCCAGCCATGCCGGTGGTTGGGCATCCAGGCGGTTGACTATGGGTGCGACCATCGGCGCAGGGATGCGGTGGCTTTTCGCACCGCGGCCCGAACCCTGATAGCTGACGCGATAGATGGCCCCGGCGTAATCGTCTGAGATATAGATCGTACCGTCGGGTCCCTGCGCGACATCGACCGGACGACCGCTGATGTCGCCCTCGTCAAGAAAGCCCGTCAGGAAATCGCGCTCTTCGATACCCTCCTCCGTCCAGTGCAGTGACACCACTTTATAGCCGTCCGGCGTACTGCGGTTCCACGAGCCGTGCAAGGCGGCCAGTGCACTGCGCTCATATTCTGGCGTGAGCGCGTCGCTGTTGAGGAATGTCATGCCCAGAGGTGCGTTATGGGGGAGAAAGTTGTGCGCCGGCAGAATTGGCTCGCGCTGCGCGGCGAGCGGGTCGGCTCCCATGTCCGGGTCCGGTACGTTATCACCATTAAAGTAAGGCCAGCCGTAGAACTGGCCTGCGGCGATGCGATTCAGTTCGCAGGGAGGAAAATCGTCTCCCAGCATGTCGCGACCATTATCCGCTGCGTACAATGCGCCATTCCAGGGTGCCCAGCCGAAACCCACACTATTGCGCAAACCGGTAGCGATGATCTCGGGCTGGCTGCCGTCTAGCTGAAAACGCATCATGGTAGCGCGTCGCGGATCCTCCTCTTCGCAGGCGTTACAGGTTGAGCCCTGGGCCAGATACAGCTTTTGGTCCGGTCCGATGCCGATCGTTTTAGACCAGTGGTTGCCGTTGTCGGTCAAGTGATCAACCACCGGCTCAGGTCCGCCGATCAGCGTGCCCGTGTTGTCATCAAAGGGTATGCGGCTAATCCGATCGGATTCGGCGATATACAGCCAGCCGTCGTGTATTGCCATGCCCTGCGGTCTATTGAGCCCCTCAATTAAGGTTTCACGGGTATCGGGGTGGCCGTCATCGTCGGCGTCGCGGCGCAGTAGCAGTATGTCCCCCATATGCGGCCGACTGACCAAGAGGTCTCCGCCTGAGGTGACGCGTAAAAAACGGGCTCGCGGCACATCGGCCGCGTAAAGTTCCAGCGTGAAACCTTCCGGGACCTGGTAGCGCTGGCGCACTGTTGTATGATCGGCCGCTGGGCCCGCCATGCCCATCATGGTGTTGAGCAGAATAGGCAGGCTGCTCGGGGCTATCACGCCCGTCATTAAAAGTGTGCCGATTGAGCCGAGGGTGATCAGCAGCACAATACCCAGGCCGACCAGGAATTTACGCATATTTTGTGTGTCCTTTTTGCCCTCTAGGCCTGCTATCGGGCGTCAGGCGCGAATATATCACAGGCCGCTCCAGTGTATTGCACGTGCAGCATGCGTTGTTCTGAAGTGGACGAAATAGGGTTGAGGTCGAAGGGTGCTGAGTTGCGTTGCGAGACCGGCGTGAAGACTCTACTCGGTTTGACGCCTTTCTTGCAGCTAGAATGAGTACCAATCGAGCCAATACCAGCTACTACAGGCTTCAATCCCATTATCTGTAGAAATCTCCACTTATTTGTGGACACCTCCAGGCCTCTTCACTAGTGTCAGGCTACTGTGATCACAACGCTAGCCTGTTAACCGAATGCTGCGTTGTGTTCAAGACGTAGCAGAAGAACTAAACAGGACGTCTTGCACCGATGCTGAAGACTTTAAGAGTACCCACTAGAGACTTGGACATTGGTATGTACGTCAGTGGTCTCGATCGCCCTTGGCTGGAAACGCCCTTTACCACTCAGGGCTTCCTGATAGAGAGCACCGATGATGTCGCTCGCCTGCAAAAATACTGCGAGGCAGTGTATGTTGATAGTCGGCGCAGCACTGGCAAAAGCTTCCTGGTGCGCCGCGAGCCGCTCAGTCGTCCGGAGCCAGCTGCAGATAAAACTGCAGCCGCAAGTGCAGCCCAAAAGCTGAAAGATCGCCCCCGTATACCACTGATGCGCATCTTTGCAGGCCGTTCCCTGAAGCCTTATTACGATGACAGCGCCTGGGAAGAGGAGCATCCGCGGGCACAGCGAGCGCTGAATACGCTGATTGGCGATATTGACGATATTTTCGAGCATGTGAGCGCAGGTGAGAAGCTCAATGTCCTTAAGTTGCGCAAATCCGTTGAGCCCATCGTCGATAGTATCAGTCGCAACCCCGATGCGTGCCTGTGGGTTACGCGCCTGAAAGAGCACGACCACCACACCTACCAGCACTCCCTTAGCGCCGCCATGTGGTCGGTATCGCTGGGCCGCCAGCTGGGCCTGCCGCGGCGCGACCTGCGGTCCCTGGCCATGGGCTGTATGCTGATGGATGTCGGAAAACTGCGTGTCGATCCTGCCCTGCTGCAGGCCGATCGCGAGCTGACGCCGGTCGAAGCGCTTGAAATGGCTGCCCATGTCAACCACGGTATGGAAATTCTCACGGAATGTGGCATTCTCAACACGGATGTCATCCATATGGTGGGGCACCACCATGAGCGTTTTGACGGTTCGGGTTATCCGGCGGGCCTATCGCGCGACCGCATTCCTGTGTTTGCCCGCATTGCCGCCATTGTCGACACCTATGACGCGCTAACCACTAATCGCAGCTATGCCAAAGCCGTCTCTCCCAGCGCAGCCATCAAGATGCTGTACCAAGCGCGAGATGAGGATTTTCAGGCAGAGCTGGTGGAAGCTTTTATCCAGGCGATCGGCATCTATCCGGCGGGCACTTTGGTGGAGTTGTCATCGGGAGAGGTTGGCGTAGTGGTGGCAGAGTATCGTACCCGGCGCCTGCGGCCCAAGGTGATGCTGCTGTTGGATGCCCACAAGAACACGCTGCGCAGGTCTAAAGTGATTGATCTGCAGGAACCCCCCGGTGGCGCTGAGAGTGCCTCCCTGAGTATAAAGAAGAGTCTCGAACCTGAAGCCTATGATATCGACCTCTCTGCAATCACACTGTAGCGCCCTACCTAAATCTGCTGTTACTAATAATGCACTGAATGCCGCACGATACTTTCATGTGATGGGTGATCGTCTTTGAGCGTTACACAGGCAATAATATCTTCAGACCTGAATTGCACTGACTTAAGCTTCGGGGTTGGCGACAAATTGAGTGGCGCCGGTCTGGCAGCTAGCAATAAGTGTAATTTCAGTCAGACCCCATCCCGGGGTGAGCGTTACACTATAAACGGTGCTTAGTGGAGGACTCTAATGGCAAAAAGCAGGCCTGTTCGAGTGGGCATCATGGGTTTCGGCCAGATTGGGCGGCAAATTTACGATCTGGCTTCGCACAGTGAGGATGTCGAAGTCGTGGCGATAGCCGATGTCGGCAAGCCCGCAATACTCCATTACCTGTTGAGTTCAGAGGCGGTTCAGCCCGAGCGACATGAATTGCAGGGCAATTTCCTGGTGAACCCGCGCTTCCGAGCGCGGTTGATGCAGATAGATCGGCCCGAGGAAATGCCCTGGGATGTATTCGCCGTAGACATCGTTATTGATGCCACTGGCAAGTTCCGTGAGCGACAATCCATGGAGGCCCATCTGGCCAATGGTGCTCGGCGCGTCTTATTGCGTACATTGCCAATAGACCATATCGATCGCATTGTGGTGCCGGGCGTCAATGCCGCAGAGGCGCAGGTGGCGGACCGTATGATTTCAGGCGGCTCGCCCACCACCTCTGCATTGTGTTTGTTACTGCAGTGTTTGTCTGAGAGTTTTGCGATTGAGTGTGGCAGCATGACGACGGTGCATGCCTTTACGTCTGATCAGTCGCTGCAGGACTATGCCGGTAGCGATTTTCGTCGCAGCCGTTCAGCGGCGAAAAATATCATTCCCAATACGCACGAGGCCTCGCGCTGGCTGGGACAGATATTGCCTGCGTTCGATGACAAGATAATGACTTGGGCACTGAATGTGCCGGTTCAGGACGGATGTCTGCTGGATGTGACTCTGGCGCTGGAGGAGTCATCCATCACCGCCGAGGATGTTAACGCGGCGATGCGCCATGCCGCTGCAAAACGCCCGGGTATTGTCGGTATTGTTGAAGACCCCATCGTGTCATCAGATGTGATCGGCAACTCAAGCTCCCTGTTGTTTGATACCAAAGGTACGATCAAGGCAGGCAGTTACACCATCAAGACCCTGGGCTGGTATGAAACCCTTGGTCATGCTGCCCGGCTGCTGGATGTGGTGCGTCTCTATTCGACGCTGGGCCAGCCACAGGAGGTGACGCAATGAGAGTCGCAATTAACGGTTTTGGCCGCATTGGGCGTTCGGTATTTCGGATTCTCGAGGAGCGCGATGATATCGAGGTGGTTGCGATCAACGACCTGTTTGACTTCGAGGCCCTGCGATATCTTCTAAGCTATGACACCGTGATGGGGCCCTTTGGCAAGCGTTTGTCGTTGGAGGACAATCACTTCGTGACTGACAAGGGGCGCGTGAAGTTGCTGAGCGAAGGTAGTCCGCTTGAGCTACCCTGGGCTGAAATGGGTGTGGATGCCGTTATCGAGGCGACAGGCGCTTTTCGCAAGCGTGAACAGTTGCAGCAGCACATCACAGCCGGAGCCGGTTATGTCGTACTGACGGTGCCCGCGAAAGACGCCATTGATTACACCGTGGTGCTGGGCGTAAACGAAGAAGGGCTAACAGCGGACCACCGCATAGTGTCGAATGCCAGTTGCACCACCAACTGCCTCGCCCCGATGGCGCGCGTGCTGGATGAGTCCTTTGGTATAGAGGAGGGTGTCATCAACACCGTGCATGCCTACACCAATGACCAGCGTCTTGCAGATGTGCCCCACAGCGATTGGCGGCGCAGTAGAGCTGCCGCAGAGAATATTATTCCGACTTCCACCGGTGCCGCCAAGGCTGTGGGTCAAGTATTGCCGCAGCTGAAGGGAAAACTGCATGGCATTGCCGCCCGTGTTCCAGTGCCGGACGGTTCTGTGGTGGATCTATTCGTCAAACTGGGCAAGCGTATCACAGTGGCAGATGTGCACGACGCCGTGCGTGCGGCGTCAGAGTCAGCGCGCCTGCGCGGCATTTTGCAGTTTAGTGAGCGGCCGATCGTATCGACCGACATTATTGGCAATTCGCACTCGTCCATCTACGACATGGGTTTTACCGGCGTGACAGCGGGTCGCTACCTGCGTGTGTTGAATTGGTATGACAATGAGTGGGGCTATTCTTGCAGGGTCTGCGATTTGTTGCTGCGATTAAGAGACTTGACCTAACTCTGTTGTGTACACAGAATAGGGACGCTGGGTTCGAGGATTCGGTACGCGTATTTATAGGCGTCCAGCCATTGCGATGGCTGCTCAATTCACTCTATTCAAGGTTTCCCGTTATGCAAAAAGTAATGATGCAGAAAGTGATAAAGCTTGTTCTTTTCGTTTCATTGCTGTGTGTCGGCGGTCCTGCTGCCTGGGCCAATAGCTATAGCCAGGCTATCAAGGCGTTCAGTAATGCTGGAGAAAGCGGTCGCTTTTTCAAAACAGCCTATGGTTACGCCGTATTCCCGACCATTGGCAAGGGCGGATTTGTGATTGGTGGTGCCTACGGGGAGGGCAAGGTGTTTGTGGGCTCCAGGCATGTAGGTAATTCCACGTTGACTCAGCTATCACTGGGCGCGCAGTGGGGGGGGCAGGCTTACAGCCAGATTGTCTTTTTTGAACATGAGCAAGCGTTCAATGATTTCACGTCGGGCAGTTTCGAGTTGAGTGCCATGGCTTCGGCAGTGGCCATTACCGCCGGCGCCTCCGCTGAAGCAAGCACAGCGGGTGGCACGAGCGCCGGGGTCAGTGGCGGGCGCAATGATGCGGCGACTGTTTCGGGTGGTTATCGAAAGGGCATGGCAATTTTTACCATCGCCACTGGCGGTCTGATGTTTCAAGCGGCAGTAGGCGGACAGCAATTCTCCTATACACCCCTATAAGCTAATTGCGCGATATGCTCAACATGCTAGGCGGGCATATTGCTGGCGCGCGCCATTTCAAGCGCACTTGCGGGCACTTTCCCCATTAGAATGACATGCCATTTGCGCGGACCGTGCGCCCCGTAAACCAGCACTCCTTCGATATCAGCGGTGCTGGAAGGGCCGGCAATAAAGTTAATGCCGCGCGGCCGGCCATTCTTTTTGAACTCCTGATTGATCCTCGCCCATGCCGTCTCCATTGTGGGAACAAGATCGGCAGTGTCTACCAGTACGATATGGTGCTCAGGTAGAAAATTGTTCGCGGCAGGGTTGGCCTTGCCGGTCCAGGTTACAATGGCCCCTGTCTCTGCCACGCCCAGTTGGGCGAAACTGAGCGCAACAGGTTCGCCCACCTCCAGACTGCCGAAACGCGGGAGTACGCCTGCGTCACGCCATGGCATTGCCGCGAGGCGCCGATCGTTGCCGGCGACAAGTCGATGGCTGCGAAAATGCGAGTACAGATGATATCCTATCGCCTTCACAGCCTCGCTGCGATTACCGGCACAGTCTACGCTGCCGTGGTTTTTCAGCACGTTGGCCAGAAAGGCTTCGCAGATCTCCAGTGTCTCCGGCGCGGGCGCAGGAGCACTGCCCAGCGCCCTGCGATCGCGCTGAATATCTTCTTCGCTAGCCTTGCTGCTCAGTTCACGCAGTCGCGCAAAAATCTCTGATCGCGCGCTATTACTCATCGTTTTGCCTGATTTGGGCCTTATACAATTGCATGAAAGTCTTTGCCTGCGGCGCGGGAAAATCCCGTTCACTGGTCCAGCCTCCCGCCAGTGGCAGTCGAGAGAAACTGCCGCGCTTGCGCCCCAAAAGATGCAATACGTTAATGGCGATGGCGGTCACTGTGTGATACATCGATGGGCGACGGGCCAGCCAAGCATGCGCCTTTAATCCAAAGCGCCAGCGCGGTGCGGAGAGTTTTTTCACACTCTCCTCGTGCCGTAAGTCTCGTAGCAGGTCGGGTAGGGGAATGTTGGCGGGACACACCTCTGCACAGCGACCGCAGCTGGTGCAGGCATTTGGCAGCGCCTGGCTTTGTTCCAACGATGTTAGCAGGGGGGTGAGTACCGAGCCCATGGGCCCTGGATAGACCCAGCCGTAGGCATGACCGCCTACGCTGGTGTAGATAGGGCAGTGATTGAGGCAGGCGCCGCAGCGGATACATTCCAGCATTTCACGGTAGTCGCCGGCCAGTATCTCGCTGCGCTTATTGTCCAGCAGCACGAAATGTGTTTCCAGTGGGCCATCGACATCAGTCTCACGACGTGGTCCCGAATAGAAACTGGTATAGCTGGTTTGTGATTGGCCTGTGGCGGAGCGCACTAGTAGGCGCAGCATCGCGGTTGCATCCTCCGCCAGCGGCAACACCCGATCAATGGTGGTGCAGACAATCAAAACTCTAGGCAGATTCGCGCACAGGTCGCCATTGCCCTCGTTGGTCACCAGCATGGAGTAGCCGTTTTCGGCGATCAGCGCATTGGCACCAATGATGCCTACCTCCGCCTTCAGAAAGTGCTCGCGCAATACCTGACGTGCTTCGCCTACCAGATCGACAGTCTCGGGGAGTTCTCGCGCTCCGAGATCATGCTTGGCCTGGAACAGCTGACGAATTTCGTCCGCTGATTTGTGCAGGGCCGGAGCGACGATGTGGCTGGGTGTCTCTCCCGCCTGCTGAATGATGTATTCGCCGAGGTCCGTCTCCATCACCTGCAGTCCGGCCCGCTGCAAAAATGCATTGAGGCTGGTTTCCTCTGTCACCATGGACTTGCCCTTGGCGATTCGGCGCGCATCGTGTTGCTGGCAAATGTCGAGCACAATGCTGTTGAGATCTTCGCCGTCGCGGGCAAAGTGCACATGGTTGCCGTTGTTTACGGCTTCGTGCTCAAACTGGCCGAGGTAGTGTTCCAGGTGGTCCAGACTGTGTTGTCGGATGCGTTTTACGTGGTCACGCAGGGCATCGAACTCCTTGAATCCTGCCACGGCGGCGGTGCGCATTTGCGGTGCAAACACGGCGATCATATCGAGTCGCTTTGCCTGCTCGGTATTTTTCAAGGCCGCGCTGGCGTTGTCCAAAAAGCTATCGCTGTGCTGTTCCAAGACTTAGCTCCCCTCTCCGATAGCGGGAGTATCGATTTCGTTGCACAGTAATTCGGCGATGTGGCGAACTTCGATATTCTGGCCTTCACGTCGCGCACGTCCAGCGATGTTGAGCAGGCAACCCAGATCACCACCGGCCAGGATTTGGGCGCCAGTAGCCATGGCATTACTGAGTTTGTCACCGACCATCTTGCCTGAGATTTCCGGCATCTTGGCGCAGAATGTACCACCAAAACCGCAACAGGCTTCACTCTGTTGTAGCTCACTGACCTCTATGCCACACATTTCCCGCAGTAGGTTACGCGGCTGTTCCTTGATACCCAGTTCACGCAATCCGGCACAGCCGTCGTGGTAGGCCACCGTCGGAAACCGTGACAGGGGCTTTCCTTGCGGTTTGACGCCAGCGATGTCATTGAGAAAGACCGTCAGCTCGAAGGTTTTTGCCGCTAACTGCAGAGCACGGTCGCGCCATTGGTCATCCAGTAACTTTGGATAGTGGTGGCAGATCATGCCGGCACAGGACCCAGAGGGCAGTACGACATAATCTGCCCACTCCAGCAGCGCAATCACTTGCTGCGCCATCGGGATGGCTGACTCATAATCGCCGCTATTGTAGGCGGGCTGGCCGCAGCAGGTTTGTTTCAGCGGTACCGTCACATCGCAGCCGGCCTGCTCCAATAGTTTGATACTGGCAAAGGCGACGGAGGGCCGAAACAAGTCTGCAAGGCAGGTAACAAAGAACGCGACCTGCAAGCGCTTAGCGGCGGCGGTTTGTTCCTGATTTTGCTCTCTCATGCAGGCGGCAACCCTTACTGGCTTTGGTGTGGTGGTGGAACCGCCGTGGCAGCTCCAGATAACGCAGTATATCCAATTGGGACGAGGGGTGTCGCCCTGCGTTGGTCCGCATATTAGTTAAAACATGGCCTGCAGCAACAATAGTAATGCCGCCCCTGCAAGGGTTGCCAGTATCGCGGCGCTGCCCAGTGCCAGTGGATGGTGGCACTGCAGCAGTTTTACCACGATTGTTTTCGGGTCTACTTTTATTCCACCCAGTGCTAGCGGCGTGACCTGTTGCGCTATCTGAGCAGCGCAAAATGCGGGCAGCAAGGGTGTGCCCGTAAATATAATGACATCGTCAATGGCAATAAAAGCACTACGATATTGCAATTTGGAGCCACTGGCGAGGTGATACATACCCCTGTGGTCAACCAGTAGTAGTTTGTCTTTGAGTGTGCCGATGGCCCCCACAGGCTGTCGGCTAATCAGTAGCAGTGCGGCAGCAGGGCCGCTGATGACCAGCAGCAGAGCAGCCAATTGCCAGACCGTCACGCTCAGCGCGATGGCAAATATAACGGCAGTGACTGCTGCAAGTCCGTAATACAGGCCCGTCTTTTGCAGCTGTGAATGGCGCTCCTTGATGGGGTCAACCCACTGCAGCTGCGAGGCGTAGTTATCCAGTGGAGCAGCCCCTTGCTCTCTTCGCCGTTTATACACGAGGCTGCGCGCAGACTGTAAGTACCCATACCCGAAACCCGCCAGCACAGTGAATACGCACAGTAATAGCACGAGTTGCCAGGCGCTTGCGGCGAAGCTGGCGTCTTGCTGTTGCCGGGTGATAAAGGCTTGCAGTTGCTTGGAGGTGAAGGGCACTTCAGCCTCACCATCACTGTTGTAACGCTGGATGATGGGGTCGAGCGGATCGTTGGCGAGAGTTTTCTGTGCCCACTTGAGCAATTGCAGTGGCCCACTTTTATCGCGCACGTTGACTGCGCCGAGGTGATTCCAGTCTTGATCAAACCGATGAATTGCGCTGCGTCCGGAATCGGGTTCGACCAAATTCACCCACCAGGCCTCACCTGACCAGATGAAATCGATCACGCGGTATTTTTCCAGCGTCTCTGCGGAGGTTGGCAGCAACAGAATTTCATCCAACTGGGTGCCAAATGTCTCGTCCTCGTAGCGAAACACACTGATTGCTGGACCGTCTGCGCTGTTCATTAGCAGTAATCCACCCTGCATACGAAGCACAGGCTGCTGTGGCAGCGTAACCGCAGCGCGCACGATCACGCGACCTGCATTGTTGACCTTCAGAAGCTCTCCCGCTGCGCTATCGGCAACTAATAGACTGCCATCCAGCGGATTTATTGCAAACGCATTGACGTAACTCTCTGCCAGTTGTGCCGAGAACTGCTCACACGAGGAGGTCGTAATATTGCACCTCAGCAATTGCAGGGCAGAGCTCTGCTTTTTGTCGGCGCTATTTCCAGTCAGCTGACCCAGCGCAAACAGCGTTTCTTTAGTCCCAAATACGACTGGCGGCTCCAGCGCATCGAGCCCCCACTCACTGAGCGTCGCAGTTGCAGTACTGACCCCGGCGCGATCGTGAAAAAACAGCGCATCGCCAGCCAGCAATAGCGGCTCGAAATTTGAGTTAATCGCTATCGCCCTGGCACCAGTAACCACCGGATAGTGATTATTCTGCAAAAAGCTGCCTCCGAGAATCAGCAAAACTGCCAGCGCGAGAATGGTCAGCCTATAACCTTGGCGCATTCGACGGGATGCGACACTGGCACGCAGGCGCACACTCTCGGAGTTTCGAAAGGGCTTGAGTGTGTATAGATTGGGTTCGCCTGGCATGCGCTTGCGGCAGAGTGGCTCAGTGGCTTGGTCCGCCTGCTTTCTGAGCGGAGTCTCCACAGTGGTTTTGACGCGAGTTTTTCCAGGTTTGCGTTGGGTTGGTCGCGACCCTGCCGTGGGTTGTTGCTGTGCCTTGACTGCCGCTGACGGAGCGATAGTCATTTCAGCCTCGCGACGAACTTTTTTCTTAGCAGCGAGTCGTCTTTGCTCATCGAGTTCTGCTTCGAGCCGAGCTTCCTCTGCTGCGGCAATTCCTTTTCGTTCTTCGAGTTCTACCTTGAGGCGAGCTTCTTGTTCAGCGGCAATTT
>JBDNIE010000340.1:0-11804 GCA_041688425.1 Halioglobus sp. | reverse complement strand
CCCACCTATCGAACACCGCGCAGCACACGCTCAAGGAAGAGCCATGGAATTATCCATCATCAATAGCAGGGCGCTGACGGGTATCGAGGCGCCGCTGGTACAGGTTGAGACACACTTGTCCAACGGGCTACCAGCCTTCCATATTGTCGGCCTCCCGGAAACGGCGGTGCGCGAAAGTAAGGATCGCGTGCGCAGTGCGATTCTCAACTCGCATTTCACCTTCCCCGATCGACGCATCACCATTAATCTGGCGCCAGCAGACCTGCCCAAAGAGGGCGGCCGATTCGACCTTCCCATCGCCCTGGGTATTCTCGCCGCCTCCGGCCAGCTGCCACCGGACCGTCTGCTGCAACATGAGTTTCTGGGGGAGCTGGGCCTCGATGGCAGTCTTCGCAACGTACCAGGTGTGGTGGCAGCAGCTGCCGCTGCTACTCGCGCGGGGCGTCATTTGGTGGTCGCTACCGATAGCGCCCCTTCGGCAGCGCGCGTCCCGAATTCTGTCATTATTGGGGCGCCCGATATTCTGACGCTGTGTGCTCATCTTAACGGCAGCGAAACACTCGCTGCGGCCAGGCCAAAGGCGTTTTCCACTCGTCATAAACAACTGGATCTCGCTGACGTCGTCGGCCAGCAAGGCGCGCGGCGCGCGCTGGAGATCGCCGCCAGTGGCGGCCACAATTTGCTTCTCTGCGGGCCGCCTGGCACCGGAAAGACGCTGCTCGCCCGCCGTTTACCGGGGATACTCCCGCCGCCAAGCGCCGATGAAATACTGCTTGGCCTCGCGTTGCGCGACATCCACGACGGTACCAGCGGTGAAGACTTTGCCTTTGAACGACCCTTTCGCAACCCTCACCACACCGCCACAGCGGCAGCACTGGTTGGGGGCGGCAACCGACCGCGGCCGGGTGAAATATCGCTTGCGCACGGCGGGGTGCTTTTCCTCGATGAGCTGCCGGAGTTCAGCCGCCATTGCCTGGAGGTTTTGCGTGAGCCGATGGAGTCCAGCGAGATCACCCTCGCCCGCGCCAGACACAGGACGACCTATCCCGCCAGGTTTCAACTTATTGCAGCCATGAATCCATGCCCGTGCGGCTACCTGGGTGATGAAGCGCGCCCGTGTCGGTGCACGCCGGACCAGATTCAGCGCTACCGCTCACGTGTGTCCGGTCCGTTGCTGGATCGAATTGATCTGCACGTGCAGGTCAATCGAATACCCCCTGGGGATTTGCTCACGCCACGCTGCACGGCTGAGACCTCTGCCGTCGTGCAGGAACGGGTATTTCTCAGCCGCGCGAGCCAGCAAGCGCGGCAAGGCAGACCCAATGCGCTGCTGACTGCAGATATGTTGGCAAGCACTTGCGTACTGGGAGAGGTTGAGAAAAAAGCGTTAGAATCAGCAGCGAGCAGACTGCACTTGTCTGGCAGAGGCTTACACAGAACCTTGCGAGTCGCGCGCACGATTGCCGATTTGGATGGCCGCGAGATTATCGGCACTGCGCATATCAGTGAAGCATTGGCCTACCGCGGGTGAGATGTTATGCGGTCGTTTGACGCTTCAAAAGAATACACCGGCACCGTCGAAAGCATGCGCCCAGCTATGGGCGGCAAGTTCTCAGGGAGACCGGTGTATTGTGGGCAGATGATGCGTATCCGGGCACGGGGATTGGCGAGCTTCACCACCAAGTCTCACTCGAACCACCTACAACCGTGTGTCAATTAGCGCTAAAAAATGTACACCTGTTGGCGCCAGGACGTTACGAGACCTGCCGCGCTCGGTACCCGGTTGTAGCGTCGGAATCTTGAGTCATTACTTTGCCTTGAAATTTTGTTCGCTGTACCATCTCCCACAAGTCAACATTAGTATGCGGCTGCTCTGGCGTCGAGCTGAGCGATGATTGACAGTCGTTGCGGTGAAGGCAAAGTGTATAGAAACGTAATGCATCAAAGGCCGATGTGCCCGAAGAACGAAAACGCGTGGTATTTGCAGGCTCCTGCGATGGAATTACCATCTTAATAGAAACACGCTGGAGCATAAACCGACTGCGGGTCGCAGCGTGATTGAAGGCCTATCGTGTGCCATGTGTAAAAAAATCTCATGAAGTCAGCCACAGCGAGCGCGTCCAACACCACGATTTTGTGCATTACCGGCATGCACCGGTCAGGCACCTCTATGGTAGCTCGAGTTCTGGGGGCCGTCGGCTTATGGCTGGGTCCATCTGCGCGATTGATGCAATCCGGACCGGATAATCCGGAGGGTTTTTTCGAGAACCTGGACATGGTCCGTTTTACGGACGAGTTGCTGGGTCGCTTTGAGGGTGGGTGGGATACGCCCCCTGACTTTCCCGATAACTGGGAGCGGAGCGAACTCGCGCGTGAGTTTGGTGTTCAGGCCCACTCCATCCTGGAGTCCATCGCAAACACCGCGGAGGCCCATCCCGGCTGGGGCTGGAAAGATCCAAGGTGTAGCCTGATGCTCCCGTTCTGGCGCGGTTTGATTGTTGACCTGAAAATCATCGCGTGCGTGCGTCATCCAGCAGCTGTAGCCCGCTCGCTGCACAAGCGAGGCACCCATTCACCCGTGTTCAGCCATCGCTTATGGGAGCAGTACAACACGCATATACGTGCACATGCGTCGGACGCGGGCGTTTTAGTCACGGATTACGACAACTGGATTCAGGACCCACGCACCGAACTCGACCGCGTATTGTTGTTCCTGGGCTGGGACCTGGCACAAGGCGCTCGTGACAAAGCAGCGGGAGAAGTGATGTCTTCCTTGCGCCACCATGAGATCGAGGATGAGGATTGGCTGCTGGAAAACGATCGTGCTGCTATTGCTGACCTTTATCATGAGCTCCAGGCACTGGCTCGCGTGCCCGCCCCAAGCACAACATTGCCATGCGTATCGCCCATCGGGGTCAACGACCCTGCGCCCGATCCGCACAATTCGATGGAGCTTTTGTTACGTCATCGGGGGGTCGAATTGATGGCAGAAGTGGAAGCTCACCGCTACCGCAATCTCTGGTACCGGGTCGGAAGCACTATCGACTTTACGCAGGCAGGAAATGTGCAGCTATACCAACAAGGCGATTGGACCCCCGCTTCAGAAGGTGGAACCTGGTCTCTAGGCACACGGGCGAGATTGCGACTCGATCTGGTGGGCGCGCACGGTGAGTCCTTGCGTCTTTCGGCCAGGTTGAAGCCAATCCTCAGCGGCAGACTGCAAACGATTATCAATGGGCAAGTGGCTGCGGACTTTACGCTTGAGTCGGAACAAATGAATTATGTCTCGTTTGTGATTCCCCAGGAGTCGATGTCCGGGCTGCGACGATTAGAGGTGGAATTCAGAATCGATCAGTCGTGTTCTCCAAAGCAACTCGGAACGTCGGATGATCAGCGGCCGCTGGGGATTTTTTTCAACTGGCTATCGATAGAAAACCTGAATTGACGCTTGAAGATCGCCCTGGACACTGATTATCCAATCGTTACAGATTTTCTCGCGTTATTTGCCGATCGTGTTTGGACGAACATGTATTGAGGTATGCGCAAATGACGGAAGCGAATTGCTATGAGATCAACTCGCAGACAAAATTTAGCTCTTACGGCTCGGCAGATTCAGTCGCCAGCGGATTACCCGGTTTATCTATCGCATAGTATTTATAGCTGTCAAAACTGCTGCCATCTCCCGTGGACCAGGGATCGTGAGTTCTCTTCATTTCCGCTGCCAATTGTGCCGCCAAGGCTGCTTTTACTTGAGCAAAGGCAGGATCCTCCGCTACGTTATTGACTTGCCCGGGATCGCGACGGACCACATATAATTCTTCTGCTGGGCGTTTACTGGCACTCATTGTCAGTGACTGCGCTGGATTTCTGGCAATGGCATAGAAGTTACGATGTGGTACACGCGTCAATGCCATCCCACCCTCTTTATCTTTATCTGCCAGTGTCTGCTTTTCATACTGCTGCCGCTGGGTAACCAGAAACGTTTTGGTAGGCGAGCCTGAATCAATATCGTCAAATGTTGGCGGGCGGCCAGCAGGCCAGCGATCCGGCGCAAAATTTCTAATATAGAGATAGTCGTCGGTGCGGATGGCGCGGGAAGGATATCCTTGTCGTTCCGGTCGCGCTGTGGCGATGTGTCGTTCAAAACCCGTGAATACCGCATTGCGTTGCGGATCTACACGGCCTGGGGTATTACTCAGTAATTGTCGGACGAAACTTTTCCCAGACATATTTTCAGGAATCGGAACCCGGGCGAGTTCCAGAAAAGTCGGTGCAATATCCACTAAACTGATCAAATCTGTCACGTCGAGATGGGATTTGATCTGGTCTCCCCAGCGGACGGCCAATGGCACCCGGACACCATAGTCGTAGTTGTTGGACTTGGCGCGAGGGAAGGGCATGCCGTTATCGGAGGTGTAGACAATGACAGTGTTGTCCAATTGCCCTTGCTGTTCCAACAAATTCAAGACACGACCAAGCTCTTCATCAAACCACTGGATTTCAAACAGATAATCCGCAATATCCCCCCGGATCACTTCACTGTTGGGTAGAAAAGGAGGGACTTCCACCAAGTAAAGAGAAACCGCTCCACTTTCTTTGCCAATACCAGGCTTGAAGGGGCGGTGAGGTTCTGTGGGAGAGACCCAATAGGAGAAAGGTTGATCAGCTGGTTTTTCATTGAGGAATATACGCAGGTTTTCCACCTGGTCGATGACTGTGAGGGTGGGATCTACCATCCGCCTTGCACTATTATAGTCATGACCGGCGCCTGCAGGATTACCTTGAGGGGCATAGCCTGGCCCCCATCCCTTGCCGCTGTAGCCGACCTTGTACCCATTGGCTTGCAGAATTTGCTGATAGGTGTCCAGTGTGTCGGGGAACTCTCCCCATAACTGTCCCGCCGAACCCAGCTCCCAAAAATGGCGGCCCGTCAGGATAGCGGAACGGGAGGCAGTGCAAGTAGGGGCACTGACAAAAGCATTTTCGAAATAGATCCCCTCATGGGCAATGCGATCAAAGTTGGGGGTTTGCAACGCCGGGTAACCGGCATAGGACGTGTGAATCCAGGATTGGTCATCGGTAACCACGAACAAAAAATTGGGACGCGGTCCGTTGTAGTGAATCTCCTGAGCATCCAGTTTTATGGCACCCCATTCCAACAGACTAGCTGCTAGCGTGATTGCCAGAAAGGCCAAAATGATATAGCGGATTTTAGTCATGGGGGCCTCATCCGGTGCGAACTGCAAATATAACATGAGGTGAGTTGGCTATGATGCCCCGGCAAAGTGGGAGGCGCCCTTCGAATTCCTCCATGACCACATCAACCGGAACGGTGGCAGCATACCGGGTTCACCTATTATCGGTGAAATATCAGAAACGCTGCTGGGCTAGATTGCGCTTCAATTCATCAAGATACTTTTCTAAGAGGTGAGTTACGCCTGTCGCCCTGATTTAGGAGGGTTGTTTGAGGTGTCATGAACCAAGCAGTTTGGGTCAGGCGCCGCGAAAATGTCCACTACTTCCAGCGCGGCCTGCATCAACTCCCGCCCTCGTGCCAGACCGAACTCGGTTTCGGTATAGGCCCACGCCGCGCGTTGTTGTGCCGACCACGTGTCACGATCGTTGTAGAGGAGCTCAACGGCGTCGACCCATTGCGCAGGCGTCGTCGCAACCAGCGCCTCCAGTTGGTCGCGAATACCGGTCCCTTCAGCGGCTACCGGTGACAACACACACGGCACGCCGTGCGCCATGGCGCCTATGACTTTACCCTTGATACCCGCGCCACTTAGCAACGGTGCCACGAACACCCTGCAGCCGTCGTAGACCTCATCGACACTCGCCACCCAGCCTGCCAAGACCACGTTATCCTCGCCTTCAAACAGGTCCCGCAAGCTCTGCGGCATGTCGCTCCCATAGAGCCGCAGATCGACACCTGGAAGACGCTCGCGCAGTAACGGCACCACCTCACGCACGAAGAACTCGGCGGCCTCAACGTTAGGGAGGTGCGCATAGCCGCCCAGGAAAGCGATGCCATCCCGTGTCTCGAAGGTAGGTACGTCGGTCCTCGTGGAGACCACCCAGGGACACTTCATGACTTTGGTGGAGTCCAGGTTGTGGGATCGAATCACCGCGTGCTCTATCTCGCTGTACGAAAGCACCAGATCAACCTTGCGCATCACAGCAAGTTCAGCGTCGCGTGTCTGCAGCGCTTGACCGATGCGGTCCTGGCTGCCCGCGGCAATCGCAGCGCGGAGCTCCCTTAAAAAGTGCAAGTCGGCGTTGTTGAACAGGATCTTCGCCTGAGGGGCATGAAGGCGGATCGCATCCAAATAGCGTTCAGCCACCGAATAGCGGGTGATGTAAAAGAGATCGAATTCCGCGCCACGTTTTTCGATGACTTCATTAACGGACGTCATGAACGGTGAGTAGAGACATTCGATACCCGCTCGTTGCAGCGCTTGCGTGTAGTTGCCAAGCCAGGCGGTATTCTCCGGCATGAATGTGAGCTTGCAGCCAAGAGACTGGAGCAGGCGCATTTCCTGAACCGCAGCATAGCCGCCGGCATCGATGTCGGGGCGCGGGGTGTTCGCGTCGATTACCAATACGCGGTAGCGTACGTTGCGATCTTTCGCTAAGTCCACTGCCTTGCCGAAAGTGCCATTTCCGCGAAACGCTGACGACCACCGGCTCTTGAACTTGGGTGTGTTGATCTGCTGATAACGCTTGGCGCCCGAGGCGATGCTGGTGCCGCTGCTGATACCCTCGAAGTGAATGACTTGCGCGAGCGGCGCGTAGACGGTTTTCAGCCCGCGTTCACGGACGCGGAACGCCAGATCGGTATCCTCGAAATAAGCGGGCGCGAAGTCTTCGCTGAACCCCCCCAATTCGATCCACAGCGGGGTGGGCAGCATGATGCAGGCACCGGAGATATAGTCGACCTGCCGAGTATAGTTGTAGCGCGGCTCATGCGGGTTGCCGTCGCGGCCGTAGTTCCAGGGATCGCCGTTATTCCATACGATGCCACCGGCCTCTTGCAGAGTACCGTTTGGATAAAGCAGTTTGGCGCCCGCCATACCGACACCATCGAAATGCTCAAAAACATGAAGCAGTTCGTCTAACCAACCCAGGGTAGCTTCGGTATCGTTGTTGAGCATCACGATATAGCGCCCGCGGGCGAGCTTGCCCCCGGCATTGCAACTGTGCACGAATCCTTGCGACACACCGTGACGGAGGATCTGGATACCCTGTGCCTGCTCGGCAAGGTCCACCGTCGTGTCACTTGATCCATCGTCGACGATGATCACTTCGAACGTCGCGAGGTTGTGAGCCAGCAACAACGACGCCAGGCAGTGATAGGTGACCACGAACTTGTTGTGTACCGGGATTACGATCGACACGTCGGGCCGTTCATGCACCTGGAAGCGCAGCATCGGTCGTTCGCGATCGCTGTTCTGGGGTTCTCCGCTCAGCTCGAATCCCAGCACTACCTGTTCGTGTGCGGCGTGGATCTGCAGCAATCTGCCGGCAGCCGACGCCGCTGATTCGGGCGCGACGTTATCTTCAACGCTGGGACCGAGATCGGCAGCGATCTCGGCAATGCTGCGTCGAAACGCCTCGTAACGCAACGCCGCACCCTGGAGCAACGCCGCGTTCAAGCTGCCGCCGCTGTAGCGCCGCAGCGCATCGTTCGGCGCCCGAATTACGGAAGTGATGACGCCCAATTCCCCGACAATCTGTTGCGGCATGATGCTGCGCACAGCGATGCGGTGCGGTCGTCCGTCCACTGCTGCTGCTGGTAGGCGCAGGGCGAAACGCATGCCGTTGCCGCCAGGCCTGTCGGCCTGCCCGGTCGCGACGGCCTTGCCATCGACCAACAGTTCAACGGAAACAGGCTCATCCGGCGTTCGGGCGTTGCGCACCCAACCGGAAACAAAGTCGCCGTCAAGTTTCTCCAGTTCACCTTGGAAGAACCTGCGATCCGCGAATTCCCGCTCCCCGGGCGGTAGCGTGTCGCCCCGAGGCCCTGCCTGAACACGCACGCGGTGCACCAGACCATCAGAGTAGTCTTCCGGCAACGCTATTTGAAATCCATGGCGCCCGGTCCCGACGCCGGCATCGAGAAGGTGGGCGCGGAAATCGCCTGCGACGCCGCCGGCGACCCAGCAATCGTCGACGAGGACCTGGACCTCGCATACGGCCGCATCGCCATCGACAGCCCAACCGACGACTTCGGTGCCGCTCAAGCTCTCGAAATACCCCTTGACGCCGCCGAGTTCGACGTTTGCAATCTCTGCGTCGCCTGGCGGCTCGGCTGAATCCCCCTTGCCACGCGGTGCTGATCCACTTTTAACGGGCGGCGTTTCCATGGCTTCGGCAGCGTCAAGGGCGGGATTTTCGGCGCCCGAGGCAAGAGGAGAGTCACTATTCATGTTGGTCTGTTCGTCCTCTGGATAGGTTGCACTATTGCGAGCGCCCGCATCCGTCAGATCGCTGCGCCTCGGCACCAAGGCCTCACCACCTACGATACCAAGAATGACAAGCCAGTTGACGAAAAAACCCTGCCAGGATGGCTCGTTGAGTCTAAACGAATGGCTATCGAGCGCTTGTTATCGCTTTGCTTTGCTTACCTGACACTCACCAACTGTTACAAACAGCGCCGTATGCAGATCGTCAATTGAAGTTTCTATGTAATTTAGTGCTTCATATTGCTCATAATCTATCAGTCATATTCTGGATTTACAAGCCGCTAAACAGTCCCTGTCTGCAGGGCAACCACTTCACTATAGGCATAGGGTGTGGCAATACTCTAACCGCTATCACAAGCGGGTTAATTACGAGCCATGAACATCAAAGGTGGGACCCGCATCTTGGCACAGGACAAGGACGATCCTGTGGCTATAATCGCTAAGAGATATCAGCCCGAGTCACCTTCGGCCATCCCGGGTTGGGCGAATATTTTCCGGACCACTGATTTTGCTCGACACTGCATCCATACTTCTTATACTTGGCCCGTGATAATTTTGCGGGTTGGGTGTTTGGATATGAAGTTCGGTGCTGATAATACGCCTTTTTTTGTTCTTGGCTGTGTCCGGTCAGGCACTACGTTGCTGAGGAATATACTAAGGCTCCATCCAAGGTTGGAGTCACCTGAAGAAACCCATTTTTTTCGATGGGCTGACCCATACGCTGGTCCGCGATTTGAAGGGAATTACAACGGTGTAAAATTATTCAAGAAGCATCGGGAGCTTGATGGCGTTAGTGATCTGGATTTTGGGCTAGCCAGATCGTCGGCAAACAATAGAAAGGATATTTCTGATTTTTACGGAAAGCTATTTTTGCAAGCAAAAAACAATGAAGATGGCCGTTGGTTTGATAAAACGCCGCAGAATATATACGGCATTCTTTTGTTGGGGCATATGTATCCTACTGCCAAGTTCGTACATATCTACCGCAACCCGTTGAATGTTGTTTCCAGCCTCAAAGAAGGCCGTGTGATGGCGAAACATGAAGTTAAAGGTGGCATTAACTATTGGCTGGAATCCATGATAATGATCAATGAGTACAAGAAAATTCCCGGTGTTGAAGAGCGTATTTTTGAGACCAGGTACGAAGATTTTATTCAAAATCCGAAGTTGGAAATTTCGAATTTGCTGGAATTTTTGACAGAGGATCCTTCTTTGCTTGATTATTCAAAAATTAGCACTCACAAGGAAAAAGACAAATACAGGAAAAATCTCTCTGAGACAGAGATTTCTGATGTAAAAACTTTTTGTGAGCCATTCTATTCACAGCATGGATACTCTTAGGCAGAATTTTTGGACGTGCGGAGCAAGCACAGTAGATTGCGTTCGTGCTGGAAATACACAGAAGGGCAATATCGTTGGTATGTCGAGCTTGCGAATTAGGCAGGGATTTTTAAACCGCAGATGATCTCACTTTTCAAATATCAAATACCCCATGGGCGTGGTGACTTGTTCAAGCAACAATGCACCGATTGTTTCCTTAAACGCATCAAATACTATGTCAAAGGCCTGCAGTTTTTCATTTGCGATTCCCAGCATTATCCAATGGTGTAACACATAGTTTCGATAGCTAG
This sequence comes from Halioglobus sp., assembly GCA_041688425.1. Classification (GTDB taxonomy): domain Bacteria; phylum Pseudomonadota; class Gammaproteobacteria; order Pseudomonadales; family Halieaceae; genus Marimicrobium. The sequence goes on along the minus strand of JBDNIE010000340.1, from coordinate 1,708 downwards.
GGTTTACCGGTCGGTAGTTACGAAACGAAAACGAGGAGTAGCCTAGTTCAGATGCTAGTTGTTCCAATTTATTGATATCAAAAATGTACTTGTCCTCCATTTTTTCGAGTTTCTTTTTATCACCTCTGATTTCCTTATCTTTGGTTTGGTGCCTGACCAGCTGCATGATTTTTTTACTTTCTGCTTCTATCAGCACGTTAAGGTTGAAGGCTTTATCCATCGCGCAAATCAAGTTCAGCATAAACGCAACCCAGATCTTGCCTTGCAATACTGGTTCGTAAAAAATTGCGCGGCCGTTTGTCTTTAGAATTTTATGCACCCTTGCCAGACACTTCTCATAGTCTAAAAAATGATGCAGCACGGAGTGCCCCACTACAACATCGAAAATATTCTCTTTAAATGGCAATTGGTTGGCGTCGCAAACATAGTAGTGCGAAGCATTTTTTGAACCTGATTCATAGTTCGTACGGATCTGGCTTAGAAATTTGGCGGATATATCGGTTGCGAATACGTCTTCAAACTGGCTTTTATGCATTAGCCCGCTGGTCAATTGACCGGTTCCGCTACCAATTTCCAGCAGCTTTTCGTTGCCAAGTGGGAACTGACTGAGGATTTCCGCCCAGTCATCGTAGGTTTGGTTTCTGCGCTTTTCATCGACACCATGGAATGCATCGTAGTCAATCTGCTCCAACCGCGTTTTGAGCGCAGGATCAATCAGCAGATTTGGAATGCCGTCTGTTATAGGGTAGCGACTCTTACAGGCAGAACAAATCAAATGCGTCTTCTCTGCAAGCAACGAATCAGCTTGCTCGCATACAGGGCAAGTCAAAATATTCACCACGCCATGCATTTCTTCACCTGATCTCTCTCTGATCGGAATTAGCAAACGGAGCGCCCATCGATTGCGATTATGAAGCCTATCCGTTTTGGCTACAACTGCCGCAGTATGCTCGGATCTCCGATGAGAAGTGTGATATCGAATAATTTCCAATGGAGACGATAAGTTACGGCGTTAAACTGTATGCAACTTGACGGTGATCTCCGAACGTTCTCTCTTACCAGACTTCTGGTGCTGCGAGAAATTAGTGCATACCGGACACTGCATACAGGAGGCGACGATTTGCAGATTTACCAAGAAAACGGGGTCCGGACATCAACGATATGCTAGAGAATTGCGTGATCGACTGGGCTGCGCAGATGGTCCTTGATGGCCTCAGAAGCGGCATCGCGATGCGGACATCATCAGATCGATCACGGACTGGTTCCGATTGCCTCCCTCCGGAACGGGTACGCGGCGCAATTCTCCTTTACACAACACCCTAGGCGCAGATCGCTGACGGCCTTCAGGGGAATATTTAGGTGCATTGGTCACCGTTCCCGTCTTTAGAGGGATAACGCCCATATCAAGTATAAGGTTATTCTTCGCTGATGGTTACACATATAACTAATTGTTGTATCGTGATATGTTACAAAGACTCGGGCGGGTTATATCTATCCGATTACGGTGTTTTTACATGTGTTGAATAGCACCCAAAAGATGTCTTTGAGGTCTTAGATCCGAGCTTTTTGGTAGTGCATCATTCTTTCTGTAATTTCATGGTGGCTTGAAGAGCTGAGCCACTCGGTTATCCTTTTGATTGTGAATTTGTCGATTTACAAAACAAGAGGAAAAACAAAATGGCTCAGCCAATACAGGATAATGGGATTT
>JBDNIE010000004.1:0-22070 GCA_041688425.1 Halioglobus sp. | reverse complement strand
TTATGGCGATGCAGCACACTGTACAAGCGCATGTTCCTGCCGGCAACCTCCACCACGGCGTCCAATAGGAAGTATGAAGAGCTTGTAGCCAGTGACAACTGCTTAATATCACCCATATTGTCCCGACGGCCCTCGAACACCGGATGGGCGAGAAAATCACTGACGTCCTGAAATCCCACCTCCTGTCGAAACTCAACCAGCGACTCTCCCTCGGCGACCGTGAGCGGGCTATAATCCTTTTCCGCATTCAAGCTGCGCAACACCATAGCGGGCGCCGTCAGTATATTGATCTTGAAGCTCTCGGCTGTTCGCGGCCAGACTGTCACCCAGGGCAATAGAGCATCATAGATTTCAGGCGTCATGTACGCGACCGCGCGCAGTTCACTGACACTGGCCATGGGCCGATTCGCCGCCCGGTAGGCCGGTGTGCTCCCGAAGTAATAGTCATCCTCCGCACCGTCTGCAGACGGGATGGGATCGGGGTCCAGCCAGTCACTGACAGATTCCGTGATCGCATAAGCCTCCTGTTCACTGACCTCCGGGTCACCGAGTGCCTGTAAAAGACGAATAAACTGTTGCTGCGCCGTGGTGAAACGCGCGGTTGCTTGCGGCGAGCCCGCATTCGGCACGCGCTCGGCGAGCGCGTTGAGGTTGAAACGCCCCTGCAAATCTTCCAGTGAACCACGCATCCAGCCAATATCATCCAGCGGATAATCGGGCGATGGCTGCGACCACAGCTCGCCAAGGTCATCACGCGCCATGCCCTCGACTTTATCTTCGTCATAGTCGGCGATCAACGCCATAGCAGCGAGACCTTCGGCTCCGCGTAGGTAGGCCTGCGCCTGTTCATCGAATAACAGGTTAACGCTGCGCTGGAAGAACCGATCAAACTCACTTTTCATGGCGACAACAAGCGCCGTCGCCAGCGCAAAGACCAGCATAGCGATGATCAGCGCCGCGCCACGCTGCGTGCGCTGGACGCCACGACCGGCAGACACACTAGAGAGGTGGCAACGCATATAAACGCCTCATCTCACCCCAATCGGGTAATTGCAAGATCATTTCGATGGCAACCGGCGCGGCCAGTTCAACACCCGGCGTGCTGGCATCCACTACCCAGTTTTCTACCCAGTTGGTAGTATCAACCGACCCGCCGCCCGTCTCAATTTGCAGATCCTCCAGTGTGGGCAGAAAAGTCAGTCGCAACTCATCTACTTCATCGAGCAACATGACCGTTTGTGGCTCCGTGTCTGCCGCGCGATCCAGCACCGGATAGGAGTCACGCCATAAAGCGCCATCTTCGAGGCGATAATTGACCCGCTGCAGGTTGCTGCGCGGGTGCGCATTGGGGTTGTGCCATCCTGTGCGGGTAAAACTCAGCATAAAACGGGCCAGTTCGCCGCCCGTCATTGCCGGTTCGATCTCGCCAAACTCGTCGCGCACGGGTCGATCCGCCAACTGCCGCAGATCACGCGAAATAATCATCAGCGCGCGATTCACTTCGTAGATGCGATCCGTATTCGCGCGTAAGCTCTCAACACCGGACATCACAGCAGATAAACTGGTGTAGGAGATCAGTGAGACGAATGCGGTGATCGCGAGCGCGATCAGGACTTCGATCAGAGTAAAACCTGCGGCGCGTTCTCTACTGGCAGCCTGGCGGGCAGATTTCACGGGAACTCTGACCCCGGCGTAATCCCGGGGACTCCTGGGCTCACTGGAAGGCCAGGATTGGCCGCATCGATGGGGTTACCCGGGTCATCTGGTCTGCGCGGGTCTGGGTTCCCGATATTCGGATCAGAAGGTTCCCCCGGCAACCCCTCGGGATCAGTTTCCAAATCACCAAACATAAAAGCCGACAGCAGATACAACGGTTGCTCGCGCCGCTCTTCAGTGAGCGCCACCCGAATCTCTATACGATAAAAAATCGCAACCTCTGTGGGTATGGTCTCCAGCCACCAATACCAATCGCGATCGGCAAAGGTCGCCACACCGCTGTCCTTGCCCGCATTGAGCTCGCGTGTCGAGGCAACCACCAGACGCATCTCCGACAACTTGTTGACTGCTATCATTTCAGCCAGCGTCTTATCCCGCAGATAGCCGGCACTATCCACCTGTTGATAGAGAGCCATCAGCAGTGCGGGCAGCGTAATGGCAACGATAGCCAGCGCCACCATCACTTCTACCAGCGTAAAACCGCTCTCGCGCACCGAACTGTTTTTTAGGCTGACTGTATCAGGCAATATCAACATGAAGGAGCACTAATCCTCTTCCTCTATCTGGCCTCGTCGCAGCAGCTCAAAGCGGCCTAGCAGATCCCATTCAATGCGCCACAACAAATCCCCGCTCTCTTCATCGCGCACATTAATAGATCCCATAGTCGTTTCACCACTGGAATAAAAAACCACTTGCGGCTGGATGCGATCTTCGTCCTCCTCGAGGTCGTCGTCCAGCGTCAATTCCACCACCGGCGTATCTTCCAGTTCCAGCTCCAACGCGACCCCCAGCGGCAGTTGCTGCGGCGCAAATATCTCCGCGCCACTGGCTGGCTCCGCCCACCCATCGATTTGACGTTCGAGCCAGCGGAAACTGTAAACAGTCTCGCCCTCGTGCTGGTCCTCCTGCAACAGCAGGCCATAATCCACGCCTGACATCTGTGCCTCATCCAGCGCATAACTGGCTACATCCGCCAACTCAAGGACCATTGACTGCAGCTTGATATCCTGACCACCGGAGCTGACAGAAAGATTCACCATGGTAGTCACCAGCGCGACCACCATCAGGGCAACCAGCAACTCCAGCAGGCTAAAACCCCGCTGCCTGGAAAACGCCGAGGCGCTGATCGGCTGTCCGGTCAGCGCCTCGGGGGCCTTACTCATAGATTATCAGTCCTGCTCTTTCCAGTTGCCAATGTCGGTGGACTGGTCTTCCCCACCCGACAGACCGTCAGCGCCAAGGGAGTAAATATCCACTTCACCGTTCTCACCCGGGCTCAGGTAGAGGTAAGGCCGGCCCCAGGGATCGACCGGCAGTTCCGAGAGATAACCGCCCTCTTTAAAATTACGCGGTTCGGGGTCGAGAGTGCTCGGCTCCACCAGCGCTTCCAGACCCTGCTCTGTGGTCGGGTAAACATAGTTGTCGAGCCGATAGATTTTCAGGGCGGTTTCGATCGCCTTGAAATCCGCCTGCGCTTTTTGTATGCGCGCATCGTCAGCGCGATTGAGTACCGTGGGCGCAACGACGCTGATCAGCAGGCCCATGATTACCAGTACGACCAGGATTTCAACCAGCGAGAATCCCGCATTACTTCGTTGTTTCATCGTTCAATTCACCATTGTATTAAGATCAAATATCGGTAGCAGGATAGCGAGGACGATTGTCAGGACCATCCCGCCCATAAACACCACCATCAGTGGCTCAAACAGACTCATCAGAGTGCCCATGGTCATTTCCAGCTCGCGCTCCTGGTTCGTCGCGGAGCGTTCGAGCATCCCCTCCAGTTCGCCACTGGCCTCACCGCTGGCCACCATGTGCACCATCATAGGCGGGAAGCGGCCGCTTTCGCGCAATGCCCGGTTAAGGCTGCTACCCTCCTGTACACGCTCGGCCACCTCCTGACTATCCTGACGCAGCACCAGATTGGTCAACACCTGCCCCGCAATGCGCAAGGACTCCAGCAGGGGCACGCCGCTGGCCATGAGGATACTCAGCGTAGACGCGAAGCGTGCTGTGTCCATCGCTATCACGACCCGCGATATCCCTGGTATCCGCAGCAGCAGCGCATGCCAGCGCTTTTTGCGCACGGGGTTGCGCAACAGACGCTGGAACGCCAGAAATGCGACTGCGAGACCTGCTAGCAACCAGGCACCGTAATTCTGGAAAAAATCACTGGTCGCGATTAGACCGCGCGTCAACGCTGGCAGTTCCCGTTTACTGTGCTCAAAGATACCCACCAGCTCGGGCACCACAAAAACTAACAATAGCAATACCACTGCGAACGCTACCCCGACCAGAATAAAGGGGTAGATCATCGCCATCTTCAGCTTTTGGCCGGTGTACTGACGCTGCTCCGTATACTCAGCCAGCTGCTGCAGTACCGGGCCCAGAAATCCAGCGTGCTCACCGGCATTGACCATGGCGCGATACATTTCGTTGAACACCCGCGGAAACTCACCCATGGCGTGGGCCAGCGTATGCCCCTCGGCCACCCGTGATCGCACCTGCAACAGCATGCCCTTGATCTTAGTGCTGCGGCTCTGCTCCGCCGCCGCCTGCAGCGCCTCATCGAGGGGTAAATTTGCCTCTACCAGGGTCGCCAGTTGCCGGGTGACCAACGCGAGATCGCCGACGCTGATGCGAGAAAATACTGTAGACGCACTAAAGCCCGAAGCACTGGAGTCGGCCTTGTTGGCCGCAGCGACCTCCACCGGGCGCATTTCCTGTCCGCGTAACTGCGCGCGCACTTGCCGCTCCGAATCACCTTCAAGTACGCCCTTGACGATTTTCCCTTGGGAATTCAGCGCCCGGTAGCGATATGCAGTCACGATTCAACCCTGGGCATCAGTAACGGTTTATCAGACAATGGAAGTCACACGCATGACTTCCTCGATACTGGTCTCCCCCGCCAGTATTCGGCGTCGGCCATCACTTTCGATGCCCGGATAGTTGACGCGCGCCACCTTCAGAATATCCTGCTCGTTGGCGCTCTCGTAAATCATCTGGCGCATGGCGTCATCGATCTCGACCATTTCGTAGATGCCGGTTCGGCCGCGATAACCTGTGTACTTACAGGCCTCACAGCCCTTGGCGTGATGCACACTCACGGCTTGCTCATCGCTGCCAAGCCGCAGTAATTCACGCTCAGCGGAATTGGGCTCGACCCGTTCCTTGCAGTCGTTACACAGCAGGCGCACCAGACGCTGTGCCATAACGGCGATAAGACTGGAGGACAACAGGAACGGCTCAATACCCATGTCCTTGAGACGCGTGATCGCGCCAATCGCTGTATTGGTGTGCAGCGTGGACAATACCAGATGACCGGTGAGCGATGCCTGCACCGCAATCTCTGCAGTCTCCAGATCGCGGATCTCACCCACCATCACTACGTCCGGGTCCTGGCGCAAAATAGCGCGCAGGCCACGCGCAAAGGTCATATCGACCTTGGGGTTGACCTGGGTCTGGCCAATGCCGGGCAGCATATATTCAACCGGGTCTTCAATCGTCAGAATATTGCGCGATGTCTCGTTGATTTCAGCCAACCCTGCATACAGCGTCGTCGTTTTACCGGAGCCTGTGGGGCCGGTTACGAGAATGATGCCATGAGGGCTGTGCAGGTGTTTTTTAAAGGCTTTCGAGACTTGCTCATTCATCGCCAACTGGCTCAGCTGCAACTGGCCCGACGCCGTATCCAGCAGCCGCAGCACCACGCGCTCGCCGTGGGCAGAGGGGATGGTCGACATGCGGATATCCACCGCATGGCCAGCGATCTTCACAGAAATCCTGCCATCCTGTGGCACGCGCTTCTCGGCGATGTCCAGCCTTGCCATGACTTTCAGACGCGACACCAGCAACGGCGCCAACATCCGCTTGGGCGACAACACCTCCGCCAGCACACCATCGATGCGGTAGCGCACGCTCAGCCTGTCTTCAAAGGTCTCGATGTGAATGTCCGAGGCCTGCTCGCGCACGGCTTGTGACAGGATGGCGTTGATCAGGCGGATGATGGGGGCATCATCCTCGGTGTCCATCAGGTCACCCGCATCGGGGATGGCATCGGCAAGACGGCTGAGATCGACATCGGCACCGATGTCTTCAGCCATCTGCACGGCCTCATTGTTATTGCGCTGGTAGGCCAAGGTAAGGCGCCGCTTAAAGTCGCCGTCCGATACACCCTGCAACGCAAAAGGCCCGCCGAGTATACGGCGCAGCTCTGTCAATATCTGTAGTTTTGGTTGCCCGCTGTGCACCACCACAGTGGCGCCGTGGTCGTCAGCGTCAAGTAACACGCCGTGCTGTTGCGCAAAAGTAAAGGGCAAGCCTGCACGGGCGATGACAACCGCTGCAGGCGCTTGCGCAATCACCTCTTCCAGCAGCTCGCTCACCGGCCATCTACCGGAGGCGCAGGTGCGCCGGGGCCATAGGAACCCGACTCCGCCTTGATAGTATCGAGCTGCTTCAGTTCATCTTCCCACTCTTCAAGCATGGGCAGATTGGCATCGTCAAGGTAGGTCATGCCTTTGTCTTTATGCAGCGCCTGTTGATCCCTAATGTAGCGGTATTTCTCGGCGGAAGCACCGGCCAATTGCTCATTGTCCCTGAGAATCGTGGCGCGGATAAAAACCATCAAATTCTGCTTGGTCACCTTTTCGGCATCGCTGCGAAACAGCCTGCCGAGGTAGGGGATATCGCCCAGCAGTGGCACTTTCTGCTGGGCATCCTGCACATCGTCTTTGATCAATCCACCCAGCACTACTATCTGCCCGTCAACCACCAGCACCTTGGTCTCAATCTTGCGCTCATTGGTAATGATGTCCGATGCTGCCACTGAAAGCCCGCTGAGGCTGGAGACCTCCTGCGAAATATCCAGCACCACTGCATCGCCCTCATTGATATGCGGAGTCACTTTCAGTGTGATACCGACGTTTTCCCGCTGAATGGTCTGGAAGGGGTTTTGTGCGCCTTCACCGCCACCAGAATTAGTAAATGATCCGGTCACAAAGGGCACGCTTTGGCCCACAGTGATGTAGGCCTCCTGATTGTCCAGCGTCAGTATGCTGGGCGTGGACAGGATGTTAGCGTTTTTGGTTTCCTTCAGCGCATTAAGAATGACGGTCATCGATAAACTGTCGTCGATTTGCCCCCAGCCCAGCGACAGCCCACCCGTCGCAGCGAGGGCGCCAGCCAGTGCCCCAATATCGACCCCGTCATCCCGATTACCGGCGCTATCACGCGGCGGTATTACTGCCGCCGCAATGTTGCGTGCGCGCGCATCATTGGCGTTGATATTGCTTCCGAAAGCCCCGTCATCTGAGGCAAACAACCACTGCAGCCCCAAATCCTGGCCGTCGATCACTTCCATCTCAACGATAATCGCTTCCACCAACACCTGTGCCCGGCGAATATCGAGCCGGGCGATCACCGCTTCCAGCGCGGCCATCTCATCGGTGTCGGCTGTAATGATCAGGGCGTTGGTGCCCTCATCCGCCTCTATGGTGGAGGTATTGCCTGAGCGTCCAGCCGGATTGGCGCCATCAGCGGTATCCAATTCGCTGATATTTTTCATCACTCGGGTCAATACCTCGGCAATATCCAGAGCGTTAGCGTATTCCAGATAAACAACTTTCACGTTGCCACTTTGCTCCAGCGGCGTATCGAGGTGAGCGATCAATTTACGCATGCGGGCGCGCTCCAGTTCATCGCCGCTGATCAGCACACTGTTAGTGCGGGTGTCGGCCACCAGCAAGGTCTCCTGCTCACCTCCAGCGGCCTTGGCCTCGGATTTGTTGAGCTGGTCCAGCATTTTGACGACGTCTTCCGCCACCGCGTAACGCAGTTTGATCACGTCCGTTTGCTGCACGGCGGATTTGTCCATGCGCTCGATGATGTCTCTGATCTTGTCAATGTTGGAGGAGATATCGGAAATTATGATCGCATTACTGGGCGAGTATGCTGCCATGTGCGCCTGCTGGGGCACCAGAGGGCGCAGCACGGGAATCAACTTGGCTGCCGATATGTTATCCAGCCGCAGGACTTGTGTGACATATTCTTCCGAGGACGTTTCAGACCTACCGTCACTGACGCTAACCGGCGCCGAGCGCGCGTCCTTGTTCTGTATTACACGCACGACATTGCCAGACCGCACCGCAGCATAGCCGTGCACGTCGAGGATCGACAGGAACAACTCATACAGCTCGCCCGCTGATACGGGTTTCGATGAAATGACCTTGACTTTGCCCTTGACGGCCGGATCAACCACGATGGTCTGACCGGTAGCCTCCGCTACAAACTTGATCAATTCCTGAATATCTGTGTCATTCAGGTTGACCGTGTAGTCCTGAGCCGAGAGCGTCGCACTGCGCAGCAGCAGCGCAAGCGACAGTGCAAGCAACAATCCCAGTAAACGGACGGGGTGAAACCGGTTGGTGGCAGTCACTGACATTCTATCCTTTTGCAATAGTTCACTGGTTTGCACCGTCGTCCAGATTCACGCTGAGGGTAACTTGCTGATCCCCCCGCTTTAATTCGAAGGCGACTTCTCCCGCCGTGCGCAGGCTATTGTACAGAACCATCGTATTGGTCGGATTATCAAGGCTCACGCCGTTGATTGACGTGACCACATCACCTGCTTCGAACCCCAATTGCCTGAATTGTTCAGCATCCCGACCAGGACTCACGCGGTAGCCCACCATTGCAGCACCGTCGCGGACTGCACTGATGTTGACTACATCAGCCAATGACTGCGGATTCTCGTACAGCCGCTCACGGTAACTCTGGGCGAGGCTGGTCGTCTCAGGATCCTCCCGTCGATCAATATCATCGGCGGGGGGTAAGCTGGCAGGAGCAGGCATCGCCGCACCGCCAGCGAGGCTGGATTCTTCGTATAAAAGCAACAATTCGTAGGTGCCCCCGTTGTCCAGCACAACCTGCCCGGGCATCACCTTGGCCAGCATCACTTCTCCCGGGACCGGCAATTTGTCTTCCACCGAATACACATCCTGTACATTATTATTCTCAATGATGGCAAAACCGAAGCCATCCGCTGTCGACGACACAATCCCACGCAATTTAAGCTGCAGTCGGGTTTCCTCGGCGCCGTCCTCTATGCCCGCGCGGGAAATGACTGTTTCAGCTTCGGGCGGCGCTACAATCACCGCAGCCTGTCCGATTTCGCCAAAAAGATGCCAGGCCACCATACTTTCGATATCGACAGACGACGCATCCCGCGCGCCGCCCCCTCCAGCAGCAACCGGATTGATAATATCTGGAACCTCAGTAGCGGCGGGTTCAGCCAAGGGCACCACCAGCGCCCAGACTAGTCGAGTTAGAGCCAGTACAGCCCAGATTGCCAGCACATAGAGCACAACCTTACGCAAGCGGCGAGCATGGTCAGGCTGGGCTAATGTGTTCAGCGCAACGGCCAGCGCAGCACTGGCACGAGCGGACATCGCACTGGAATTATTGAGCCACTGGGCGGCCACGACCTACTCCCTCTGAATACCCGGCGAGCGATTCCTCACCAGTACTTTATAATGTGCCCGATTATAGGGCCCGCCGTTGAAAGTTGAAACCGTTGTATGCCTGCAGACGCCAAGTGCAGTAACGTGCGATAGCGCCCCATCTAACCCATTGCTGGAGAGTAAAGTCATGATGAATTTCGATATCCCTGAATACCTCTCACAGTATCTACACGAACTTGATGACTTTATCGCGACAAAGATCCTGCCCCTACAGATGCAGGACGACAATAACCGCTTTTTCGACCACCGTCGTGAAGACGCGCGCACCGACTGGGAACGAGGAGGCCTGCCCAACGAAACCTGGGAAGCGCTGCTAATGGAAGCCAAACGCCGCGCCGATGCCGCCGGCCATTTTCGCTTTTCCTCGCCCAAAGAATACGGCGGCAAAGACGGTAGCAATCTGGAAATGGCTATCATTCGTGAACATCTGGCGACACGCGGACTCGGCCTGCACAACGATCTGCAGAATGAGCACTCCATCGTCGGCAACAATGTGGGCTTATTACTCATGGTTCACTATGGGTCTGCACAACAGAAAGCCGAGTGGATCAACGACCTCTCTGACATGCGCCGCTATTTTACCGTCGGCATTACCGAGACCGCGCACGGCTCAGACGCAACCCATATGGAAACGTCCGCAACACGCAACCACGACACATGGACGATTAACGGCGAGAAGTCCTGGAACACTGGCATTCATCGCGCCAGCCACATCCTAACCATTGCGCGCACCAGCGGCGAGGCCGGCGATGCCGCAGGGCTCACGGCTTTTCTGGTGCCAACCGACACGCCTGGGTTCAACATCGAGGAGATGCTGTGGACCTTCAATATGCCCACCGATCACGGCCGCGTGTCGTTCACGGATGTGCAGGTCCCGGACAGCTGCATCCTCGGCGGGGAGGGTAAGGCGCTGCAGGTAGTACAGCACTTTTTCAATGAAAACCGCATACGCCAGGCCGCCTCATCGTTGGGGGCAGCGCAGTACTGCATCAACGAGTCGGTCAGTTACGCACTGCAGCGAGCACCCTTCGGCAAACCCCTATCCAGCAACCAGGGCATTCAGTTTCCGCTGGTGGAGTTACAGACGCAGGCCGAAATGTTGCGCGCGCTGGTCCACAAGACGGCCTGGCAGATGGATACCCATGGCGCATTTTCTGTGTCGGACAAAATATCCATGTGCAACTACGTGGCCAACCGGCTCTGCTGCGATGCCGCAGACCAGGCCATGCAAGTACACGGCGGTCTGGGTTATTCGCGTCACGCACCGTTCGAACACATTTACCGCCACCATCGGCGCTATCGGATTACCGAGGGTACTGAAGAGATACAAAAACGCCGGGTAGCGGGCTATATGTTTGGGTTTATGAAGCAGCGGGCACCCAAGGGGGTAAGCTAAAACGTGTGCTAGAGGAAAAACCACTCTTGCAGGTGTGCGCAAGAGATCGGTACTGCTCGTCAGCAGCCCAATGGTGCCGACACGGCGGGGTTAACGTCGGACCTACGCATTACGAATGCGTTGCTCTACCCATCGCGCTATGGCGGCCAGGAAAAGGGCGATAGTGTATCCAGTGAGCTGTTGAATTCAAGTATGGCGCCGCTCTCACGCATCGCCAGACTCAGTCCAGCGCGCTCTGGCCTGCTGCAAACCAGAGTACTTGGGATTATCGATAGCGATCGCGAGCATCGTGCGCTTTCGCAGGTAGGACAGTATTTCTTCGTCAACGGTTAGCTGGCCATCGCGCAAGGCAAGAGCAATATGTTGGGGTACCGAAGCGATTGACGCATCCAGCCCCAGCGCGACGGCCATCTGCTGATCGAGCGTCGCCAGACCAACACCCATCTCCAACTCCCTGGCCACAATCCCCAGCGCATTCGCTGCGATGCGCGTGTTATAGGCTTTGAAGCCGTCCAGTTCAGGCAGCACCTGCTCGCGCAAAAACTGCCGCACGGCTGTCAACAGGTCCGCGGTTTCGGTGGCACTCATACCACCTCCCCTGGCCGTTCTGCTGCCAGCTGTCCTTCCAACAACAGTAACAGATCGATCTCTGCCTCGGACAATCGACGCCCCACCGCCGCGCGCTCCAGGCTGCTGTCATGGCCACTGCGGTACATCTGCGCCATCAGCAGGCAGACCATACCCCACGATAACGCCGCGTGAACCTGCCAGTAGTGTATGTCTGCCATCGCGGGCGTTTCGCCGGTAACGGCGGCATATCCCGCCAGCAAGTCAGCATACTCGCCGAATCCTCCCACCGGCTTGGGCGACCCAAAGCGCCAGACATTCGCACTGATATAGCCGAGATCCTGCAGCGGATCACCGATATGGGCCAGTTCCCAGTCCAGCACGGCGACCAAACCGTGTTCGTCGACCAATAAATTGCCATTGCGAAAATCGCCATGGACCAACGTGCGACGAGGGGTACTCCGCTGATTGTCCCTGAGCCAGTTGAGCCCTAGCTGCAATACGGGCGACACATTGTTATGGGTCTCCAGAAGCGATTGCGCGCGCTGGAACAATAGCGCACCACTGTGGTCGGGCAGATTGCGCGGTAGCGCTGCCATGGGAATCTGATGAATGTGAGCAAGCGTTTGTCCACACTGGTAGGCGAGTTGCTCGCGCGCCGCTTGAAAATGGTCATCAGCAAGCAGACGAAATGGCAGGGCTTCTCCGCGTTCCCGGCTCATAATATATCCTACGCCAAGCGCGTGCTCGTTGCGCAGTACTTGTCGCACTCTGGGCACGGGCACCCCATACTGCCCGGACACCGTGATCAATGCCGCCTCCTCTGCCAGACTGAGCTCTCCGACAGCTGCATCAGATAAAACAGCGACAGACTTACCCGGCAAGCGGCGCAGAATCAGCGGTTCGATCTCACCCGCTGCTGCAAGATCGAATGCCCAGGTTTCCATATTGGCGCCACCAGAGAGCCGGTGCAGATCGATAATGCAGGCTCCATGTTCCGTCTCGCTGCTAAGCTTAGGGTCGGCGAGCGCGAAGCGCAGTCGGTCTGCCATAACTTGCAGGTCAGGCGCGCCCATGCCTGCAGCATCTTGCGACATCAGGCAATTACCCGCTGTGTTTTCAGGCTATTGATCTCGGTAACACTCATGCCGAGAATCTCGCCCAGCATTGCGTCAGTGTCATCTCCCAACAGCGGCGCCGGACTGAAGCTCTCTTCGCTGCTGCGCGACATTTTTATCGGATTACCCGGACCTCGCGTTACCGCGCCATCCGGGTGATGCAGATCTACCACCATATTGCGATGCAGTACCTGCGGGTCCGACAAGGCTTGACTGAAACTGTTGACGGGGGAGCAGGGGATGCGCCGGGCCTCCAGCTTTGCCAACCAGTAAGTACAAGTGTTCTCGGACAAAGCCTCATTCAAGGTATCGTTAATACATTCTCGCCCCTTCCAGCGACCGGGCTGACCGTCAAATTTGGGATCGTCAAACTCGGCGCACGGCACGACCTCCTTCAGGTTTTGCCAGAAGTTATCTGTGATCACGGCAATGACGATAAAGCCATCGGCACAGCGAAATGTATCGTGGGGCACATGCTGACCAAGTCCGCTGCGTTCGCGTTCGTATAGCGCCGCTAGCAGGCCCATTACGCCAAACATGCCGCGACCAGGCGCTTGAACACCGTCATACCCTGTTCAGATTTGAGATCAATGGCGACGCTTTTCTTGTTGCGATTAAGTGTCAGAAAGTAGGCTCCCATGCCGTGCAGGGAATTGTCGGGATCGCCGGCCAGCAGCGCACGCGTGCCCTCCCCTTCCAGCGGCTCCACCTTGATAGTCTCGGCGCCCAGATCCGCCAAAATCATGCCTGCATAAGGACCGGACAACATATGCGTGAGGTCCAGTACACGCACGCCTACCAACGGTTTTTTCACAGATAGTGATTCAGTAGAGAAAGCACCAGCGCCAAGCCCACCAGCGGATACAACCAGCGCTGCAACTTGTGCATTTGATCAGCGTCTGCTGGCTTGGCAAAACGTTCGCCCAGTATAACCATCAGGGCAACACCGGCAAAAATGAGCAATAACAACAGTAGTAAAGTATTCATAAAGTGGTTTTCACGGGCCTCGCGTTATGTGTAACCGAATACGAGAGCTTGTAACACGGAGCAACCTCCCCCGCAGCTAAAGGACTCATTCAGCCAGCCTGCTTGCCCGGATCATCCAGTTCAACCGGCGCGGCCACGCCAGCATACACGACTCGAGCGAGCCCTTCAGTCAGGTCGAATATCTGCGTCGATGTGACCTCATAGCTGGAACGTGTAATGCGCCACTGACCCTCCAGACGACTGTAGGCGTCATCATAAAAGCCAGCCAGTTGCGTGACGGTTTGCCGACGAGTATCAATCAGATAATAGTAGAGACCCCAGATGCCTGTGGCAAAATCGGCTTCATGCACTTCGATGCGGGGGTTCTGACCATGATGTATCTCCACGATGTGCGGCTGACAGGCGAGTTCCGTAAACACCGCCAGCATTTGCTCACGATCACTGAAATTGCCTATGCGCCCATAGCGCAACTCGATAGGCCCAGCAGCAAAACACTCACGTACCAGGTCCGGTTGTTTGTTGTCACAGGCGTGGAAATAACGCGCCTTTAACTGCCTGATATTTTCGATCGCTTCCAAGCGCGCGAGGCGTTGCTCCAAAGTCACAGCTCGCAGATTCCTCTGTCAGGACAGAACACGGTAGGCGTCTGCAATCTGATCGGCGCTGTTGACGGTGCAATCCAGATCCTTAAGCAGTCCATCTTTAAGACTGTAAACCCAACCGTGAACCGCCAGTTCCTGCCCTCGCTGCCAGGCATTCTGCGCGATAGTGGTGTGGCAAACATGGGCCACCTGCGTTTTGACATTGAGCTCACATAATAGATCGAGGCGTTCACTCTCACTCTCCAGCGCTTCTATTTTCTTGCGATGGCGATGTTGCACGTCCTTGATGTTGCGCAGCCAGTTATCAATGAGTCCGTTATCGGCGTTTTCGTAAGCTGCGATAATACCGCCACAACCGTAATGTCCCACCACCATAATGTGTTTTACATGCAGAACATCAACCGCGTACTGCAACACGGTGAGGCAATTGAAATCTGTATGCACGACCATATTGGCAACGTTGCGATGTACAAAGACTTCTCCGGGCATCAGACCGACGATCTGATTTGCCGGTACGCGGCTGTCGGAGCACCCAATCCATAAATACTCTGGACTCTGCTGGGCGGCTAATTTTTCAAAGAACTGAGGATCGTTAGCTTTGACGCTCTGCGCCCATTCCCGGTTCTTGTCGAACAGAGCATCAAGTTTGGTCACAACAGTACCTCAAAGCACCAAGGCGCTGAGGCGAGAGTGCGCCACGCAGTTACCACCGCGGGCTTTGGCGTCGACCAGAGCTTTATTCCCGACCGATTCCAGCTGCCGAGCCAACTGCGGCATATCCACCGCAGGAAACTGCTGAGGTTCCCAGGTAACCAGCCCTATACTGAGACACACTTGCAGCACTGCACCGCGACCGTCATCAATTGAGAACGCTTCGACATCGCGACGCATACGCTCCGCAATCTCCTGGCTGACCATCTCGCCGCCACCGGGAATCAATACCGCAAACTTTGACTGACTGAGCCGCGCCAGCAAATCAGTGGCACGCAAATTGGAGGAGAGCCTTTCGGTGACCTTCCTGATAACAAACTGGCCGCGCCGCGCTCCGTAGTGCTGATAAAGATCCTCAAAATCGTCTATCTCCATCAGCAAAGCCGTAATCGGCTTGGTCGCGCGTCGCGCCCTGGCAATTTCTCTGGCCATGTCACGGCCAAATCCGCGGTCATTGCTGATCTCCGTCAGCGGATCGAGCAGCATCAACTGCGATACCTGCTGACGACTGACGGCAGCCTTGAAGCAGGCTGACACTATCGCCGCCAAATGCGCCAACAGATGCTCTTCGTGCTCACCCAGCACCAAGGCGTCATCCTGCAGGCCCAAGTGAAGGCTGCCAATCAAGCGCCCGGAGTCCAACAATGGCATCAGTAAGGCATACTCTACGCCGTGCTCAGACTTGAGAATCTCAAACATGCGTGAATCTGTTGCATCTATCAGCGCGATGTCAGGCTCCAGTTCATACAGCTCCTGTATCGGGTACACATCACTCATCACTTGTAGGCTTTGGCCATAACGCTCCGCGCCCACCATAAGGTTCTCCAGCGCATCATCCGGGTCGTATAGCCACAATTCCGAGGTGCGAAAAGAGAAGTGCCTGGGCATGCTCACCAACAATATCTCAAACAGCGCCTGCAAGCCCTGCGCCTCAAGCATCATCAGTTCTAATTGCTGCGTCTGCTGGTAAAGGTAGCGATTGAGGGTCAGCGTTTCTGCCAGTCGACTCTCTGCAAGCTCGGCACGAGGCACTACCGGAGGAGCGCCCTCAATTTCCTCCCTGTTTCCCCCTGCGCGAGTAATATCATTAGTCATTAAAAAAACTCAGTGAACGCCCCGCCATAATGAGTCGGCAACACTAGTTGTTATTGGACTCAGAGTGTAAGCGGCCTATACTTGCGATGCAATCCTGCGGGGGCTAACGCCATGCTTCAATCAATGCCAGCTGATATTCGTCTGAAGCTGGACCAAACGCTCGCCCAATGGCCACAGTGGAACTGCTCCCCCGCGGTCTCCCGAGCACCGACTATTATCACGGTACTGACCCCGGGCATCAGCAATTTCAGCATACTGGTTGAATCGGAACAGCGTTTTGTCGTGCGTATTGACGGCATCAATCCCACAACACACGGACTGTGCCGCCAAACAGAATGGCGCACGCTGGACGCGGCCTACAATCTCGGCCTGGCGCCGCGCCCCTGCTACTTCAATCCCGAGTTGGGCAGCCTGGTCTGTGACTACCTGGCGCCCGCCAACGAGCAGAGCATTCAGGTCGCTGATATAGCGCACTTGCTGCACGGTATACATCGGCTCCCGGCCCGGCATTATCGCCTCAATCTGGGCAATCGCGTATTGCGCTATGAGAAGACGCTTGAGCAGCAGGGTCGCGCAATCGACAACTCCGCCCTTGCGCATAGCGAGGCGGTTTCCGGTTTGCTGCCACAGGTCGGCGAAGAACCCCAGGAGCCAGTGCTATGCCACAACGATCTGTTACACGCAAACCGTTTGTACAGTGGTGGCAAGCTATGGGCTATTGATTGGGAGTACTGCGCTATGGGCAGCCCCTTGTATGACCTTGCGGTGATCATAAACGGTGACGAGTTGCCCGCTCACCTGAGTGAAACGTTGCTGCAAGCCTATCTTGGCCGCGCGCCGAACGATCGCGAGCGCAGCGCGCTCTATCGATACGGCTGTGTTTACCGCTACCTGGAGTTGCTGTGGTACTTGACGCTAGAGAAACCTATCCTTGAACCGTCAGGCATCGATGAGAAAATGAGCGCATTGACAGTGATGCTCGAGCAACCGATCCACTAGCACTCTGGCATGCTGATGTTACCTATTATAGTGAGCACTCTTTAGGACGCAGCAGTACTAGTCGCGAAAGTTGCTGAACTGCAATGGCGCATCAAGATCTGCCTTCCTTAAAAAGGCGATAACCTCTTGCAGATCATCTCGCTTCTTCCCGGTGACACGCACCTGATCACCTTGAATCTGCGCCTGCACCTTCATTTTCGCGTCCTTTATCTGCTTGACGATTGTTTTGCATTGCGCATTGTCCAGTCCGTGGCGCAGCACCACTGTCTGCCGCACGACCTTCCCGGTGGTTTGTATCTCCTTGCAGTCCATGGCACCGGGGTCGATATCACATTTGATCAACGCGCTGCGCAGCATGTCTTCCATCTGAGTCACTTGAAACTCAGCTTCGGCAGTCATCACAACAGTGCGCTCTTCGCGCTCAAAAGCAGCATCGACGCCTTTGAAGTCAAAGCGATTTCCCACAATCCGTGATGCCTGATCAACAGCATTGGTCAATTGGTGCAGATCTACTTCCGAAATAACGTCAAACGATGGCATAGTATGCGACCCTCACAACAGGCGAAAACAGGAGCTACATAGTAATGCCCCCTGACCAGTTTTCAATCCCGCACACCCGATATTGAGGATGAAAGAGCCCCACTGGCACGTGCTGGGCGCGGGAGCGATTGGCTGCCTCTATGCACAGGCGCTGCACCGCAGTGGCTGTAAGACCACGCTGATAATGCGGCGCGGCACGAAGGTTGAACCGCTGACTGTCATTGTTGAGCAGGGCCAACTTCGCAGCGAACACTGTCTGCCTGCTATTACGCCTGACAGCGCCGCACACGTTTCTCATCTTCTGATCACCACTAAAGCTTACGATGTGCAAGAAGCTGTCGCCAGCGTTGCTCACTTGTTACGCCCAAGCTGTGTGGTTGTGTTGCTCATCAACGGCATGGGCCTGTCTGAGCAGTTAGCCAAAGCATGGCCCGCGCTGAACATCTGTTGCGGCACCACAACAGATGGCGCCTACAGCATTGCAGCGCGGCACATTCAGCACGCAGGCTTAGGTGAGACCCGCATCGGTAGTCGATTGCAGGCAACACCGCCTGCATGGTTTGGACAGTGGCAGCAGGCGCTTGAATCCTGCGTGTGGGATGCCGATATTGACGCGGCCCTGTGGCTGAAACTGGCGGTGAACTGCGTCATCAATCCACTGACGGCCTTACACCATTGTCGCAATGGTCAACTGGCGGCGGATGTGGCGCTGGCACAACAGGTCGAGAGTGTCTGTGATGAGGTGTCGACGATCAGCCGTGCAGCGGGGTTTGCCGGCATCGCCGCGAATTTGGCGGCGACCGTAGCGGCCGTCATCGCAAGCACGGCTGACAATAGATCCTCCATGCTGCAGGATGTGCTGCGTGGCAGTCGCACCGAAATTGACTATATAACGGGCTACCTGCTACAAGTGGCTGACCAGCATGGCATTGTTGCGCCTCACAACCGAGCGCTGCTTGAGAGGATAAAAAAACGTGCTAACTGACGCCCTGCTCTGGTCCACGATATTGCCCCCTGTGGTTTTATCCTGCATCACAGTGGTCGCTCTGGTGTTCTGTGATTTTCGCGATATCCGTGCCGGGCGATATCTGTTCAAGCCTTTGGCAGCGGCCGCTTTTATATGGCTTGCGCTGTCACTGGATGCCGCCAGCACCGACTACGGCAGGTGGCTGCTGGCGGCACTGGTTCTTTGCATGGTGGGCGACCTGTTCCTGGTGCCAGAAAGCGAACGCGGGTTTCTCGCCGGGCTGTCGGCCTTCCTCTGCGGCCATCTGCTGTTCGCAATGGCCTTCCTGCAACTGCCCGCTAATCTATCCGGCCTGGCAGTTTCTGCGGTACCCGCTCTGGTGCTGTTGGTCGCTGTGTGGCGCTGGCTAATACCCCATATTCCAGACGCGATGAAGATTCCTGTCACGATTTACATTCTGGTGATATCGGCCATGTTGCTGTGCGCCGGCCTGACTGCTGGCCAACCGGCCGCATTCCTGATTATCGCGGGCGCCTGGGGTTTCGCCTGTTCCGATTTGGCGGTAGCGCGGCATCAGTTTATTCCGCCCGCCTCGCGGCGAAACGGTGTATGGGGCACGCCACTGTATTTCCTGTCGCAGATGGTGTTAGCCTCATCGCTGGCCCTGGTGTGAATCAGCGGTAAAGATCCAGAGTAGTATCGCGCACAATATCGGCCCATTCCTGCGTCGACATATGCGCAAGCAACATGCCTTGGCGACTGGATCGATCACCCGCTTGCTCGCGGCTCACCGCAAACGCACACAGATTTTCGACGCAGCGCAGAGATATCTCAATGGAGAGCTCGGGCACTTCGTTCCAGTTATAGGGTTCACCACGCGCATAGAAAACCCTCAGGGGATATGCACCGATCGGGCCGACGATGCGAACGTGACCGAGTTGATCTATCAGTGCCTGCCTCACTTCCATCACCAGCCATCTGCTAGTGATACCGCCAGGCACAACTGCATCTGCGGCGATAGTGATTTGCGGTTGCTCAAAGCGCAACGGTGTCACTGTGTTGCGCGACGCTATCACCCACAGTACTGTCGTAATGGCAAATACAGTAGCAGCCAGCGCTGCGCGAGTCGGCCCGCGCAATGTTTTAAGCCAGTACCAAATGTTGGCCACGAGGGTACCGGATGGCAACAGGGCAGATCGACCCAACTGCCCAAGGTCCTCGGGTATCAGTGGCAGAATATCCTCTGGCGACTCAGAACGAAAACAGGGTGCAGCCTCACGCAAAAGACTTATGCCAGCCGACACAGGAAGACTGCGCAGTACCGTGCGAAAAACCTGCCGTACCCGGCGGGTATTGGGCGGCCTATTCTGAGGATCTTTTTCCAGCAGTTCCGAAATTACATCCAGCAGTCGATCAGGCAGCTCAACATCCCCGGTGACCCTCTCGAGTAAAGGTCGGGCAGGCCGCCGCAACAAGCGTTCTGGATCGATCTGACCATTAGTGAAAAAAGGCTTTTCGCCACAGAGCATTTGATACAGCAGGCTGCCAAGTGCAAAAAGGTCAGAGCGTTCATCAAGTGGCTTGCCGAGAAACTGCTCGGGGGATAGCGCACAATGACTGCCCGCCGCCCAACGACTGGAACGTCCATCGGCGGTGCTTCTGGAGATACCGAAATCAGTGAGCTTGGCGCGGCCGGATTCGGTAATCAAAACATTGGCGGCTTTCAAATCGCCGTGCACGATATGATTCTGCCGCGCCAGGGCCAGCGCACCGGCTACGTCAGCACCAACGGTCAACACACTGGCCAGCGAGGGTCGCACCTGAACCAGGAAATCTTCCAAACTACAACCGGGTACATATTCCATCACCATCGCCAGATGAGCGCCCGATTCAATGACATCGTGGATCTGCACCACCTTGGGACTCTGGATACTGGCTACTACCCGGGCTTCGCGCAGTAATTCCTTGCGCGCAACACGTGTCGCGGGCATCCGATAAATCTTGATCGCAACGCGACGATGCAAGCGCTTGTCATAACCGAGATAAACGCTGCCCTGTCCGCCCTGATTAATCAGCCGAAGAATACGATAGGGACCGACAAAATTATCCAAGTCTGCAACTCAGCACTGTGCCGACGATAACTTCCGCAGCTGATTACGCAAAGCCGTGAGTGACACGCGCAACTGATGGGCGACAGCTGCGTAATCCCCCGCGTTCTCCAACATCAATCGCTCCAACTCCTGTGGTGGTATTTCACTGGCCAAACGATACGCTGGAGACGCTTCAATTCGCCGGTATATGGCGGTGCGTGAGACCCCCAATTGCTGCGCAACCCTAACCAACTCAAATTTATTGGCAACCATTGCCTGCTCGAAGATGTCGTCATCAATATCCTGCATTCTGCGCAGCCGCGAACCAGACGAAAATGCAACCGCCTGCTTGTCAGGTGTCATCATCGCAGAACGCAATATGTCGTTTATCACCGGCGTGCATTTGCTGGCCAACACGACCTGCTGGGCAAAGTTGGCCAGCTCACGCACATTGCCGGGCCAGGAGTACGACACGAAGCTTAAAAACAAAATTGCCCAGGCGGCAATGTCAGGCGCCGCACTCTGCGAATGCGGCAGAAGTTCACTGCGCTCTGCGTCCGCAGCGCTCTGGCTGAGGAAGTGCAGCAACAATTCACCAATATCTTCAGGGTGGTCTCGCAGCGGCGAGATAACAATCTCATAGGCGCCCAGACGATGGCGCAAAGCTGCCTTGAAGTCGCCGCCCTGATTATCCAACTCTGCGTCAGTGGCAGAGATAACACGCACATCTACCCGTCGAATCGGGCCTCCCACTGTCTGGATCTCTCGCTGCTGTAAAACCCGCAACAATTGCGGTTGCACTTCCACGGAAGCATCACCAATCTCATCCAAAAACAGGCTGCCGCCCTCAGCTTGCTCGAAGTACCCCGCCACGGCCTCACTGGCGCCAGTAAACGCACCCCGGGCGCTGCCAAACAGAGCCGATGCCGCCAACTCAACCGGAATTGCCGCCATGTTTACGCTCACCAAAGGCGCCTGAGCCCGGCGACTGACATGGTGAATTGCCCTGGCGACCAACTCCTTGCCGGTTCCTGTCTCACCACGAATCAGAACGTCCAGGTCGCTATCGCCAGCGCGCGCAATCTGTTCGCGTATATCGGCCATGCACACACTGCTGCCGCGCAGCGAGCTGTCTGGCGTGTTGGCAGTGATTTGTGGCGTTTCACGGCGCGCCAATCGCAACAGCAGTACAACGCTATGCCCGAGCAGGATTGGAATACCGTTACCCAAAAGATCCCACGCCACATCGATGCTCTCGTGCAGTTCGTCTGGTCCCAGGCGACAGCGACTAGTGGCTTCATAACGATTGATCACAAGCCGCTTACCGCGCAGGGTGAGCTGCATGGCCCTGCGGCTGATATGCGGGTCATCGAGTGGCTGCGGCGGTTGGCCCGCGCGGCCCTTGAAGTCGGGACTACGACGACCCAGCACCCATGGCGCATTACCGGACTGCTGCGGCACCACCGCCTTTTGCCCGATGCGAGCGGTGTCCGGGTGGAAGACAATGGTGAGCACCAGTTCCTGCGCGCCGTAGTTGTTTACTCGCGCGGAGATCACAGAAGGCAATGTTACATCTGAGTCGGTTGGGGTCAGCATGGCGAGTTGGGTCCCGTGCTCTGGCAATCTCGTTATTTTTAGTCGAATGGCGCTTACTGATGCTTCAAGTTCGGCTATAACTTGAATGGCATAGGGCTGGTACACGCCATAAGCCCCTTTAGGGGGGCTTGGGTTGCGGAGGGCCGCCCCGCGGAGGGCCGCCCCG
>JBDNIE010000056.1:0-3434 GCA_041688425.1 Halioglobus sp. | reverse complement strand
TCCGCAGGCACTCTCCGCAGGCACTCTCCCCAGGCACGATGAGCAGGCACTGTCCGCAGGATGACTTGCTGCAGGTTGTCAAATTTGAACCGCGCGGCGCATTAAGGCTTCGTAACTACCCTGTCGGGCTGTAAGTTAAGTACACTAGCCCTAAACCTTGAGGGAGGTCATAGCGATGTACGATCTGGTAATTCGAAACGCAACAATCGTCGACGGAACGGGCAAGCCCGGCTATGCCGGTGATCTGGCGGTCAGCAATGGCAAAATTGCCGCCGTAGGGAAAGTCAGTGACTCAGGCAAAAAGGAAATTGATGCGCAGGGCAAACTCCTGACTCCGGGCTGGGTGGACGTGCACTCCCATATGGACGGTCAGGCAACATGGGACCCGCTGTGCAGCCCTGCCGCCAACCATGGCATTACCACCTTGGTGATGGGCAATTGCGGTATCGGTTTTGCTCCCTGTGAGCCCAATGATGAGGCACACGCCCGTCTGATTACAGTGGTCGAGGATGTAGAAGATATTCCCGGTGCCGCACTGCACGAGGGAGTGAAGTGGGACTGGGAAAGTTTTCCCGAATACCTTGATGCCGTGGAGCGATTTCCTCGCGCTATCGACGTCGGCGCCCAGGTACCTCACTGCGCAGTGCGCACCTATGTAATGGGTGAGCGCGGCGCTAAAAATGAACTGGCGACACCTGAAGATGTCGCCTCTATGGCCGCCATTGTTAAAGAAGGTCTGCAGCACGGTGCACTGGGCTTCACTACGTCACGCACCGAACTGCACACTACCGGTGGCGATCAGGTCATGCCTGGTACCTACGCCGACGAGGCGGAGTTGCTCGGTATCGGCAAGGTCATTGGCGAGCTGGGTGGTAAAGGCATCTTTGGTCTGGTGTCTGACTTTCATAACTGGGAGCAGGAGATGGACTGGATGAAGCGCCTGTCCATCGAGAACAACTGCCAGATCAACTTCGTACTCTTTTTCCGCGATGAGGAAGACTGGGATCGTGTTCTCA
Organism: Halioglobus sp.; assembly: GCA_041688425.1. Lineage (GTDB taxonomy): Bacteria > Pseudomonadota > Gammaproteobacteria > Pseudomonadales > Halieaceae > Marimicrobium. The sequence goes on along the minus strand of JBDNIE010000056.1, from coordinate 2,418 downwards.
AGCAGCTCGATTACTCTCGCAAGGCCAAGGCTGAAGGTGCACAGCTGATACCGCATGTGGGTGCGCGCCCGGTGAACATACTGCTGAGCTGGGATGGCACCATTAACCCCTTCAGTTTTCACGCCAACTACGGTCCGCTGTCGATCATGTCACATGAGCAGCGCCTCGCCGAACTGAAGAAGCCTGAAGTGCGTGCTGCTATTGTTGCCGAGGAATTGCCGCTGATGGGCGATGCTTTTATGGACACCATTGTCGGCGGCTACGACAAACTGTACCCGTTGGGGAGCCCTCCTAACTATGAACCCGGCCCCGAGGACAGTATTGCCGCCAGAGCGGCCAAAGCGGGAATATCACCCCAGGAATACTGCTACGACCTCATGATGGAGGAAGGCGGCAAAACGGTCGTGTACTTCCCCTGCTTTGGCTATGGCGCCAATGATCTCAGCCGTCAAGTCGCCTTAATTGAAGACGACAGCACCGTACTCTCACTGGCTGATACCGGTGCCCACTGCGGAGTATTGTGTGACGCCAGCATTCCCACCCAGATGCTCAGCTACTACGTGCGCGATCGGCAGCGTGGCCATCGCCTTGCGCTGGAGGCTGTGGTCAAGATGCAGACACATGATACAGCGCGCTGTGTCGGTCTCGCGGACCGCGGCACGCTGGAAGTGGGCATGAAAGCAGACCTCAACCTGATCGACTTCGAGCAACTGCAACTAGGTTCTCCGCAAATCATTTTCGACTTGCCGGCAGGCGGCCGGCGCATGTTCCAGGATGCGCACGGCTATATTGCCACCATTGTCAGCGGCGAAGTGATTATGGAAAACGGCAAGTACACCGGCGCTGTACCCGGGAAGTTGATAAGAGGCGCGCAGGCAGCTCCACAGGCCGCCTGATCAGGTCTGGGCGCGCCGCAGTAGGCTGGCGCGCTTGTCCTCTCCATCGTGGCTCCAGCCCGGGGCCAACAACAAATAGCGCAGCCTGTCTCGCCAGTTATTAGCCCGTTTCAGATCACGCCCGATAGCGACATATTCGTGAAGAGCGACCCAGGCGATATTGTCGGAGTCGATGTTGCTTGTCAGCCCATAGACAACCGGGTCATCATCGCGTTCAGGACTGAACGTGCCAAACAACTTGTCCCAGATGATCAATACACCACCGTGGTTCCGATCCAGATACCGCAAATTAGACCCATGCTAAGCGATACCTGCAGGTCGACTCTACGATACAACCGCATTCCGCGACACGTGCCCAAACGGCTTCCAGCACGATCACCAGAATAAACAGCGGCAATGCAAAAAGCGTTAGGTCGTTTTGAAGAAATTCCTGCACTAGTACTCCCCTATGCTGATATTGCGCAATACAACGCTCCCCGGGACGCGCTGATAGAAATAGTGGCGCTCAGTCGACACTGCCTCGGCACTGCGTCGCCAGACTGTCCCAATGAAGATCGCGGCAATGTAGCCAGAGTCCTGCACCACGGCAAACGTGTTGCGCAGGGCTCACGCTGCACAGCGAGCTTAGCGACACCTGAATTCATACGATACATCTGTAGGTCAAATTGATGCGGGCGCCCAGTGGCCGCTTCGATTTGGCGATCTGGTGCAGCCAGTGGTGCTGGACTGCACCCTGCATGAGAAGAAAGCTGCCGCTGGTCAGTGCAATCGCCCGCTTCTGCGACTTATCGGTTTTGTGTTTCATCTGCAATATCCGGCTCTGGCCCAGGCTCACCGAGCCGATGACGGGATTAGTGCCCAGTTCTCGCTCGTCGTCGGCGTGCCATCCCATGGAGTCTGCACCATCTCGATAGCGGTTGAGCAGAACGCTGTTAAAACTGGCATTGGAAATTTCCTCGATGCGCTTTTTGATCGTCAACAGGACCGGAACCCACGGGGTAGATATAACAGTGATACCCGAATACCGGTAGGTCGTATCAGGATCGCCGTACCAGGCTGTTAACCGCGGTACGGGGTGGACTCGGCCGTACAGTTTGATGGAGTCCTGCTGCCAGACAATGTGATGCAGTAGATCCTGAAAAAGCGTGTCAGCTTCGTGCTCCGAGAAGAGCGAGGGATAAAGTGTTACATCCGCATCCGGCATATCGATACGCAGGCACGCATCGGAACACTCGTCCGATGCGGAAAAAAAATCATCTGTCATAGCCGCCTCTCCATTGCGGCCGGCTTAGCGAAAATATGCCTACAGCGTACTGACAATTTGCCCACCATAATCGTGAACACCTGTTCACTGCTGTCATCACGCGCCGCCTGCACTATCCCAAGTGCCTTGCGGCGCCCCTCAGTTGCGACCTGCGCACCACATAGATAAAGCTGTTAAATGTATCTTTCAATTGTAACTGTTTCTACCAGTTACTGTAGTTCGTTACTGTTCGTTCGTTCGTTCGTTCGTTCGTTCGTT
>JBDNIE010000055.1:0-2431 GCA_041688425.1 Halioglobus sp. | reverse complement strand
TATGGGATTGTCTTTACTACTCGCCGGCAGCGCCACAGCGCAGGCTGTGTCTGACTCGCCAGTGCAGCAAGTAAAAGCATCTATTGGCTCAAGGATGCCAGATAGATCCGGTTGGTATGCAGGAACATTGGAGCGCGTTTCACCCGAGCAGTCGCGACAGGCGCTGGAGAGTCGATCTATGCCTCCCCCATCCAGGATGTCCCCCGGGGATGTGCTCTCTCAATTGGCTGCTGCAACATCGTCAGAGTATTCGCAGCTGGCGGAGGCGCTGGAGAATGATCCGCGCCGTATCTACCAGTACGTTCGTAATAACGTCGAATATGTACCCTATTTTGGTTCCCTTAAAGGTGCCTACCTGACGCTGCAAGAGCGCAGCGGCAATGATTTTGATCAATCGGCTTTACTGGTTGAGTTGTTACGGGCTGCAGGCTATGAGGCACAGTATGTATTCGGTATTGCCGCAGTGCCAATCAATGATGCTGTGCAGATCAAACAACTGGCTGATTGGTTAGGTGTTGCAGAGGATGTGCAGATCATTGCGGATATGTTGGCAAATGGTGGCGTACCCGTTGTTCTTGATGGAAACATTCTGCGATTCAGTCGCATCTGGGTTGAAGTCGTTGTTGACAGTAGTCCCGTGTCGCTTGACCCGGCGTTCAAATTGTCCAGTAAGTTTGCAACGATTGACCTCGATGCAGCGATGGGCTACCTGGAAACCGGTTTACTGTCCTCGTCCGGTGGCGCAGTGACACCAAACTCCATCGATGGAATGAGTGATTCCGGGATTGATAGCTACTTGACAGGTCTTTCGACAACGCTTGTGTCCTATCTTGGGGAGCATCACCCCAACGCTTCAGTCGAGGAAGTACTCGGCGGTTACAAAATCATTCAAGATCGCACCAATGTGTTGCCCAACGTGCTCCCACTGTCGGTAGCAGCGACTGACGTGTGGTCTACTATTCCTGACGGGTATGCGCATACGGTGCAGATAGAGCATGGCGGTATCGACATCACCAAGCGTATTCAGGATATCGCAGGCAGGAAAGTCAGCCTTCAGTTCTATTTAGGGGTGGCGCTTATTTTCATTGATGATCAAATTGAAATTCAAGAGCCGACGTTGCCGCTGCCTGGTGCCGACAATAAGCTCATCGTTTCGGTGAGGCACCCCTACCTTGCAGGTAATGGTTCGTTCGCTGATCAGATTGGCGTGGAGTACAACGTAAAGCGCAGCGGTAGTTATGTGCTGATATCAGGTTTCGGTGGCGAGAAGCATTCAACCCTAATCCAGGAACGTCAACGCCTATTGAGTCGTATGAGTATTGAGGGGAAGGGAGAGAATTCTCCTGAGCGTATTTCCGAGACGCTCAATATCATGGGGCTTTCCTGGATGCGGCAAACTCAACTCAATGCGGATATACAGTCTGCAATTGCGGGTGTTCGTATGATCCGACATCACCGATTCGGACTTATGGCTCAGGAAGAAGGCTATTACATTGATGTGAAGGCCCAGGCGTCGAGTATTCCCAAACGAAGTTCGGCGGCGAAGTCAGGCTCATTCCTATCAGGCGGATTATTCAGTAGTGCCATGGAGCACAGTGTACTGGAACAGCTGCAGGGCATCTCTAATCCGGGAATGTCCACTATAAAAATCGTCACGTTGAACAACGCCATGCAAGGCAGGCTGTTCCTGCTCAATAGTGTAAATTTTGATCAACTGCAGTCCGAACTCAAGAATTATACCGGTGCTGAAATTCTCAAGTTTGAAGCTCTCGTTAAAATTTATGGCCAAACATTGGTTGTGCCCGAGTTCGGTACGATCGAATTGAACGATTGGGTTGGTAGCGGGCATATGGCTTATTTTTCATACGAGAATCAGCGTAGTCTGGGGATGATCATCTCTCCCAAGGCTGCGCCTGCCTTAAACGGCGGCTATGCTACGTTGGCACAACGCGCGTCGCCCAATGTCACCCAGAAAAAAACGACTGCTCTGAGAACACCGCAAAAAAATATTGGCCGCACACCCGTCAGTGACCCCGTTGATCTGCGCACCGGCGCATTCTTTTCAGATATTACTGATCTCTCTCTGGGCGGAGCCGGGGCGCGGGGACTGAGCTTCACGCGCAGCTACGACAGCCAACAAGCGTCTAGCGATACCGCGCTTATGGGCCGTGGATGGACCCATAACTACAATAGCTACATCTCAAGACACAGTGACGTTGGCATAGCATTGGGCGAGCAAACCCCGTTTGCTGCAGCGTCGTTTATCGTCGCCAATCATGTGGTCCGCAGTCTGATGGAGCCAGAGTATCCGCCCATACAGAACTGGGGGGTGAGTGCACTGGTAGCAAACTGGGCTATGGACCAGTTGCTGGACAGGACGACAACCGTCCAAGTCGGCACTCAAGCCTTGTCATATCAGGAGATGCCGGAC
>JBDNIE010000054.1:0-2431 GCA_041688425.1 Halioglobus sp. | reverse complement strand
TATGGGATTGTCTTTACTACTCGCCGGCAGCGCCACAGCGCAGGCTGTGTCTGACTCGCCAGTGCAGCAAGTAAAAGCATCTATTGGCTCAAGGATGCCAGATAGATCCGGTTGGTATGCAGGAACATTGGAGCGCGTTTCGCCCGAGCAGTCGCGACAGGCGCTGGAGAGTCGATCTATGCCTGCCCCATCCAGGATGTCCCCCGGGGATGCGCTCTCTCAATTGGCTGCTGCAACATCGTCAGAGTATTCGCAGCTGGCGGAGGCGCTGGAGAATGATCCTCGACGTATCTACCAGTATGTTCGTAATAACGTCGAATATGTACCCTATTTTGGTTCCCTTAAAGGCCCCTACCTGACGCTGCAAGAGCGCAGCGGCAATGATTTTGATCAAGCGGCTTTACTGGTTGAGTTGTTGCGCGCTGCAGGCTATCAGGCACAGTATGTATTCGGTAACGCCAGAGTGCCAATCAATGATGCTGTACAGCTGAATCAGCTGGCTGATTGGTTGGGTGTCGAAGAGGATGTGCAGATCATTGCTGGCATGTTGGCAAATGGTGGCGTACCCGTTGTTCTTGATGGAAACATTCTGCGATTCAGCCGTATTTGGGTTGAAGTCGTTGTTGACAGTAATCCCGTGTCGCTTGACCCGGCGTTCAAACTGTCCAGTGAGTTTGCAGCGATTGATCTCGATGCAGCAATGGGGTACCTGGAGCCCAGTTTACTGTACTCGTCAGGGGGTGCAGTGACGCCAAACTCCATCGATGGAATGAGTGATGCCGGAATTGATAGCTACTTGACAGGTCTTTCCACAACGCTTGTGTCCTATCTTGGGGAACATCACCCCAACGCTTCAGTCCAGGAAGTGCTCGGCGGTTACAAAATCATTCCAGATCGCACTAATGTGTTGCCCAACGTGCTCCCGCTGTCTGTAGTGGCTACTGACGTTTGGTCTGCTATTCCTGACGGGTATGCGCATACGGTGCAGATAGAGCATGGTGGTATCGATATCACCAAGCGTATTCAGGATATCGCAGGCAGAAAAGTCAGCCTTCACTACTATTTCGGGGTGGCGCTTATTTTCATTGATGATCAAATTGAAATTCAAGAGCCGGCATCGCCGCTGCCTGGCACCGAAAATAGGCTCATCGTCTCGGTGAGGCACCCCTACCTTGCAGGTAATGGTTCGTTCGCTGATCAGATTGGCGTCGAATATAACGTAGAACGCAGCAGCAGTTATGTGCTGATATCAGGTTTCGGTGGCGACAAGCATTCGACCCTGATCCAGGAACGTCAGCGCCTATTGAGTCGTATGAGCATTGAGGGTAAGGCAGAGGATTCTCGTGAGCGTATTTCCGAAACGCTCAATATCATGGGGCTTTCCTGGATGCGGCAAACCCAACTCAATGCGGATATGCAGTGTGCAATTGCTGGTGTTCGTATGATTCGACATCACCGATTCGGACTTATGGCTCAGGAAGAAGGCTATTACATTGATGTGAAGGCCCAGGCGGCGAGTATTTCCAAGCGAAGTGCGGCGGCGAAGTCAGGCTCATTTCTGTCAGACGGATTATTCAGCAGCGCCATGGAGCACAGTGTACTGGAGCAGCTGCAAGGTATGTCCAATCCGGGAATGTCCACTATAAAAATCATCGCGTTGAATAACGCCGTGCAAGGCAGGCTTTTCCTGCTTAATAATGTAAATTTTGATCAACTGGAGCCCGAACTCAAGAATTATACGGGTGCTGAAATTCTCAAGTTTGAAGCTCTCGCCAAAACACATGGGCAAACGTTGGTTGTGCCTGAGTTCGGTGCGATCGAATTGAACGAATGGCGTGGTAGTGGGCATATGGCTTATTTTTCAGACGAGAATCGGCGTAGTCTGGGGATGATCATCTCTCCCAGGGGTTCGCCTGCCATGAACGGTGGCTATGCTACCTTTGCACGACGCGCGTCACCCAATGTGACCCAGGAAAAAACGACGGCTCTAAGAACACCGCAAAAAAACATTGGCCGCACACCCGTCAGTGACCCCGTTGATCTGCGCACCGGCGCATTTTTCTCGGATATTACTGATCTTTCTTTGGGTGGAGCCGGAGCGCGGGGACTGAGCTTCACGCGCAGCTACGACAGTCAACAAGCGGCCAGCGATACCGCGCATATGGGCCGTGGATGGACCCATAACTACAATAGCTACATCTCAAGGCATAGCGACGTTGGCGTAGCACTGGGCGAGCAAACCGCCTTTGCTGCAGCGTCGTTTATCGTCGCCAATCATGTGGTCCGCAGCCTGATGGAGCCAGAGTATCCGCCCATACAGAACTGGGGGGTGAGTGCACTGGTAGCAAACTGGGCTATGGACCAGTTGCTGGACAGGACGACAACCGTCCAAGTCGGCACTCAAGCCTTGTCATATCAGGAGATGCCGGAC
>JBDNIE010000339.1:0-2836 GCA_041688425.1 Halioglobus sp. | reverse complement strand
GTTCAATCTTGGGCGCCACCTCGTTCGAGCAGAGCACTATCAAAATCTCAGGGAAGGTGCGTTCGCAGAATGGAGTGGGGCAGTGGCTTGAAATTCCAGGTCAAATTAGCGCTGTCTGAGAAAGTTAACTTGCCTATACCGTGCCCTAAGTTGCGATCCGCACAGAAATGGATTGCAATCGTTCTTTTTCGGCAGCAGTAAAAAAAGGCTCGGTAATCATTCCAAAAGCCTGCGCGGCTGCATGTACTTTTTGATGGGCGTCAGTCACGGCATCCGGGCCTGACAACCGGAATACGGATGCCGAGAGCGGGCCGAACCACAGTGCACGAGCTATATCTGGCCATTGCTCGAGATCAGGCTCAACGCCCGATGCTCGGGCAAACAACATGGCCAGTTTGTGCATGGGCAGTTTCTGCTGTTGCTTCCAGCTATTTAGGTACTCCTTCAAACCCTTTCGCATTGAGTCTTCGCCGGGAGATTCAATTTTCTGCGACCACACGTAAGCAATCCAGCGGGCCTGCAACTCCAGCACCGGAAAATAAGGCCCCACCTGATTGTAGAAACCCGCCACAGTAAGCCCGGGCAAATCAGGGTGAAAGGTGTTTTTGTATAATCCCAGATGCTGGGAATCCAGCCCTATAACTTGTGCCTCATCGGCACGAAGAAAGGGCATATCCAACTGGTAGCCCGTCGCAAAAATAATGGCATCAAACTGCGCATAGCTTCCATCTGTGAAATGCACCGTGTTTCCTTCGATTCGGCTGATAAAGGGATGAACCTTAATGCGCTTCTGCGCCACCAGTCCAAGAAAGTGGTCACACTTTGTGACCCCGGCAATGCGCACGTCCTCATTCGGCTTAGGTGTCCCAAATTCATCGGGGCTGCCGAACTCAGCCACGATAAAGTCCCGCATCTTGGCGGCCAGTTCATCACTACTTAATCGTTCTGCTGCCAGGGCCTCGTAGAGCGAGAAATTGATGTGGTCCGTGGGTACACCTTGAGCAGCTTTCTTCATCACATAGCGCTGGCCCCGATAGGCAATACTCACTTTCACATCGCTCTTCAATGCCAGGTCGCTGGCGATCTCCAATGCGCTGATCGCACCACCTACCAGCAGCACGCGCTTACCCTTGAACACGTTAGGACCCATGTACTGATGCGAGTGATAAATTTCAATGAGCGTGTTCGGGTCATCAGGGAATGGCAAACCCGGTACATCAGGAATGAAGGGCTGGTTAAAGCGCCCGCTGGCAACCAGCACAAAATCAAAATTCTCTTGAACAGTAGAGCCTTCGGCCGTTCGATATATGACTGACCATGTGCCAGACTGATCGGGTTGAATTCGCTCGACCCAACAATTCAAGCGCAGGCATTTACGCAAATCAAAAGTGTCGAGATAGCGCTGCAGGTAGTCTTGGATCTCTTCTACAACAGGAAAAGCGGACAATTCGGGCAAGTGATCCAGATCGCTGAACTGGGTCATGATGCGCGAGGTATTGGTGGGCATGCCGGGCCAGATACCGCTCAGTGAATTGCTGACATGCCACTGGCCACCGGCCTGATCGCTTTGCTCGAACAGAGTGGTCTGCAACCCTTCTTGTTGCAGGAATTTCGCTGCCACAATCCCACTGGGTCCGGCACCAATAATGGCTACTCGTTGACTCATTTCATGATTGCGAAAGCTGAAAGGAATTCCATAGTAACGCGTTAAGAGCGGATTCTGGAATAGAAACGGATCAACATCTGTCCTGCTCAATCTGCACCACAGGCACAGCAAACGCAACCGATGAAGTCCCTACCGGTTCACCCTGCCGGATGCATCCCCTGCCATGAGTTTTTCAACCTCGGCTACGGAGACTCGATTGAAATCACCCATGATGGAGTGCTTGAGACAACTGGCCGCCGCAGAAAACTCCAGTGCTGGTTGTTTATTCGAGTAAGCATTCAATCCATAAATCAGACCAGAAGCAAAGCTGTCTCCTCCACCAACACGATCCACAATGTCCGTAATCTCGTAGCGGCGGGACAAATGGAACCCATCCTTATCCCGCAAGCATGCGGACCAACCGTTGTGATCCGCACTGCTGGATTCCCGCAAAGTAATCGCCATGACGGAAAGGTTGGGATAAATCTCTAACATCCTCGCACTGAGCTGTTGGTACTTTTCGACGCTCAACTCGCCGCTGACCACATCAACATCCACTGTGACACCCAGGGATTTCTGGCAGTCCTCTTCATTGGCAATACCGACATCAACGTATTTAACCAGTTCGGACATGACTTCCGAAGCGCTTTTGCCGTATTTCCACAACTTGCCGCGATAATTAAAATCACAGGAAACGGAGAGACCAGCAGCCTTTGCAGCCTTGACTGACTCCAGACTGAGGTCTGCAGCAGACTGGCTCAGTGCCGGAGTGATACCGGTGATATGAAACCACTTCGCCCCGGCAAATATGGAAGACCAGTTGTGTATCCAGAGCTCTCATACTGTATCCCTCGGGTGCAGTTTGTACTCAGACAAATCGATCAGGTGAAGACCATCTTCGCTAATGATCCTCACTGCAAGAATCACCAAAAGATGCCCTGCAAGAATCCGGCCAGTTGCCAGTATGCCTCGCAGTTGTGTCAACTTTGTTGCACATAAACGAAGGAAATGTTGTGCGTAGCGTTGCATGCACGGAGGGGCGACCGGTGCGTGCCTGTGCGCAGTGAGATTCTCTGGTGCACGGTCGCACTGTCTTGAGGCAGGCTCAACGTTTCCTCGGTGCCCGCGCAGCGGTATCAAACCAACTCAACCTCGCAAGACACCGGGTCAGGGCTGAGTATTATAGAAGCC
>JBDNIE010000003.1:0-2824 GCA_041688425.1 Halioglobus sp. | reverse complement strand
CATTGGAATCGGGGCGTCCAGGATTCCTTCAGCTGCTCCTCTTTGTTCTCAAGCCCCTCCTGATCTGGGAGTCCGTCAACTAGATAATTTCTTGCATCTTGCACAATATACAATATTTTTATACGCTACCCTCGTATTCAGAAGGGAAAGTAGAAATTGATTAAGAGTATCAGGCACAAAGCGCTGAAGAAATTCTTCAACAGCGGTGGCAACGATACCCGAGGCATCAATTCCGACCATGAAGACAAGCTGCGCGACCAGTTGGCCGCCCTGGATTCCGCCACGGACATTGCGGATATGGATCTGCCGGGGTGGCGCCTACACCCCTTGAAGGGACAGGATCAAGGGCGGCACGCTATCTGGGTCAGCGGCAACTGGCGAATGACCTTCGAGTTTGAGAACGGCGATGCGTATGTCGTGGATTATGAGGATTATCACTGATGGCTAAAATTACTGTACACCCTGGCGGGTTCATCAAGCGTAACTATATAGATGAGTTGGGACTAAGGGCCACCGAATTGGCCGATGCGCTGGAAGTGTCAGAGTCCACCTTGAGCCGCCTGATTCATGAAAAGATCGACTTGTCTCCGACCCTGGCGGTGAAGATGAGCAAGGTGCTGGGTCGCTCGGCCGAGAGTTGGATGGCGATGCAAGCCAATCACACACTGGCCAGATACCAGGCCGAGTTGGAGCAATGGACACCGACCCGGCAGGTGACAGCGGAAGGCCTGGTTGCCGTGAAAGGCGGTAAGTCGAAAGCCAAGCGCAAGGCTGTGGCGAATACAGCGGCGGGCTAGCGAGCTGTCCCCCACGCATTCGAAGCCTTGGGACAGTTATGTTTGAGCGCGATGCCAGAGTTGTTGCCATAACAACGTTTATACGTATTCCCTGATAATTCCCTGTTAAATCTTGCCTTTGATGGCCGGTATCTACATAAATCCCTATGGGTACAGGTGGTTACACGGAAGAGGGTGGTAGCGCAGGCCCGGGAATTTGAAAATTTCCCTGTAGATTTCCCGTATACAGGGAAACTCCTGGAGACGATCCCTGCTCAGACTGCCACCACCGCCATCGATACAGTAATAAAAGGTCCTTCGGGGCCTTTGTTCATTGTGCCTACCATTTACCGCAGTCGCGCTCGATAAAGGCATGCAACAGTGGACTGAAAACGGCTATCCTGTGGAAACTGCTTAATCGCAACCCATCTCAGATACAACACCCGGCGACAGACGAGAAGCCTGTCATCAGAATAACAAGATAGGATACTCAGATGTCACAATCTATCGGCACGGATGCCCGCTCCTACCGCCTGACCAACATCGACTTTCTGCGCGGCCTGGTCATCGTGATCATGGCGATAGACCATGCCCGCGATTTCTTTTTGATCGGCAATGCAACGAATCCCATGGACCAGCCCGATGTCCCAGCCTCCCTGTATCTCACGCGCTGGATAACCCATTTCTGCGCCCCGGTTTTTGTTTTTCTCGCGGGCACCTCAGCGGGCCTGATGTCCGCGCGCAAATCACCGCAAGAACTTGGCATGTTCCTGTTCAAGAGAGGGCTCTGGCTCATTTTTGTGGAAGTAACCATCATCTCTACAGCATGGACTTTTTCCCCACTGGGAATGGCCCAGGTGGGCGGAGCGATACTGGTAGGTCTGCAGGTGATTTGGGCTATAGGCGCCAGCATGGTGCTGCTGGGTGCCGCCCAGTTTCTTGGCGCTCGCAACTGTCTTTACCTGGGCGTGCTGATCCTGCTGGGCCACAATATGCTGGACCCGCTGTGGCCGGCACCCGACAATCAAAGTGGCGCATCTTCATTGTTGGCCCTGCTGTTTTACCAGGGCTCCTTTCTTGCCCCGCCCTTTTTCATCATTGAAATCTACCCGTTGGTGGCCTGGTTCGGCGTCATGCTGCTGGGGTTTGGATCATCCTTTATTTTTGCCAGGGAGCCTGCGGAGCGGGACGCGCTGCTCATCCGGATCGGCATCGCATCTGTTGCTACTTTCATATTACTGCGATTCAGTGGTTGGTACGGCGATGCAAACCCCTGGCAAGAGCAGAACTCGGGGGCGCTTGCCACCGCCATGGATTTTATGAATGTCACCAAATACCCGCCCAGTCTGCTGTTTCTGTTGGCCACCCTGGGTCCAATGGCGATACTCGCAGGCCTTGCGGACAGACTTACCGGCGTGCTCAAGGATACGCTGGTGATGTTCGGCAGGGTGCCATTCGCCTTCTATGTGGCGCATTTTTACCTGTTGCACCTGCTGGCGATAGCGCTGGGTTTACTGCAGGGGTTCCAGGCCGGTGAGTTCATGACATTTTTCGCGTTCTTCCCACCGGACTATGGGGTAAGCCTGACCGGCGTCTACCTGGTCTGGCTGCTGGTACTGGTCTTACTCTACCCCTTATGCCGCTGGATGGCCGACATTAAAAGCCGCCGTAAGGACTGGTGGTTAAGTTACCTGTAATCTCGGCTGTGGCGATACCTTCTATATTGATGAAGTTTTCGTCAAGATCAATGGCAAGCAACATTAGCTTTGACGGGCAGTTGATCAGCCTCTGTGTAGGCGCGTTTGAAGCCATTACGGCGAGCTGGCTTCGCTGAGATTGTGCCTGTTTTGACGTATTGCTGTATCAGGCGCTTGATCTGGGCCAGGGAGTAGCCTGTTACCTTCATCAGGTAGCGAGTGACGGTTCCCCGGTCTGTTTTGCCAAGCAGCAAATACCGGTGCTTCACCAGGGTCTTCTGTACCCAGCGGTAGCGCTCAGGCTTATCAGTGGCCACGTTGAAAGCCACAGACTGGGTGCCGTCGAGGAAT
>JBDNIE010000053.1:0-7694 GCA_041688425.1 Halioglobus sp. | reverse complement strand
GCGTAAGCAGACGCGTGAAGTTAGGTACCCGTTGCAACTGACCGCAGGTGCTGCAACCCCTTCTTGCTGGCTTCAAAGTTTCCATGCTCAGTAATCAGTGACACAACCAACTCGGACGGCGTCACATCAAAAGCGGGATTCAGTGCAACGCTATAGGCGGCCGCCAAATTGACTTCACGCAGCTCGCCCGATGCGTCAATGCCGACGATACTCAGCACCTCTGAAGCATCTCTTTCTTCAATAGGAATCTGTTCGCCACCGGCACAGGACCAGTCAATGGTCGATGTAGGCAGTGCAACATAGAAGGGAATTCCACTGGCCCGCGCCGCCAGCGCCTTGAGATACGTCCCTACCTTGTTGCAAACGTCGCCATTGGCGGCCGTGCGGTCACTGCCTACGATCACACAATCGACTCGCCCCTCGCGCATCAATTGACCGCAACTGTTATCGGTAACAATAGTGCAGGGCACACCCGCCCGGTGTAACTCCCATGCAGTCAGATTGGTGCCCTGGTTGCGAGGCCGTGTCTCAGACACCCAAACATGCACCGGGATGCCTTGAGCATGCGCTTTGTAAATGGGCGCCAAAGCCGTACCCCATTGGACTGCTGCCAACCAACCGGCGTTACAATGCGTCATAATGTTGAGGCGGCCATCGACGCCCAACTGCTGCAGTAGCTGCAATCCGTTCTCACCAATGCGCTCGCAATTGGCGATATCCTCTTCGCGCAGCAAGTGGGCTTTGTTCAGTGCAGCTTGCGCGCGCACAGCGGGCGGCAAATCGCGCACGGTGACTGCGATCTGCTCCAGCGCCCAACGCAAATTTACTGCAGTAGGTCGGGTTGCAAGCAGTGCTGTGCTAGCGCCTGCGAGATTTTCATTCGATGCGTCATCAGACAGTGCGTGGGCCAATCCGAACGCGGCGGTAATCCCGATCAGTGGCGCGCCTCGCACCTGCATAGTGCTGATGGCATGACAGAAGGCCGGCAGGGAATCCAGATGACACCAGCGCAATGCATGGGGCAGCAATGTCTGGTCGATCACCTCCACCTTATTGCTGACAGCGTCCCAACGCAGACTACACAAATCATTACTGCTGAACATTTTAATTCCTTCGGCCTTTGCCCGGCCGTAGAGGGTTTTTATGCGTCACGTAAGGTTCAGACCTGCAGTAACAGATGTTCGCGCTCCCAGGAACTAATGACCCGGTTAAATTCCTCAAACTCGTGGCGCTTGATCGCACTGTAAGCGCGCATAAACAACTCACCAAAAATTTCTCGCATCTCCGAGGAGTCCTGCAGATGACGCAGGCCCTCTTCCAGCGTTCTAACAACTTTTACAACATCTTCATTCGCTGTTCCCTGATTAGGCGCGCTGGGCACCAGCTTTTTTTGCATGCCCAAATAACCACTGGCCAGCGTGGCAGCCAGTGCAAGATAAGGGTTCACGTCTGCGCCGGGAAAGCGGTTCTCCACGCGAGTTCCGGCGGCATCGCTGCGCGGTACACGAAAGCCTGTTGTGCGGTTATCAATACCCCAGTCGAGATTAATGGGAGCCGCCACTTCCGGGGCTAGTCGCCGATAGGAATTGACGTTGGGCGCATACAAACTAATCAATTGGGGCGTATAGATTTGCAGGCCTGCGATATAACTTAGAAACGTATCGGAGTAGCCGCCCTTGCCATCACTGAATACATTCTCACCGGAATCAGCGCGCAGAACGCTCTGATGAATATGCATTGCACTGCCACATTCGCGCTGCATGGGTTTTGCCATGAACGTTGCATATATCCCGTGTTTATGAGCAAGCTCCCTGACAGTGCGCTTGAACACAAACACCTGATCCGCGAGGCTCAGGGCATCACCGTGCTCAAAGTTCATCTCCATCTGAGCGGCACCATGCTCGTGGATTAGCGCACCAACCTGCAGATTCTGTGCCTCGGCATAGTCGTAGATGTCTTCCACAAAATCTTCGAACTCTGCCACTGCGTCAATACTGTATGACATGCGCGATGACTCGGATCGCCCGGAGCGCCCCTGTGGAGGGGTCAGTTCATCATCGGGGTCGGTATTTTTGGCGACGAGGAAAAACTCCACCTCTGGTGCGACCACCGGCTGCAATCCTTGTTCCGCATACAGATCCAGCACACCACGCAACACATTTCGTGTCGAAAGCGGATGCAAGCGCCCGTCAAAGGTATAGCAATCGTGAATGATTTGCGCAGTGGGCTCCCTCGCCCACGGCACCAACCGCATGGTGCTGATGTCTGGCTTTAGAATCATATCCGAATCCGACGGCTCAACCAGATCCCAATGCTCCTCGCAGTACTGGCCGGTGACAGACTGGATCAGAATGCCTTCCGGCAATCGAGGTTCGCCGCGCGATAGATACTGCGGGGCCGGTATAAATTTGCCACGAGCATTGCCGGTCATATCGGGCACCAGACACTCCACCTCGGATATCTTGTGCTTTTTCAGCCAATCTTTGATCACCCGCGTGTCGGAATCCATCTTCGTTCCCTGTTGCTTTAACTCACGCCATATCTTAGCAGAAGACAAGGGCCGCTCATTGCCTTGAAATCCTCTCGGGACTTTTGCTCAAAGCAGTATCAGACGACCCTGCCAATTCATTGCTACAATGCGTCTCGTCTCGCAAGATTTCACTGAGGTTCCCTTGCCGCTAACCGGCCGTCTTACTGAATCAACACTCGACTGGCAGCACCAGTTGCGCAATGTGATTACCTCACGCGATGAGTTACTTCGCACGCTGGAACTCACCATCACGGACGTAGGACTGGCCGCGGGGGCCGGCGATGACTTCGCCCTGAAAGTGCCGCGCAGCTTTGTACAGCGCATGCGCCAGGGGGACCCGCACGATCCTCTGTTGTTACAAGTACTGTCCAGCGCTAGTGAGATGATCGCCACACCCGGCTACGGTCGCGATCCTGTCGGCGAAAGCGGCGCTGTGGTTCCCCAACGCGGCATCATCCACAAATATAACGGGCGGGTATTGCTGATCGTGAGTGGCGGTTGCGCCGTGAATTGTCGTTACTGTTTTCGCCGCCACTTTCCGTATCAGGAGAACCAGAACAGCCGCCAGCAGTGGCGTGAAGCGCTGCAATACATCAGCGCAGAGCCCAGCATAGAGGAGGTTATCTTAAGTGGCGGCGACCCGCTCGTCGCCACCGACGAACAACTGCGAGAACTGGTTGCTCAGATAGCTACTATTGCGCATGTGAAGCGCGTGCGCATTCACAGCAGGCTGCCTGTCGTAATACCCGAGCGGATCACCGATGCGTTGCTGGACGCAATCACCCACCGCGACCTGCAGACCATCATGGTCATCCACTGCAACCACGCGCAGGAAATCAACGACTCGGTCTCGGCGGCGGCGGCGGCGCTGCGGCGCCGTGATATCACAGTCCTCAATCAGGCTGTTTTACTGGCAGGCATCAATGACAATGTCGAGGCGCAGATCGCGCTGTGCCAACGCTTATTCGCCGCGGGCATCTTGCCCTACTATCTACACCTTTTGGACAAGGTTCAGGGCGCAGCCCATTTTGACGTCCCCGAAAGCCAGGCAAAGCAGCTGCTACGCGGCATGACCGCAACGCTGCCCGGCTATATGGTACCCAAGCTTGTCCGTGAAGTGGCCGGCGCAGACTCCAAGGTTGGCGTGCCGCCCTGTTCCTGAATCAGCGAGGGTGGGCCACACGCTAGTTGCGAGCGGGCATCCCGTGCACGAGGGTCAGGAACTCCAGCTTGGTACCCGCCCGGCGGTGCTCACTCAGGGCTTGATACTCTTCGTCAGCGTACCAGTCCTTCGCGGCCTGCTCTGACGGAAACTTGAAAATAATCATGCGCCCGGAACGCGGCACCTCGCCCTCGAACGTAATGGGATTGTCATCAAATGTGACAAACTCCCCGCCGTATTTTTTCAGGAGTCCGAAAAACCCCTTCTCATACACACGATAAGGCTCGACGTCGGTAATGGACAGATTGACGACCAGAAAAACGGGTGTGTCTGACATAGAAAGTAACCTTGGGTTGAAGTTTCGACGGGGCGCTCGCGTGACCGTCAAGGAATGACTGGAAAATCAGGCAAGTCGATATTGTAACCAACCAAACCTCAGCTCGCAACGGATGCCATCCGAGAGTTTCAGTGTGCGCCCGGTCGAACACGCAAAGCAGCCGTATTTGGACTACAGTTATAGTGCTGAGTTGATCACCAGAGCGTAAGCTGTTTTAGAATCACAATGCCGGAGGCAGGATTTTTGCGACAGCCCACTGCAGACAATCGCACCTCGTCAGTCGATGAACCGCCGCACAATATTCGGGTAAGCGTCTACCCGGCGGTCGCGCAAGAACGGCCAGATACGGCGCACATCTTCACTGCGCCTGAGATCCACCTCTACTATTAGAGTGGCAGGTTCATCCGCTGGCGCTTCAGCCAGAATCTCCCCCTGAGGCCCTGCCACAAAGCTGTGGCCCCAGAAATCAATTTTCTCGCCATCGGGCGACAACTCCGAACCGGTGCGGTTTGGTACAATCACCGGCAGCCCGTTGGCCACAGCATGGCCTCGCTGGACGATCTGCCAGGCGCCCAATTGGCGTTGCTTTTCGGCCTCATCATCATTCGGGCTCCAGCCGATAGCGGTGGGGTAGATCAGCATGTCAGCGCCCGCGAGCGCCATCAAACGGGCAGCCTCCGGATACCACTGATCCCAGCAAACCAGCACGCCAAGCTTGCCCACTTTTGTCTGTATCGGGTGAAAGCCATTTAAATCTCCACTGGCATCCCCAGGGGTGAAGTAGAATTTTTCATAAAAACCAGGATCGTCGGGAATATGCATTTTACGGTAAAAGCCCGCATAGCCATTGCCCGCATCCATTACCAGCGCAGTGTTGTGATAAAGGCCTGTTGCACGTTTCTCGAAAATCGAAATCACCAATACGATATCCAGCTCTTTTGCCAGCGCTTCAAAACGCTGACGCGTTGGGCCATCGAGAGACTCGGCCAGATCAAACCAGCTTGTGTCCTCGGTCTGACAGAAGTAAAGACCCGAGTGCAACTCTTGCAAGACGACCAACTGCGCACCCTGCTGAGCGGCCTCGCGAACCTGCTGTTCTGACTCAGACTGGTTGGCCAACACGTCGGCGATACAACGTTGCTGGACGAGCGCAACTTTAAGCATGACTCAGTGCTCCTTTGGGTAATTGCATGGTCAGGCAGTGCAGGCTACCGAATTCCTCTATTGGTATGCGGCAGTTGATGGGCACCACGCTGCGATTGCCCGAAACAGCGGCCATTGCGCTTATGGCGTCCTGGTCAGCGGCATCACCATAGACGGGCATCAGGATACAGTGATTGATGATCAGGAAATTGGCATAGGTAGCCGGCAGGCGCTCTCCGCAGGCACTGAAAATAGCTTGCGGCAGAGGAAGCGGCACAAGCCGGTAAGGCACTCCGCTGGCCTGGCGAAAAGCGTTCAACTCGGCCTCCATTTTCGAGAGCGCGGGAAAATGTTCATCGGACTGATCCGTGCACTGCACATAGGCGATCGTTTCGGGGTCGACAAAGCGCGCGAGCGTATCAATATGAGCATCGGTATCATCACCCGCCAAATACCCATGTTGCAGCCACAGAAAGCGCGTTATGCCCAAGTGCTTACGCAGTTGCAGCTGTATATCCTCCAGCGCCATGCCCTTGTTGCGATTAGGGTTGAGCAAGCAGGTGGTGGTGCTGAGCAGCGTGCCCTCACCATCGGTCTCAACAGAACCGCCCTCAAGAATGAAATCGACCTGACATAATGGCACGCCATAGCCCTGTTGTTGCTTAATTTCCTTGTTGATTGCATTGTCGCGGCTGCAGGCGTACTTGTCGCCCCAGGCGTTGAACTGGAAGTCCAGCAATTCGATGCCGCTTTCGTCTCCCACTGCAATTGGGCCGTGATCGCGGGCCCAGATATTGTCAGTGGCGACTGAAAACAAACGCACATTGCCCACATTGGCACCGCGGCGGCGCAACTCCTCCCGAATACGCTCGCTATCCAGTGCCGGGTCAGCGGCTATCACCACCTGCTGTTGCTGGCTGAGTGTGTCCACCAATTCATAGTAGAAGGCCTCGATCTCGGGCAGCAGTCGCGCCCAGTCCGTGCCCGCATGAGGCCAAGCGATCTGGATAGCGTCCTGGGGATACCACTCGGGGAGTAACTTTTTGCTCATCGCATTCCTGTCGCCCGAAAACATGACCCTGAATCATACTGCATAGGCAGGCCGGGTTGACCATTCCTACACGAAAAACGCCCATCGTGTTGCCACGATGAGCGTTGTGTTCAGATATAAAACGATTTGAGGCGATGACCTGACACCCAATAAGGGTGCCGAGGCCATCGCTGCGGACTGCCTTTAGGCTGCTGCGACTTTGCGACGGCGTCCAGCCAGGCCCACCAGCACTAAGCCCAAAGCCAAAAGCGGCAGAGTGGCGGGTACCGGAACGGGGACGATCGACTTCTGCAGCGAGTAGGTAGAGCTGAAGTTACCGATGCTGTCGACTGAGATTCCCAGCTGGCTGCTATCCAATCCGGCGAGAATATTGTTGCAAGCACCCTGCAAGGGGCCCAATCCGCCACAGGGGTTGCTGGCGATGAGCGCCTCAAGTGCGAGGTCTGCCAGCAGATCAGTGTTGTCATTAATAATGTCCAGCAAGGCCATTTCGAGGTCACCGAGAAATCCGGGACCGGTAACGTCAAGCTGGTAATCAGCCAGAATCGTGTTGCCATCTGGCTGCAGGACGCCATTGTATTCATAGCTGGCCATGAGCGGGCCAACGACTGATCCAGTCTCGCTGACACTCGTCGCACCGGTCTGAAACTGAGTCCGAACCACGTCGTCTATGGTCAGCGCATCACCGAGCAGCGGCGTGCCGAAGTCAAAATTGAAGATTTGACCCAGCGGCAGCTCAGAGCTGGTGTAGGACAAGTTATAGACGTTGACCGGGCCTGTTAGAGAGATGGTCGGTGTGAACGGGATGACCTGCGAGGGCAGAGTTGTATCCGGTAAACAGCCTAAGAAAGGTATACATATACCGGGAAACAGCACGATCTCAGGGGTCGTGATCGTAATGACCGGCGTTATAGAGACCTCGCCAAAACTAAGGCTGGTGTTGAACTGGTAGGGGCGGGGCGATCCGGGCGGTGTTCGGTACTGAGCGTCCAGGGCACCAACCACCGAAAGGCCATTACTCAGGCTGAAGTTGATGGTGCCGTCGTAGGCCAGCGACGCGGTGGACGACACTGGCACAGCAGCGGCCGGTCCTGCGAGCATTGCAGCGCCCAGCGAGGCGGCTATTAGAGTCATGGTATTTCTTGTTATTTTCATTAACGTATCTTCTTTGAGGCTCCAGCCTCGGACTATGTCTGTCGATCTGATAGATAGGCATTCACCTCACCCGACGTCAATTTTTTTTGCAAGACTCGCGCCATGAATCATATGTTATTAATTTATAACATTATTTTTTCATGATGAGAGCGATTGCTGTTATGCCATGTAAAAGAAGCTGACACCTCGGCATTGTTCGGCAACAGGCGCAGAAATAGAAGGAGTCTCCGAAAAACCGGGCTTACCTGACGGCATTCGTCCCGCTGTACAGATTGTGGTTGAGGATTTTTTGATGAGCTTGGTCGGTGTGAGATCG
>JBDNIE010000338.1:0-21392 GCA_041688425.1 Halioglobus sp. | reverse complement strand
CGGGCCAACTTGCCTCGATCATCGCCGAGATGACTTTCCAACTCTGTAAGATTCGCCCCGGTCTGGGCCAAGTCATCCTGAAGCTGTCGGCCACGCTCCTGTTGGTGCTTGATTGTCTGCTCTATACGAGCAACCTCAGAACCCAACTGGTAGTAGGTGGCCTGCACTTTGTTGAAGTCATCGGTACGATCCGTATGATCTACCCGATGTTGCTCAATGGCAGTATCAACGCGCTGGTGCTCCGCGTGGATAGATTCCAGCTTAACTTCCAGTTCACCGATAGTCTGCGTCGCCTTATTTATCTGGCTATCGAGCGCCTGGCACTGCAGCGCAAGTAATTGGGCTTTCAGCTCGCGTTCCTCTGCTTTGAGCTCAGTGTACTTCTCGGCAGCGGCGGCCTGACGCTGCAGATGCTGCAACTGCCGCCCCAGCTCGTCGCGCAGATCAGTGAGACGGTCGAGATTTTCGAGCGTGCGCCGCATGCGGCTTTCGGTTTCCTTGCGCCGCTCCTTATACTTGGAGATACCCGCTGCTTCCTCAAGAAAGACCCGCAGTTCCTCGGGCTTGGACTCGATCAACCGACTGATCATGCCCTGTTCGATAATGGCATAGCTGCGCGGGCCGAGCCCGGTGCCAAGAAAAATATCGGTGATATCGCGACGCCGACACTTGGTGCCATTAAGAAAATAGTCAGATTGCCCGTCGCGGGTTACCAGACGCCGCGTAGAGATCTCAGCATAACTGGCAAACTCACCGCCAACACGGCCCTCGCTATTGTCGAACACCAGTTCAATAGTGGCCTGTCCAACAGGCTGGCGATTGACCGAGCCATTGAAGATGACATCGGCCATGGATTCGCCACGCAGATTCTTGGCGGAGCTTTCACCCAACACCCAGCGCACCGCATCGATAACATTGGATTTGCCGCAGCCATTGGGACCCACGACCGCACACATGTTGCTGGGGAAATTGACTGTCGTGGGATCAACGAATGACTTAAATCCCGCCAGCTTGATTGACTTTAGTCGCATATTACCTTAGTTATGTCCCGCAACCGATTGTTTTTTATAGATATATGCTGGATTTTGACTGGAAATAGCCGCGCGCCAGACACAAGATATAGTGTATCTACTTTAAACGATCAACACTATGCCTGAACAGGGGAAATGCGAAACTTCGCTTTTGTGTTCGCTTTTGTGTTTGCTACTGAGACGAAAAGCACACCAGTAAACGTGGCAAATCCACGCACACACTTTCGATTCCACAGAAGCTGAAGAACCTCACATAGGCTCCAGTATCTCGCGATCCGAGGTGAGCGGCAGCGGGGAGAGTGCCCCGCGGCGAATGCTCGCCCTTCGAGCAAGCGGGGCACTCTCCCCGCTGCTGCTCACCGGATGCCGGGGACAACTCCAGCCATCACTCAGTCACCACTCAGTCACCACCCAGTCACCAAGCGCACTCGAGAAGCACTAGCTCCCCGGGGCTTTAGCCTGCAACACGATAGCCAGTGCCTCCTTGTCCATCGACGGAGTCACGGGTCCAACCTGCCCCAGCCAGGAAGCGCCATCCTCGCCCGGCCGTCCATCGGCAGAAACCTGCACAGCGACAATCACAGACGCCGTTTCCGACAATTTCTGGCCCGCCATAGAATTGCTGTCATCGAGGCGCAAGGTCACCGGTAACTGTGCTGCCGTCAAACGCTGTACCGCAATCGGCATGCGACTGTCAGAATCAGCATTGCGTGCCAGCACGAACACAGTATCAGTAGCCGAAACTGCCGCGTCATCGGGCACCGATATCTGCACTGTAACGCCAATACTCGGTGCGGCAGCCGCGTCTTGCGAGCTCGCGGGCGCAATACTGGGGGCCAAGGGCGGTGCTGCGGCGCCTGAATCTGCTGCTGCCAGTCGCTGTGTGGCAGTTTCAATAACCTGACTGATCATTTGCGCACTGTCAGACCCTGCTGGCTCCATCACCAGCAGTCGTTGCCAATACTCGATGGCGGCCCGGAACTGTCCTTGCTCGAAAGACGCCATGCCCAGCAAGCCCAGCGCAGTGCGTTGCTGCGGGTCGGCTGCCAGCGACTGCTCGGCCTGCAAACGAGCCAGATCTCCGAGCGAACGACCTGCCGCCAGATATGCCGCTTGCGCGGCATAGGCCAGTGCTTGCGGATCCTCCGGTGCAGCCTCTACCAAAGTGGCGTAGGTTTGTGACGCCAGCGGGTAATCCTGCTCGCTCATATAATAGCGGCCCAGCAACGTCAGGTAATGCATATTTTCCGGACGCTGGGCAGAGCGCGCTTCGACATCGCTGATGAGTATGCGCATCTCTTGCTGTGTCATATCTTCTTGCATAGTACTCAAACGCTGGGTGATCACTACATCCTGAGCACCACCGAGCACGAAATACAATCCACCGGCAAGCAGCGCCACGAACGGCAGCAATACCCACACCGGAAATGACTGCGCCGACGCCTTCTGGCCTTTCTCAAACTCGCGCTGATCTTCCAGCAAACGGATACGTGCATCCTCGCGCAGGGCGTCATTGTCCTCCCCGACCAATTCTGCTTCCCGCTGCCGAAACCACTCTAGGTTGGCGGCATCCAGATCTTCCTCAGCAGCGCCGGCTCGCACGCGGGGAAACAAGTAGAAGACACCGCTCAGCAGCACCAGCGCAGCGCACACCAACAAAAAGATCGTCAAGAGTCGCGCTCCGTTGTATTCAGTAATTTTTGCAACCGTGCGTTGTCTTCCGCCGTTAAGGCAGTGCCCTCACTGACATTTTTGGGACGCGAACGCAGCGTTGCTATCAACACACCTACCGCGCCGAACAGGAGCAGGATGGGGGCAAGCCAAAGCAGAACGGCCGTACCGGAAAAGGCCGGGCGATAGCGCACAAACTCGCCATAGCGGTCCACCATATACTCGAGCACTTCGTCATCGGATGCCCCCGACTCCAGCTGTTGATGTAACAGCCGGCGTAAATCCTGCGCGATTGGCGCATTGGAATCGGCGATGTTCTGGTTCTGGCACTTCGGGCAGCGCAGCTCATCGCTGAGATACTGATAGCGAGCCTCCAACTCAGGGTTACTGAAATCGTATGTTTCAATTAACGCCACTGCATGGCTGGCTCCCAGCATCAAAGCACTGAGCAGTAGCGTGCGCAAAAGTGTCATGGTGTGTTCTCCGCCCGGGTCAATTCGATATACAGAGGTTCGAGTACCGTCCGCCACACGTTTTCGTCTACAACGCCAACATGGCGGTAGCGGACCACCCCATCAGCGTCCAGCAGGTACGTCTCGGGCGCGCCATAGACACCCAAATCTACGCCCAGAGTACCTTCTCTATCGGCTATGTTGAGGCGGTAGGGGTTGCCCAATTCCTCCAACCAACGCAGTGCGGCCGCATCACTGTCTTTGTAATTGAGGCCAAATATAGGCACTCCCGCGTCGGCCAGCTGCCTCAGGTAGGGGTGTTCGACGCGACAGGAGATACACCAGGTGGCCCATACATTCAATAGCGCTACCTCTCCAGAAACATCTTCCGACGACAACATCCTATCGGCCCCCAAGGCGGGCAGACTAAACTGCGGCAGCGGCCTATCGATCAGGGCAGAAGGCATCTCGCTGGGATCGAGAGATAGGCCACGAAACAAAATAGTCGCCAGCACAACGAATAGAAATAGCGGCAAAAATAGCTTGAGCCTAGACCCCATGTGCTGCAGCCCCGATGCGCTCATCGGCCGTTTGACGCTCGCGGCGATAGCGCTTGTCGAGCGTCGCTGTGAATGCACCGACGGCCATCATAATTGCACCTAGCCACATCCAACGCACCATCGGCTTATAGTGCAGCCGTATCGCCCAAGCGCCGTTATCGCCCACCGGTTCCCCCATTGCGACAAAAAGATCGCGGAACATACCGTCGTCTATGGCCGCTTCAGTCATCACCGATCCACTGGCGAGATAGCGACGTTTCTGCGGATTCAGCAGCGCTACCTGAACACCATTCTGCATCACTTCAAAGCGCGCCTCATCGGCTATGAAGTTGGGCCCACGCACCTGCCCAACGTCTAAAAACCGAAAGGTATATCCGGCGAGCTCACGACTATCACCGGGCTCCATTTTTAGATCGTGCTCAATGGAATACTGACTGGTGGCGACTACACCTATGACACAGGCTGCGAATCCAAGATGAGCAATGACCATTCCGCAGTAACCTGGCGTCAGGCGGCGTAATCCCGCCGCGGTATTGCTACCACTGCGCAGGCGCCCCCAAAAATCTTTGGCCAAGCCCACTAGTAGCCAGCTGGACAGCAGCACGGCCAGTGCCACCCAGACGTTGTAAGGGGCATGCACCAGCGGGAAGGTGATGCCGCAGAGCACAGCCACGGCAGTCGGGATCAATAATTCACCGCGCCAGCGCGCCGCGTTGTCGCGCTTCCAGCGCGACACCGGACCGAGCACCATACCCGGCACCAGCAAGGCCATTAGCGGCACGAACACAGCATTAAAGTACGGAGGCCCGACGGACACCTTGCCCATGCCAAGCGCATCTACTATTAGCGGGAACAACGTGCCAAAAAGCACGGTGAGGGTCGCGACGAGAAATACCACATTATTGAACAACAGGAGGCTCTCTCTGGACACCCAGGCAAAACTGACTCGGCTACTCACTGCCGGAGCGCGCACCGCATAAAGCGTCAACGAGCCGCCAACGACCAGGCCCAGAAAAACCAGTATAAACAGGCCACGATCTGGATCAGTGGCAAATGCGTGTACCGAGGTCAGAACACCAGAGCGAACCAGGAATGTGCCTAGCAAACTCAGGGAAAATGCAAAGATGGCGAGCAATACGGTCCAACTCTTGAACAGGCCACGCTTTTCCGTGGCAGCCAGTGAATGTATTAGAGCCGTACCCGCAAGCCACGGCATAAATGAAGCGTTCTCAACAGGGTCCCAAAACCACCAACCGCCCCAGCCCAGCTCGTAGTAAGCCCACCAGCTGCCCAACATGATGCCGAGGGTAAGGAAAGCCCAAGCAATATTAGTCCAGGGGCGCGACCAGCGCGCCCAAGAGGCATCGAGGCGACCGCCAAGTAGCGCTGCGATAGCAAAAGCAAAGGCTACCGAAAATCCCACATAACCCATGTAAAGCAGTGGCGGATGAATAATCAGCCCAGGGTCCTGCAGGAGTGGATTGAGGTCGTTGCCATCGGCGGGCGCTCCGGGCAACAAACGGGCGAATGGATTTGACGTAATAAGTGAGAACGACAAAAAGCCCACGGCAATGACACCCATCACCGATAATACGCGCGACAATACCAACAGCGGCAGCTGGGGACTGAACAGCGCAACGGCCGCTGTCCACATTGCAAGGATCAGCGCCCACAGAACGAGAGAACCTTCGTGGTTACCCCACACCGCAGAAAACTTGTATATCGCTGGCAGCAGGGTGTTGCTGTGAGAGGCCACCAATGCGACCGAAAAATCATCCTGTAAAAAAGCAGTCGCCAAACACCCAAAGCTGATCGTGACAAAAACCAGAATACCAACAGACAGACTCGGGGCGAGAGCCATGGCGACGCTGTTGCCACGCCAGGCACCCCAGGCCGGCACTGTAGCGAGGATTATCGAAAGGCAAAATGCCAGAATTAATGCAAAGTGGCCTATTTCAGGAATCATTTGGCGTTACCTTTGTAGTCATATCCCGAGCTCTCCAATGCATGCGCGACTTCCGGAGGCATATAGTTCTCATCATGCTTGGCCAGTATTTCAGTCGCTTGCAGCACACCGTCATCGTTCAATACGCCTGAGGCAACCGCGCCCTGCCCTTCACCAAACAGGTCAGGGAGGATACCCACATACACGACCGCTACCGACTCCTTGAAGTCGGTAACTTCAAAACGAATCTCCAGACTATCGTCAGCGCGTTGCACACTATTTTCTACGACCATGCCGCCAACGCGGATCGCCTGGCCGATAGGCGCATTGCCCGCAACAACTTCTGCCGGCGGGTAAAAGAGGTTAATGTTTCCACGCAGCGCATACGTCACAAGACCGACCGCTGCACTGGAGAACAGCGCAATAAAAAGCACCAAATACAACCGCTGCTTGCGTATCGGATGCATTATGGACCCCCGCTGGCGCCGCCGCCCGGCGCGACCTGGTTACGTTTTAATTCGGCCGCCAGATGCTGTAAGAAGCGCTTGCGTCGACGTAAAGGGCTGATCAGTGTCATCGCCACGACAATCAGAGTGACCAGGTAGGCTGTCCAGACATAGAAGCCATGGCCGTCCATGGTCAACAGCGCATACAGACTATCAAAGTACATCAATTTCTCCCTGACTCAGTGGCAAGTTTCTTGACCCATTGCGTGCGCGACTCACGCTGCAGAAGCTCCGCGCGCATATTAAGCAGCAGGCAACAAGTGAAGAGCGCGTAGAACGCGCCAATACACAACAAAAGCGGGTAGAACATGCTGGGATCTATCGTCGATTTCTCGGTGAATTTGATGGAAGCCGGCTGATGCAAGCTGTACCACCAGTCAACCGACTTATAAATAATCGGTATATTCACCATGCCGACCAGGCTGAGCACAGCACACGCCTTGCCTGCCGCCTCCTTGTTGTCGAAAGCCTCGTACAGTGCCACTACGCCAAGATACAGGAATAACAAAATCAACATTGAGGTGATGCGAGCGTCCCACACCCACCAGGTACCCCAGGTCGGTTTTCCCCACACTGCACCGGTGAACAATGCGATAAAGGTGAAGGCCGCACCGATGGGCGCTGCGGCCTTCATCGCTACGTCGGCCATTTTCATGCGCCAAATGAGACTGACTGCACCCGCCAAGGCCATCACATAATAGCCGGCCAACGCCACCACCGCGGCGGGCACATGAATATAAATGATGCGGTAACTATTGCCCTGACGAAAATCGGGAGAGGTAAAAAGCAAACCCCACGACACACCGACTATCAATGCGATTAAGGTGGCGGGCAGCAGCCATCTCAGGATGGCGCCAGAGATGGAGTACAACCAGGGGGGCGAGCCGAATTTATGAAATATAGACCACATAGGGCGCAATTATACAGGGCAATTCGCACCGAACAAACCAATGTCCGGTGGATTGGATTTAGATCGTAAAACGTTGTCAGGCATCAATACTTATCCTTAAACCTGCGGCCATCGCCAGCGGCGCCAGCGCAACCGCAAAACATAATAACGCGCCCAGAATAGCCAGATATGGCGCCGCGGGGAAACCACTCGTCGCAGCCTGGACAGCAGCGCCGCCAAATATCAATACCGGCATATACAGAGGCAGAATTAACAACGAGATCAACATCCCGCCGCGCTTCAATCCCACCGTTAGCGCCGCTCCGATACCACCCACGAGGCTCAGCACCGCGGTGCCCAACAACAGGCTAACTACTAGCGTCCCCACGGCCTGCAATGGCAGGTTGAGCATCAAGGCAAACACCGGCGACACCAATGCCAACAGCATTCCCGTGGTGAGCCAGTGCGCGCCGATATAGGCCAGCACTGACAGGAACAGCGGCTGCGGAGCCAGCAACAATTGCTCTAGACTGCCATCGTCAAAATCACTCCTGAACACCGCATCAGAGGTGAGCAGGTTCGACAGCAGCGCGGTAATCCACAGCACGCCCGGAGCAAAGCCTGCCAATTTCTCCGGTGACGGTCCCAGACCCAGCGGGAACAGCGCGACCACCATGGCAAAAAACAGCAGTGGGTTGGCAATCTCAATGGGACGACGCACTGCCAACAGCAGCTGCCGCCGCAACAGCCTCACGCAAAATTGCGCTGCACCCGGGGCGCTCATGCAGCCACCCTATCCAGGTTCAAGGTCTGCACTTCGCAGCGCACTTGCAACGCCTGATGGGAGGTCAGAACAACAGCACCACCCGCTTCAACATGCGCCACCAGTAGCATTTGCAACTCGGCGACACCGGTTTTGTCAATCGCGGTAAAGGGCTCATCCAACAACCACAAGGGTGAATTGGACAATGCTAAGCGTGCTAAATTCACTCGACGGTGCTGACCCGCCGACAGAGTATGGCTGGGCACATCTTCGTAACCGTAAAGACCGACACCTGCCAGAGCGGCTTCGATTTGCTGATTTGTGTTATGACGTTCTCCGCTGACATGCCAGGCGAGATTTTCCCGCGGCGTCAGCAGCGCCTTCACTGCACTCTGGTGGCCGACATAAAGATGCCGAGAGTGGCGTAGCACCTTGCCCTCAAACCCATACCGTGACAGCCCGCAAAGAATCCGTAGAAGGCTGGTCTTACCGGCGCCATTGGCACCTTCGATTTGCCACAGCTGCCCGGCATACACCTCGAGTGACAACTCGCAAAACAACGCACGTCCGCCCCGCACCAGACTCAAGGATTGGGCGGCCAGTAATAGCATCCCGCTAGGATTCACAGGCACTAGAGGTTAACCACCCGGATCGCCGGTACATGGAGACCTTCGTCGCGCTCGACGCGCAGGTTGTGAAAATCGAACAGCTTGCGGTCTCCCAGTTGTGACGGCGAGATATGACAAATGCTGCGAAAAATAGATTCTGTGCGCCCTGGATACTCACGCTCCCACTCTTCAAGCATGAGTTTTACCTGCACGCGCTGTAAATGTTCCTGCGATCCGCACAGGTTGCAGGGAATGATTGGGAACTCTTTGTATTGTGCATACCGCGCGAGATCCTTCTCCTTGCAGTACGCCATGGGGCGAATCACCACGTTTTGCTTGTCATCACTGAGTAGCTTCGGGGGCATTGCCTTGAGCTTGCCGTTGAAAAACATGTTCAGAAACAGGGTCTCAACAATATCGTCACGGTGATGCCCCAGCGCTATCTTGGTAGCGCCAATGTCCTGCGCAAAACCGTACAGGCTGCCACGACGCAATCGCGAACAAAGACCGCAGGTGGTCTTCCCTTCAGGAATCACTTCCTTGACGATGCTGTAAGTATCTTTCTCCAAAATATAATAGGGAACATCGGCTGCGGACAGGTACGCGGGCAACACTTCCTCTGGGTAGCCGGGCTGTTTTTGATCCAGGTTGACGGCCACCAGTTCAAAATCGATGGGCGCACTTTTTTGCAGGTTCAGCAGCACATCCAGCATGGCGTAGGAGTCCTTGCCTCCTGACACGCACACCATCACCTTGTCGCCCTCCTCAATCATCGTGTAATCGGCGATTGCATTGCCCACGTTGCGGCGCAACCGCTTCTGCAGCTTGTTATATTCGAGTTTGTCCTTGCGGGAAAGGTCGCGCACGTTGGTCGCCGTTAGTGCTTGATTTGGCGGGCATTTTACTTGCTTGTGGTGATGCGCGTCCAGTTGTGACACGGCTATTTGCCGATAACCCGGATGTATTTTTCAGGAGTATTATTATCGGGAGACCCGAACTATTCGCCGCTCAAACGCTTGCGGCCACTGGTCAGCGCCCGGGGTCTGCCTTGTATTTTCAGCAATTTGCCATGACAATGACCGCCGCTTAAAGTCGCTCTCGTCATTAATAAGGACCTATTTCTCATGAAACAACCTGTTCGCGTGACTGTCACCGGCGCTGCGGGCCAAATTGGCTACGCACTCGTTTTTCGCATTGCCTCCGGGGCCATGCTCGGCGATGACCAGCCTGTGATCCTGCAAATGCTCGATATCACACCCGCTATGGAAGCGCTGAACGGCGTGAAAATGGAACTTGAGGACTGCGCATTTCCACTGCTGGCAGGCATTGTCTGCACTGACGACCCCAATACGGGTTTCAAGGATACCGATTACGCACTGCTGGTCGGCGCTCGTCCTCGTGGGCCTGGCATGGAACGCAAAGATCTACTGGAAGCCAACGCTGCCATCTTCTCGGTGCAAGGCAAGGCTATTAATGACCACGCCAGCCGAAATATCAAAGTGCTGGTGGTGGGTAACCCGGCCAATACCAACGCGTTGATCACCCAGCGCAACGCACCCGACATCAATCCCCACAACTTCACCGCCATGACTCGCCTCGACCACAACCGGGCGAAAACACAGATAGCGCTGAAGACGGGCAAGACTGTGAACGACGTGACCAATATGACCATTTGGGGCAACCATTCGGCCACACAATACCCGGACCTGTTTAATGCCAAAGTCAGTGGCGAACCGGCCATTAATCTGGTTGACCAGACGTGGTATGAAGAAGAATTTATCCCTGTGGTGCAACAGCGCGGCGCTGCCATTATCAAAGCTCGCGGAGCGTCTTCTGCAGCCTCTGCCGCCAACGCAGCCATCGGGCATGTACGTTCCTGGGCGCTGGGCACTGAGGGCGATGATTGGGTCTCGATGGGCGTCCAGTCGGACGGTTCATACGGTATTCAGGAAGGACTGATCTACTCCTTCCCCTGTCGCTGCTGCAACGGGGACTGGGTTATTGTGCAGGATGTTGAAATCGGTGAGTTCAGTCGCGTCAGGATGACGGCCACTGCGCAGGAACTGGCAGAAGAGCGCGATGCAGTCAAACACTTGCTGCCGTAGCACTCACTCGAACCAATAGTGGCTCTGCGAAGAATAGTGGCTCTGCGAAGATAGTGGCTCTGCGAAGATAGCCCTCAGAGCGAACTCCGCGCCGCAGTTCCTGTGCGGCTAAACTCTGCAGCTCGAATGAGCTTTGGAGCGCATGGGTTTATCGCCAGGGGCACTTACTTTAGCGCATCAGCATCGGCGATACCGAGAATGTTGCAGGGCTGGGGCTCGCCGTGAACCCATGCTCGTAAACAGGGGCAGGTCCTTCTGCATCGCACAGTCCCAACCCTGTAGCATTCAATGTATCGCCGAAGTGCCACTTGTGGGCATCAATACATGCGGCTCGGATTTATCCCTATAGGAACGGATCTAACCGGAAGTCGTTGCAGCAACCATTTGTGCTGGCACTTCCTCTTTTCACATGTGGGCTTAGACAACTAGTGTTCCCGCTGTTTTTTGAGATAAGCTTATCCCATGAATCAACTCGCAACGTCAAAAAGCTACCACCACGGCAACCTGCGTGCAGAATTGCTGGCGACAGCGATCGAACAGCTGCGTGAAACCGGCCTGGAAGACCTGAGCCTGCGTGCGTTGGCCCGTGCAGTAGGTGTATCGCAAACCGCACCGTACCGCCATTTCGCCGATAAAGGCGAATTGCTGGCGGCGATGGCGACCAGCGGGTATCGCGATTTACTCGAAGCTCTGCGGCGCGCCGGATCAACCGCCGGCGATTGTCCGCAGGAGCAATTGATCGCTTTCGCCCACGCGTATGTCGATTACGCGGCGAACAACCCGCAAGTATTCAAGTTGATGTTTGGTCCGGCCGTACAGCCGACCGTCAAATACCCGGAGCTGCGCAAAGCCAGTCGGGACACCTTGCAGTTGGTGCAGGACATACTGCAACGTGGGGTAGACACAGGGGTTTTTCGCCCTGTAGATGACATTGCGTATATGGCAAACGCAGCGTGGTCGAGTATCTATGGGCTATCAACACTGCTGGTTGATGCACCGGAATTGTTTGCACGGTATATCGATTTGCAGCGGCAGGTGGATCTGGGCGTGCAGATATTCCTTGAGGGGGTATCGTATTCATCTGATGCACCGTCAGATCGCGTTACCCGGCAAAGACTGCCCCTAGACTTTACAACTCCCGCAGTACTTCCACCGGCGGCGCAGACACCACCCGACGACAACTGAATACACCCAGCGCACCAATAATCACCGTGCCGGCCACAATCCCCAGCGGCCAGATCCATGGTGTGGGGGTGTAATCCATCTCCATCACGGTTGTTTGAAGAATGAATACTGACAACTCAGCGGCCACTGTCGCAAGCAGCCCAGCAAACATCCCCATCGTTGCAAACTCGATCAACAGCCCACCCAGAATCAGGCGTCGTTGCGCTCCCAGCGCGCGCAGGATTGCGCTCTCATGTACACGCGCATCGACGCTGGCCTGCACACCGGCTACGAGTACCAAACCACCAGCGGCGAGGATCACAATCAGTACCAGATTGATGGCCGCTGACACTTGGTTGATGATTGTGCGGATCTGCTCCACGACGACATCCATTTCTATCACGGTAACTGTCGGGAAGTTACGCACAAAACGATTCAAGAAACTTTTCTCGGTTACATCGAGATGAAAACTGGTCATAAATGTGGCCGGGTATGCCGCCAACAGACGCGGCGGAAACACCAGAAAGAAATTGGGTCGCATCGACTGCCAGTCCAGCTGACGAATACTGGCCACGCGCGTTTCAAGTACCTGAGAGCCTACCAGAAAGCCGACTGTATCACCGACTTCGATACCCATCCTTCCGGCGAATTCTTCCTCTAGCGATACGAGAGCTTCCTCAGTTCCCGGTTCCCACCACCGGCCAGCCAACAGTTTGTTATCCGCAGGCAGTGTGTCCGACCAGGTAAAGTTGATTTCCCGCTGGCGTCGTCCTTCCTCCACATCGTCGGTGATTGGCAGATCCGCGCCCTGCACAGACATCATGCGGCCTCGAATCATCGGATAGAATGGCTCGCTGGTGATATTCTCCAGGCGCAGCGCCTGCTCTATTGGCTGTACATCCTCAGGGCCTATATTGATCATAAAGTGATTGGGTGCATCATCTGGGAGCTGTGCCTGCCACTCATCGATCAGCGAGGTACGCACCAGAAGCAACATCAACAGCATCATGATGGCCATCGCGAATATCACCACCTGCAGGGCATTGGCAGTGCCGCGTCGCTGCAAGCCGGCCAACGCCAGTCGCCAGATACTGCCTGCGCTCATGCCGACGAGGCGCCCGCCACGCAAAAGTGTCAGGGCAAGGCAAAAACCGAGGCCCGCTGTTAACGCCAGCCCCGCCAACACCGCGAGAGTCAGCTTCCAGTCCGCGCTGTACCACCACATCAACAGGGTGATCGCCAGCAATCCCAGCGCGTAATCCTGTATCGCTCGACGACCCTCCAGGGGCAGGTCACGACGCAATACGCGCAATGGGCTGGACTGGCCCAGGCGGCGCAGCGGCGGCCATGCAAAACACAACAGGCAAGTGAGCGATGTCACTGCACCGATCGCGTAGGGCCTGACACCACTCGGGCCCGGCTGCACCGGCATTTGATCCGCAAATAAATAGAAGAATAATGCCTGTATGCCCCAACCCAGCAAACATCCGATGACGGTGGCCATTAGACCGAGTAGCAGCAAACTGCTACCGTACAAACGATTAATAGTGCCGGAAGTCGCGCCCAGGCTTTTGATAATGGCCACATAGTTATGATGGCGCTCACTGAAGCGCCGCGCCGCCAGCGCAACAGCCACCCCCGCCAACACAACAGCGAGACTGCCAGCCAGCAGCAGGAAACTCTCAGCGCGGTCCAGCGCATTACTGATCCCCGGCTGGCCCTCTTCAACAGTGATAACGCGCTGCCCATCCTGCAATTGTGGCTCCAACCACTGGGTAAAATCTGCTATCGACGCTGACGCACCGGCATACAGGTGGCGGTACTCTACCCGGCTACCCGGCTGCACCACCGCAGTTGCGGGAATATCGTCATAGTGCATCAGCACACGCGGACCATAGCCATAAAAAGAGGAGCCCTGATCGGGCTCTGTGCGCGCTGCGGCGGCCACTACAAAAGTCGCCTCACCCACCGTGACCGTATCCCCGATGGTCACATCGAGCAGAGCAAACAGGCGTGAATCCAACCAGACTTCACCCTGAGGCGGCCCTGTATCCGCTGACACTACTGCGCCAAACGGTTCTGTGCTGTAGGTCAACGCCCCGCGCAGCGGATAGGCCTCACTGACCGCCTTAACAGACGCCAGAGACATGGTGTCCTCACCGGCGTACACCATGGATGGAAACTGCAGCGTCAGTGCATGCTGCAAACCGTCAACATCGGATTTTTCTATCCACTGCGCAGGCAGTTCTCGGCTACTGCTCACCACGACATCCGCGGCAAGAAATCGATGACTCTCCTGCTCCAGCGCATTCTGCAGCCGGCTGGTAAACGCACTAATGCCTGACACCACACCCACGGCAAGCACCAGCGCCATCACCAACACACCCAGTTCACCACCGCGCCAATCGCGCGCCAGCATTTTCGTGGCCGTTATCGACACGGTACTTACTCCTGCACCAACGCACCGCCATCGAGACGTAAACGACGCTGACAGCGATCTGCCAATGAATGATCGTGCGTCACCAGCACCAAAGTAGTGCCCTCTTCCCGGTTCAACTCAAATAGGAGGTCAATAATATGATCTCCTGTGGTCTTATCGAGATTGCCCGTGGGTTCATCCGCAAACAATATTGACGGTTTGGACGCAAAAGCCCTCGCCAGCGCAACACGCTGCTGCTCACCGCCGGATAACTGCAACGGATAATGTCCTGTTCTGGCGCCGAGTCCAACACGCTGCAGGAAGTGCCCAGCCTGCTCCTGCGCTTTGCTCTGCCCCTGTAATTCCAGCGGCAACATCACGTTCTCCAGCGCCGTCAGCGCGGGCAGTAACTGGAAAGACTGGAATACAAAGCCAACATGTTGGCCGCGAAATAATGCTCGACCATCCTCGTCCAGCGCGCCCAGATCAGTGTCGTTTATCGTCACGCTGCCGGCAGTTGCTTCATCCAGCCCAGCCAGCAAGCCCAACAGAGTTGATTTCCCGGACCCGGAGGCGCCAATAATGGCGACGGACTCCCCCGACTTGATTTCCAGAGTGATCCCTTTCAGTATCTCCAACTCGGACCCCGCCATGGGAACCCGCTTCTGGAGATTATTAGTTTTGATCATGCAGCACGCCCTTTTCGGCCTTATACGCAATTCGCTCATACTTGGATGTCTGCTACTGGCTGCGTTCGCAGTAAACGTGCACGCCAATCAACAGGCCGATCAACAGGTCGGTCAACAGGTCGGTCAACAAAACATGTTGGTGCTCGGCGATAGTATCAGTGCCGCCTATGGTATGTCTCTGCAACAGGGCTGGGTGGCGCAATTGTCGGATGAACTGCGTGAGCAATATCCAGCGCTTAACATCGTCAATGCCAGCATCAGCGGCGAGACTACGGCGGGAGGGCTGCGCCGCTTACCCGCACTGTTGGCAGAGCACAATCCCAGCGTGGTCATCATAGAACTGGGCGCCAACGATGGTCTGCGCGGTTATCCATTGCAAACTTTGCGCAAAAATCTGACGGCATTGACCGTTATGGCCCAAAATAACGGAGCGAAAGTTATACTGGTTCCCATGGAGATCCCCCCCAACTACGGTTCGCGGTATACCGCAGGATTTCGCGACAGCTTCCGCGAGGTCGCAAAAGAGACCAACAGCGTACTCGCGCCCTTCCTTCTCGACGGCGTCGCCACCAACCCCGCGTTAATGCAGGACGACGGCCTGCATCCGACAGTCGAAGCCCAGCCCCTCATGCTGGCGAACATACTGCCGACCGTCACCGCAACATTGGCGGATCAATGAGCACTCCTACGTGGTCAGAACTGCAGGCCGGCGACAGTGCCGCGATCTGGCATCCGTATGCACCCGCCACGGGTGGCGCCGAGGTCTACCCCGTCGCCAGCGCCAGTGGTGTGCGCCTGACACTGTCTGACGGCCGTGAACTGATCGATGGCATGGCGTCGTGGTGGTGCGCGATACACGGCTATAATCACCCGGTGCTCAATGCCGCCGTGGAGTCGCAACTGCACGCAATGTCGCATGTGATGTTTGGTGGCTTGACTCATGCGCCGGCCGTGCATCTGGCGCAACTGCTAGTGGACATTACCCCACCCTCACTGGAGCGCGTATTTTTCAGTGACTCGGGCTCCGTCGCCGTCGAGGTCGCCATGAAGATGGCTATTCAATACTGGTATAGCGTCGGCAAACCGGCCAAGCAAAAACTATTATCTCTGCGCAGTGGCTACCACGGCGATACCTTCGGCGCGATGTCGTTATGCGACCCTGTCACAGGAATGCATCATCTGTTCGGCGCTGCGCTGGCACAACAAGTGTTTGCGCCAGCGCCCTCCTGCGCTTTCAATGAGCCCTGCAAGGACAGCGACATAGCGGCATTATCTGCGTTGTTGTCCAGCCACAGTCACGAACTTGCCGCCGTTATCGTGGAACCGGTCGTGCAAGGGGCCGGCGGCATGCGATTTTATTCACCACACTATCTGGTGCGGCTGCGAGACTTGTGCAACGAGCACGATGTACTGCTAATTTTTGACGAGATCGCCACCGGCTTTGGTCGCACTGGAAAGCTGTTTGCACTTGACCATGCCGCAATCACACCCGACATCCTCTGCCTGGGCAAAGCGCTCACCGGCGGCTATATGACGCTGGCGGCCACCTTGTGCAACGAACGTATCAGCAGCGGCATCACGCAGAGCGACGCCGGCGCGTTCATGCATGGCCCAACCTTCATGGCCAACCCGCTGGCCTGCGCCACCGCCATCGCCAGCATCACACTACTTCTCTCACAGCCCTGGCAACACACAGTAGAGCGCTTGCACTCGGAGTTGTCGGCCGGTCTCGCGCCCGCGCGCTCACTGCCCAATGTGGCGGACGTTAGAACGCTGGGTGCGATTGGCGTGATCGAGCTGAAAAATCCAGTGGACATGCGCGCAGTACAACCGATGTTTGTCGAGCGTGGTGTGTGGGTTCGTCCGTTTGGCAAGCTCGTTTATGTGATGCCACCGTATGTGATGAGCAGCGCAGATGTTGCAACGCTAACGGCAGCGATGGTTGATGTTGTAGCGCTTCTTTGAATAGCAGAGATGAACAGAATTACCTCAGCGTCGGGTTCGGCGGTAAATTGAATGGCATCGGGCGGGGACTGTGCGAGGCCAGACGCCGGGGGCAGCCTTCCAATGTACAAAGCCCACGCCGTTGCATATAGTAGTCGCACCGCACATTGGGCAGCATCTGGTAACAATAATTCATGTCAAAGCGCCAGCAAACGCCGCTACAAGAAAAGTTCTACGACGTAATCTTCGGCACGGAGACTCCCGCCGGCAAATGGTTTGATATCATTCTTATTGTCGTGATTCTCGCTAGCGTGGCCGTGATCATGCTGGATTCCGTGCACAAACTGGATGCCGAGTACGGGAATTTTTACCTGAAGCTGGAATGGGTTTTCACCCTTCTGTTTACGGTGGAATACCTGGTGAGGATCTGGTGTGCGCCCAACCGTAAAGCTTATGTATGGAGCGTCTATGGCGTCATCGATTTACTGGCGCTACTGCCTACGTACCTTTCACTGCTGGTTCCCCAGACAGCACCACTGCTGATCATTCGCTTGCTGCGCATCCTGCGTATTTTCCGCGTTCTGCGGCTCGTCACCCTGCTGGCAGAGGCGAACTTTCTGGCGGGCGCCCTGCGGCGTTCAGCGCGCAAGGTCTTTGTTTTCTTCGCCTTCATGATGATCCTGACCACCATCTTCGGCTGCCTTGTCTATGTTGCCGAGGGCGGTCGCAATGGCTTTGAAAATATTCCCGTGAGTATTTACTGGGCCATTGTGACCATCACTACCGTGGGCTACGGCGATGTTGTACCCCACTCCACGATCGGCCGGGCCATCGCTGCGGTAGGAATGTTGATCGGCTATGCCGTGATCGCGGTGCCTACTGGTATCATCACCGCAGAACTAACTGTAGCGCAGCAGTCGAAGCTGAATAGAGAGCGCAGAGATTCTCGAAACTGTAGCAATTGTGCTGCGGTGGAGCTTGATCCCAGTGCCCACTATTGCCGTAATTGCGGGTCACCGTTGCCGCGGCCAGAGCATGCTTCAAAAGAATAGTAAGCCGTCAGTCTAGTGAGCCTGGACAACCCGCCTGACAGACTGGAAAAGTGGGATTATTGCAGTGACAATTTTCCGGGACTGACCTACTATCAGCTCAGCCACCGCAGCCTGTATGCCGGGGCAGTAGATATAAAAATATAACGAACGAGGCTCTGAGAATGAAAAAGCTACACCGAAACACGCTTGCTATAGCTCTGGGCGCCACCGTGCTCTCAGGCACCTCGGTTCTTTCTCTCGCCGATGGCCTCCTCGAAGAAGTGGTGGTCACCGCCCAAAAGCGCACGCAAAACCTACAGGATGTGCCCGTTGCTGTTACAGCTTTTACCGGTGAGATGCTACGCGAGAGCGGGGTTAGAGATATGTTCGAGCTGTCCGCGATGGCGCCCAGCCTGAGCGTTGAACAGACCCAGACATCGTCCAACACAACCTTTGGTATCAGGGGCATCTTTACCAGTTCACAAAACTTCGGCCTTGAGCCATCGGTTGGCTTGTATGTCGATGGGGTTTACCGGTCACGCCAGGGTTCAATGATCAACAATATGGTCGACATTGCATCCGTGGAGGTGCTGCGCGGCCCGCAGGGCACACTGTTTGGCCGCAACACGCCCGCCGGAGCCATTCTCATGGACAGCGTTGCTCCAGACTTTGAAGAGACGGGTTACCTTGACGGAAGTGCGGGTAATTATGGCCTTCTGGATATTAATGGTGCTAAGTCCTTCACCTTGATCGACGATGTACTTGCCGTTCGCATGACCGGCTTCAATATGGATCGCGACGGCACTGTTGATGTTGTCGGGAACAACGTCCAGGAAGACAATGCTATCAATGATAGAAGTCGATGGGGCCTGCGTTTTCAAACCTTGTACACACCCAATGACGATCTCACTTTCCGATTTATCGGCGATCATTCGGAGGTCGATGAGATCTGCTGTGCCGTCGGCAACTGGGAGAATAACTTCTTTACGCAGAACCCTGCTCCTCCCAATGCGATACCGGGCACCGATACAACCGTAGCGGGAGCTCCGCCTGCTGGCCTCGGTGGTACGGTACTTGATGGCAACGATTTTTACGACTACAAGGTCAGTACCAGTTTCAAGCCCGAGTCGCAGAACACTGACGAAGGCGTCTCGTTGCAAGCAGACTGGCAAACCGATTATTTCCTCGTCACCAGTATCTCTGCTTACCGCAAGCATGAGGCTTATGACAAGATCGACGCGGATTTCTACGATATTGACGCACTGGAAAGGGTCAACGACCTGACGCAGGAGCAGTACTCACAGGAAATTCAGCTCAGTGGCGACGCCTTTAATGAAAAACTTAACTATGTCGCTGGCGCCTTCTATTTTCACCAGACACTTGACTCAACAACTGACACCATTATTGGACAGGATGCATACGTTCTTGCCAGCGCGTTCCTGAGGGTTTCCTTACCGCCTTCATCGTTGCCTGCTGGCAGCTCAGCGCTCAATACCGCTGACCAGGAACAAGATAGTTACGCCATTTTTGGTCAGGCCGACTATTACCTGACAGATGAACTTGTTTTAACGGCAGGCTTGCGCTGGACTGATGAAAACAAAGACATGAAAAACGTTTTCACAGAAAATCCCAATGACCCTGTGCCGTTCGGGTTTTTCGGTTTGACTGAGTTAGCACCCAGGCCCAATATCGACGAAGACTTGAATGACAATAAGTTCACCGGCACCTTAAAGCTCAGCTGGTTTATGAATGATATGACGATGTTTTACGCCTCCTACGGCACCGGCTACAAAGCCGGCGGCATCAATACTGATCGCGTGCCAGATTCAGCCGAAACCGTCTTCGATCCAGAAACGGCTGCATCATTTGAGTTGGGCATGAAAGCAGAGTTTCCGGATCAGGCCCTGCGCTTGAATGTTGCACTGCACAAAACGGATACAGAGGACCTGCAAACCATTTCTTTTCAGGGTGCGGGCTTTGTACTGGATAATGCCGGCACCGCAGAAACCTACGGCGGCGAGGTCGATTTATTGTGGCTTCCGACTGACAATACCACCGTCACGCTCGGCTACGCCTACAATCATGCCGAGTACTCCGATTTTCAAAATGGCCCTTGCTGGTCGGGCACTCCCTGGCAAACCAGCACACCCGATCCGGATACCAATTTCGATGCAAATGGCGTCGCAACAGGATCCTGTGACCGCAGCGGCGGCATGGTCTCAGGCAACCCCGAGAATGTAATCGCCCTAACGGCCAACCAGCAGTTTCGGCTCACCGACAGCATTGGCGGCTTCGTTCACGGCGAATATATCTGGACTGACGAACGCATGACGGATGTTAACAATGATCCCGAGAAGCTGGACGGCTCCTACTATGTGGTCAACGTGCGCGCCGGTTTGGTCTATGAGCCCTGGGATACCACCCTCACTTTCTGGGGCCGCAATGTACTGGACGCCGAGGCGACCTCAACGATCGCTGATGCCGTGGCCCAGCCCGGGCGCTTTATCGCATATTACAAAGAGCCTCCAACCTGGGGTGCTACGGTGCGCTGGGATTTCTAACCGCCGGTAATATCACGCCTGTCACCCGGGCAGGCGCGTGTTATACTCTCCGCGTTTTTTCAGACGCGACTTCCATGGCAAAGCCTCTTTTTTCCTACCGCAAATTCTGGGCGGAGTGCTTCGGCCCCGCGCCAGAGCTGCCCATGTCCCGTGCCGAGATGGACGCTCTGGGCTGGGACAGCTGCGATATCATCATCGTCACCGGCGACGCCTACGTCGATCATCCCAGCTTTGGTATGGCAGTCATCGGACGTTTAATGGAGGCCCAGGGCTTCCGGGTCGGTATCATCGCGCAACCTGACTGGACCTCCACCGAGGACTTTAAGGCTCTGGGGCCACCCAACCTGTTCTTCGGCGTGGCCGCTGGCAATATGGATTCCATGATCAACCGGTATACGGCCGATAAAAAACGCCGCAATGACGACGCCTATACCCCCGGCAATACCGGTGACAAGCGGCCTGATCGAGCGGTGCTGGTCTACAGCCAAAGGCTACGCGAGGCCTATAAGCAGGTGCCGCTGGTGATCGGCAGTATTGAAGCCAGCCTCAGGCGCATCGCCCACTATGACTACTGGAGCGATACCGTGCGGCGCTCTATTCTGCTCGACAGCCGCGCCGACCTGTTGTTGTACGGTAACGCAGAACGCGCCATCGTCGAGCTGGCACACCGCCTCGCTGCGGGGGAATCTATCCACACGATTCGTGATCTGCGTGGCACCGCTTTCGTGCGCAAGCGCGTTCCCGACGGCTGGCGTGTCATCGATTCCACCAGCATCGATGTGGTGGGCCCGGTTACGCCCCATATCAGTCCGTACATGGATACTGCCACCGCCAGTTGTGCGAGCAAGGTAGAGGAAAAAGAAGCAGAGGCCGTTGAGCCGATACGGCTGATCGATACCATGAAAGATCAGGACAACAGCGTCATTCGTATTCCCTCGTTCGAGCAGGTGCGCGAGGATCCCGCTCTTTATGCGCATGCCTCCCGTGTACTGCACAAGGAGACTAACCCGCACAATGCGCGGCCACTGGTGCAATCACATGGTGATCGCGAGTT
>JBDNIE010000337.1:0-12464 GCA_041688425.1 Halioglobus sp. | reverse complement strand
GTTCAATCTTGGGCGCCACCTCGTTCGAGCAGAGCACTATCAAAATCTCAGGGAAGGTGCGTTCGCAGAATGGAGTGGGGCAGTGGCTTGAAATTCCAGGTCAAATTAGCGCTGTCTGAGAAAGTTAACTTGCCTATACCGCCGTTACGTGTCCTCGTTTTGGATTGAAGGAATATCAATTGCCCGCATTGAAAACCGTCATGATCTTTTCTCAGAGATCGCCGATTAGAAACCTTTCGATTTAACTAAGCGTCCTCTTTATAGCAGCACTAGCTAAAGGCTTGGCCCATTCAGGCATTAGCTCAACGGGCAACGAATCAAAGCTATTCCCCTCAAGAGAGAAAAGGCAAACTGGCTGCGGACCACCACCGTCGGAGGGTTCTGAGTTGTCAAATACACTCACTCCAGCGCATCGAGGTATTAAACCCAGCATGTTATGGATGGCACCTGTCCAGCGCTCTCGGATTTTTGCTTCCGGTATATCGTGACCACCTTTAGTGACGCGCGCGGCCACACGCTCAATGTGCAATTCGGGCGAAGCCAAGCCGCAAAAAAATATGCGCACTTCCCGGCCTTGATCAATCGCTTCATGAAGCAGCTGACAAATGGAATTTCCACCCAATGTTGTTTCAAAGATATAGTCCAGCTCTTCCTCAATCGCCCGGGATAGTTGCTCAAATCCCATTTTCCAGGCCTGAGCATTCGCTCCAGTCAGAGATAGTGTGCGATCAGCATCCATCAGGCTGCGGGCCACTTCGTCCGGGTTAAAGTAATCACCACCCGCACTACGGACACTCGCACCCGCAATGGAGCTTTTACCCGCGCCGTTAATACCGGCGATAACGGAAATCACTGCGCTTCAGTGTCCCCAGGCTGATATGTTTTACGCAGGCTATCTGAAGTCGCGGCAAATAGTCCATCCGCAGCCTTGCGAGATTGAGGCGAGGTAATACGACGAAATAACGCCTCGTACTCATCGGTCTCCTGCGCAATTTCCTTTTCCTTAACCTGTTCAATCAGTTCAGCATAGAGGACCTTCATACGTACCACTTCCTCATAATGGTCGATACTCATGACGACCGCAGCATCGCGCTTACGCAGCTGCAAGCGCATAACCCCTCGTCCTTGGGTTATTTCTGTCAAGGAAGCTTCAATACGACGCCCAAAGTCCTTTCCCCCTTTACTTACCAAAGAGGCCGTTGGCGACAGCCAACCAAGATTCTTTATAAGGCGTTTAGCATGCCTTACCAACCCTTCGTGATCCGATACATTATCCGACTGGGTAACAAGTGGTTTGCTGATCATAAAAAATACCTCTGCACAGTGGTCTGAACTCGATCATAACCCACAAGTGCCACAAAGACCACCAAAGCCCCTTTAACCACTAAGGCGAACTCAAACCAAATAGGCCGATTAGACACTTGCCGAGAAACAACTTGTCCATGGCGAATTCGTAATTCATCAATAGTATCAGAGACTTATAACTTGCTGCATTTAGACCTTGGTATTACTCTCGGCAACGAGCACCCAATCTCACTGCGCAAGATCGTGCCCTACTCGGCTTCTGGACACTGTTTCTGAATCCCAGGCGCATTGCCAGATCAGGTTTTGACAAATTAACTTCTTGAGGTCAGCTAAACCTAGCTCCTGGTCTCAAGCTACTGCCCTACCCCATTCTTCAAACGCACTGATCCTGAGGTTCCTATAGTGTTCAGCCCTGACCAAGTGTCTACCTAGGTTGAATAGATTGTAGACGGCCGCATGGGCACCCAGAAACCGCTGAGCCTGCTTAATCGATTTAAACTTCCGCATCCCTCGCTCCCTGGTCGTTTCAGGGGATTGTTCTGCCCGATTGTTCGCATATCGCGCATTGTCATGAATAGTTTCCGGGATGACTTCTCTATGTGCCACTCCATAACTCCGCAGCTTGTCCGTTACGATCTTCCTGGGCTCGCCGCCATGTGACCTGAGTAAGCGTCTGAAGAAGCGCTTCGCTGCGGCCCCATCTCGTTTAGCCTGAAGGAATACATCAACCACATCACCGTCCTGATCTACCGCCCTCCATAAATAGTGCTGCTTGCCGTTGATCTTTACGAAGACTTCATCGATGAAAAAGGTGTCACCGTAGCCTTGGTGCTTCCGCTTCAATCGCCTGACATATTTGGCGCTAAACTTGATACACCAGAGTCGGATAGTCTCGTAGCTGACGGTGATCCCCCGCTCGGCGAGGAGATCTTCAATATCCCGATGGCTGAGATGGAATCTGTAGTAAAGCCAGACCGCATAACTGATGATTTCAGGAGGGAACCGGTGACGTTTGTATGTATTCATCACCGGATTATCAGATACTGGCCGTTACGTTGACAGTACCTTTATAAATCATAGCGTTATCCATAACTGCTATCGTCACCGAGTGGCGCTCAGTGACAGGCGAGGAACAGCCGCCGCACGGCGGGCACTGTTTAGTCGCGAATATTTCGATACTCTCGCACGGTCGTCTCTGCCTGGCCCGGCGCATCGTCGGGAACAGTAATAAAGCGGCCTCGAGCCTCCAAAACAAGCGCACCGCTCTCAGTAATTCCGACCGTCGTGTAGCCAAAGTATCCGTTAGGCGGCAAAAAAAACGCCTGCTCCGGGCTCGTTCCACCGTTTCCACTAATAACCTGCAACAGAGTCCCGTCCGAGGCCGGGCAATCCAGCGAGCGCTGCTGCCAATAGTGGGCATGGGCCGCGAAATAGCCACGCACCTTGGTTGCACTATTGTCACCGCTCGGATTACAT
Source organism: Halioglobus sp. (assembly GCA_041688425.1). GTDB lineage: Bacteria > Pseudomonadota > Gammaproteobacteria > Pseudomonadales > Halieaceae > Marimicrobium. The sequence goes on along the minus strand of JBDNIE010000337.1, from coordinate 9,683 downwards.
AACAGTTCGGTAAAGTCATCAACCTGAGACGGGGCAATCGTTTCACCGGAACCTTCCTCGCCGACGATGGGTTTGTGGCCAAAGACGAATATGTGGTCAATAGTCGGATCGTCCTGCGATCTGATTAACTGACCTTGCAACCAATTAAGTGGCACAAAACCGATGCCAGCAGGCGAATCGTCACCCGTATAAGTGTCAGTATTTAGCTGGATGAAAAATATATTGCCGGATTGGAAGCTGAAGGTGAGCATACTCTCGTCACGCGCTACCCCATCCAGATTCGGTGGCGCCTGCGTGGGGCCGTTGCTGGCAGGAATGAAATCCATCATGGCCTGAGAAAATACTGCCCCGGCTGCAGGGTTCTGCGTTTCTTCACCATTAATTTTCTGCAGCATTTCGTGATTACCGGCAAGAGTAACAAGTTGCACATCACTGCTACTTAAAGGCGTCGCCTCAAAAACAGCTTTCCAACCTTCTAGCTGACTAGAAAGGGTTGCCGTGTCTGACACATGGTTGACTACCAGATCACCAACGACGATCAAATGCGAGGGGACCGGGGACTGTAACGCTGGGTCAGGTATCTCAGAAAAATCTTGCATCATATTCGGCACATTCGCCGTGCTGGGAAGGTTGGGTGAACCGGCTCCATCAGCAATGCGATTACAACCCATGATCGAAAAAGCCTGCGTGACTGGATCATCCATGCTTACCATTGAGGGATCAGTAATGGTGACCGGGCCAGGAAAATCAACCGACGTAGAGAAGCTCTCAAGCAACTCGCCAGACTGTTCTGCATACTCCAATCGCACTGTCACCACTTCAGATGGGATAGGTGAATAGACCATTTCTGGACTCATGGGCGACTTTGTACTAATGAAAAGCTGGTTACCAAACTGGTCGAATCCGATCAGCCGCGCTTGCAAGTGAGCCGCCGACTGTGCATTCGTATTCAGCACAATCACCGTTTCCCCTTGCCTATCTTTCGGCTCATTGCTATCGCTGCACCCAAACAGACCTAACCACATAAGAACGAAGCCAAGTCGCCACATAATTCTTGCTATCATAGCCGTGTCACCAAATTATCGTCGCAGTATCATTAGATGTCGGTATTGATTTACGAAACCGATCACCAGTGTAAACCAAATGATGATACTGACAACTGACTACGCGTCTTCGTCAAGCGTTTGCGATATTTGGGGTCAGCGTAAAAACCACGCGTTTTTCGTCGTTCTCTAGACCTTCGCTGCGCTCTCGGAGTCTTTACGCTGCCCCCAAACATCCGTAGGCTGACAGCCCGAACAAGTGCCGCTTATCGACTTTTGAGACCTTAGCAGCCTATAACCCTACAATAATCTGGGATTATAAGTGTCACGCTTCTTTACACTTTTGCGCTACACCCTATCCATGTGTTAGCTAACGTATTGATTTTATTAGGATGGTATAAACCTTGTACTAATTTGGAGCACACCTTTGCACGGGGTTGATCGAGTAATCAGTGTTCACCTTCACCTAACAAGAATTGAATGCAAACACGCAGGCGGCGTTCGTGGCCTATGAGGCAGACGCCACCGACATTGCGACCGGGAAGAACGGTTTCACAGGCACGTTTGAGTGCGACGTCGCTGGAGGATTTATTTAGAACGTCGATATCAAATACATTTATACTGGAGCTGTCTACGACGCGGGCTTGCTGTCCGCAGGTGCGTCCGGTTGGGTAGCATATTTTAGTCCGCTGACGGTATCGGGAGCGTTCCAAGATGTTACCGAAACGACTGTCGGTTACAGTCGACAGGGTCACAGTCGACAGGGTCAGGTCTTACATTTCACTCTGCTCCCTCGGCACTATGTGAAATGTAAGACCTGACCCCATAAGCCCCATAAGCCCCATGACCCCATAAGCCCCACCAAAATCAGTTGAACGATATGATTTGATTACTGAAACATTTTGGCTACGGCAAAGTTGAGCTACCTTACGAATTGTTGGACGAGTTGATTGAAAAGATTGATGAGAAAGACTAACCAAAATTGATGTGGACAGAAACATGAGCAAAGATAAAGACGACGCCTATCACAAGATCAGTGTTCCGCCTGCGACCCAACCAACTGGATGCCCTCTTGATGCTTCGTTCACGCCTTTTAACGAGGACTACCTTGCCAATCCATACCCCCAACTTGAATCGCTGATGTCGAACAAACCCATTTTCTACGCTGAAGAACTTGGCTATTTGGTTGTCACTGGCATGGAGAACGTCACGACTGTTTTAAAGAACCACGACGTCTACTCATCAGAGAATGTTCAAGACCCCATTTTCCCAGTTTGTGAAAAAGCTGCAGCAGTGATGTCTGCCGCCGACTACAACCCCAAAGCAGTGATGTCGAATTGCCAGCAACCAGACCACACTCGAATACGCAAGTATACCCGTGATGGTTTTAACGCGCGGCGGATGAAGCTACTTGAACCCTATATACGTGAGACTACCGACAATTTGGTCTCTCAAATGATACAAGGTGGCAACCAGTCGGAAGTGGTTTCTTCGCTATCGCATGCACTGCCGGGCCGCGTGATATTCAGACTCATTGGATTTCCAGAAATTGACGATGAGCAGCTAATTTACTGGACTTCGAACCGTCTGATATTCACCTGGGGCAAACCCACCCATGAAGCCCAGACTCAAATTGCAGAAAACATGCTGAAGTATTGGCGGTATTGTCGCGCATTTGTTGCCCTAAGAAACGAAGCGCCCGCAGATGATCTTACGTCTGAATTACTGACAGCTCACAAAGCTAACCCCGGAGGTCTTGCTTATCGCGAGGTAGAATCGATCATTTACGGCCTGTCCTTCGCTGGGCATGAGATCGTCAGCAACTTTATATCACTAACGCTCATGAACATTCTTCCCAAACGAACACATTGGGAGGCGTTGGTCAACGACCCGTCACTTATACCTAATGCGCTGGAAGAGATGCTCCGTGTTGATTCACCGCAAACCAGTTGGCGACGCGTCGCCACTCAAGATACGCACTTAGATGGCGTCGACATTCCCAAAGGCACCAGAATATTCATCAGCCTGGGCGCCGCCAATCATGATCCGGCGCTATTTTCCGAGCCATCGGAATACAAACCAGACCGGAATAATGCGAACAAACATATCTCTTTTGGCCACGGAATTCATTTCTGTCTGGGCGCTCGTCTTGCTCGTCTTGAAGCTCAAATAGCAATTGAAACGCTCACTAAGCGACTGCCCAACCTTCGCTTGGTAGAAAACCAGAAATTGTCATTTGTGCCGAATATTACATTTCGAGGACCATCAGAACTCTACGTAGAATGGGATAGATCAAACAAATGAAAATAAATATTCAGGGCAGGGTAAACTCATCACTACTCAATCTATGAACGTCAGCGACCTAGTTGATCACGGTAATTTTTCTGCTCGACAGATAATGATTGTAGGTCTGTGTCTTATCTTCAATATGGTTGATGGTTTCGACATTACCGCAATGGCGGTGACAGCTCACCAAATCGGTGAGGAAATGGAATTGAGCGCAGACAAACTTGGACTTGTGTTCAGTTTCTCACTTGCTGGCATGATGCTGGGGGCAATGTTTCTAGCAACATTTTCCGACATCATCGGTCGGCGAACGATGATCATCATCACCCTATTACTCGTCGGCTCGACGGTACTACTGACGGCGACGGTCAACTCCTTACCCATGCTCATCGTGCTCAGGTTCATCAGTGGACTTGGTGCCGGCGCGATGTTGGCCACTGTCGCAACACTCGCCGCCGAATACAGCCCGGAGCGCTATCGCGCACTTTCGGTGACAGCGGTCACTTCAGGTTATCCCTTGGGAGCCATGATGACGGGGCTTGTTGCGTCCAGCGTCATACCTGAGTTTGGCTGGCGCGGCATGTTCATCGCAGGCGGCTCGATAACAGTAGTCATGGCCATCATTGCCTTTGTTCTCATTCCAGAGTCACTACATTTTCTCTGTAATAAACAACCACAGGGCGCATTACAAAAGGTAAACAAAATCATTGCAATGTTTGCGATTCAGCCTTTGTCCCAGCTACCAACAATAGGGTTAGACAAAGAAAAAACTGAAGCTGATCACGCAAGTAGCCTGCAAAAAGTCATGTCACTGCTAACGCCCGAATTAAGACGTTCTACGCTGATGCTCTGGGGAACATTTTTCCTCTGTATTAGCACACTTTACTTTCTGATGAGCTGGACACCTAAACTCATTATTAACCTTGGTTACGACGCAGCCGCTGGCAACCTCGCATTTACATTATTCAATTTCGGTGGAGTTCTTGGGATATACACGCTCGGTTGGCTAGCAACCAAGTGGTCACTCTCTACCCTGATTAGTATCTTTGCGATTAGCGCTGCGATATTCATGTGGTTCTTTGCTGCAGCGGCATCGTTTGACGCGGGTAAAACAATCCTTATGGCGCTCATTTTTGTTATTGGCATCAGTTTACAAGGCGGGTTCACCGGCTTGTATGCCGTGGCTGCCAAACTCTATCCTGCGGAGATCAGAAGCACAGGTGTCGGCTGGGCAATTGGCCTTGGACGTTTTGGCGCCGTACTTGGGCCAGGCATTGCGGGCTACATGATTGCGATGGGTGTTTCCATCACTGCAAACTTCTTGGTGTTTGCGATACCCATGTTAATCGGCGGAATTCTAGCCTATAAATTGCGCGTGACTTAAAGACTTAAGAACCAACCGCATCAAGAAGATATTTGGGGTCAGATATATGGGATATATGGGGTCAGCGTAAAAACCACGCGTTTTTCGTCGTTCTCTAGACCTTCGCTGCGCTCTCGGAGTCTTTACTCTGACCCCAAACATCCTTTAGGGTCAGAGTAAAAACTCTCAACAGCTATTGGAGTTTGTGCTCTGACCCCAATTACCTTTTCAAGGCATGTCTCTTTACAGCTGACTCTCGGCGGTCACTTGAATGTTTGAGATCTTGTAGGTGTTCGTGACACCACATAAGCCACCCCAGGATACGGCATTATTCCACCATGGCACAAAATCCACAGTAGGACTGTAACCTTGCCACAGTGAGACATTTATCCAATATCCATTAGCCATGCTAGTCGCCAAATCGCTTATTGGCATGCTCTCGGTAGAGCCCAGAGCGCCACCACCAGAGGCGCTGTTATACACCTCGACACTCCCGCTATCCTGAGAATAGGTCACTACCATTGCAGGGACACTGCCATAAGTAAATGTGGCCACCACATCAAAGGGTTTACTCATGTCAATTACGTCGACCAGGCTGTGCAGCCCATTGGGGAGTGTTCCAAACGGGGTGCCGTAATCAGCGTTACTCACCGAAGCGGGCATGGCTGAATAGTTGAAGCCCGCGGTATTGGCGGTTTCAGCAAAGGCGTATTCAAAGCGTTGATTGGTATTGGTGCCGCCACCTAAATGCAAGGTCGCTTGTGTTATCTTGTTGCCGTTTGTTTCCAGGAAGTCAATCTCGCGACAGTTCCATGCAGCATTATTCCCGCCAGCATCACAGTAGTTGTCACCCTTTGGCTGAAGGGACGGGTTCTCCGGGTTGGACACCATGTAAAACGTTGCGTTGACATAATTTTGCGTCATTTGCGAGAGATCAACAGTGGCCGAAATCTGACTGATATTCTTATAGCCTTCATTCGACACAACTCTTCCGGCATCAGAACCAGACAATACCGTGGATAAGGTCACGGAATTGCCGCTAATCTGCGGTGACCCTTGGCCGCAAGCACCGCCCCCGTCATTGGTGAATGATGGGGTAAACACCGTTTGTGTCGCGCCATTCACAGCGGTCGCTGGCGTTGTACCAGTGTCTGTTCCATTTCCGTTTCCGCCGCTGCAGCCGGCCAGCTCAAGAACAATGACAACACATAACGCTGTTTGAAGAGATGCTTTATACATGATGTTCCACCGTTTCATTTAGATTCAAAATTCCTAGCGACAGGGCGACTGATCGGCGATGACCGTTCTTTGGACGTCGCGACAATCCTTGCCAAAGTTCTCGTCTACGATCGACAGGTCGTTGTCATCCGTCTTGCCGTCGAAGTCCATGTCACACCAGCTTGACTGCCCGGGCTCACTTCCGCCGGTAGCTTCGGTGGCGAACTTCTCGACGCACGCCCGATCCTCATCGTTCACGATCGCATCGAGCGTGCCATCACCCAGACAGTAGACCTGGCCATTGGCTGCCGTATTGTCGCCAATCACGGAGTTGAGAACGGTCTCCATTTCATTGAAGAGCGCAGCGCAGTTCTGCTGCTCCGCCTGACTCAGTGTGCCCGCCAGCAGGTCGTTCTCATTCTGGCCCGAGGGGCGATCAATGCGGGGCAGCGTTGGATTCTGATTGACCTGGTAGAACTCCCAGCTGACGACTTCTTCTGTTGGCCCATCCCCGCCAGTGCAGTTCTCGACGAGTAAGCGATTCAGCTTGTAGTTGTCATTGCGCGTCGACCAGCCGGCGCGAGCCACGATCACCATGGCTTTATCCGGCGTGGCCGGCGACGCATTCTCCTGAACTTCACAGCAACTGGCGAAGCCCTCTGGCGGCACGCCATCGACAGTACTTCCCGGCCCATACCACACCCCACTCTCCAGTTCGCAGATCTCCTCGCTGGTGAAGAGAATGTCGGTGCAGGCAAATTCCGACCCGAGATCAAGGACACAGGGTGATAGTTCCACACCCGGCGCCTTCAGCGAGATCCCTATCTCACTAAAATTCGATGTCCGGATCTCCGGGGGTGAGGGTTCGGTCAAATAGGGCAGCATGGATTGAGCATCGAGGATATGTGTGTCCGGCACGATGCTGTGCACATCGACGCCTCCGATCTCGCCCCAGAGCTCGAAGAGGTCGACCACGTTGATCATGTGGTCGTCCATGGTTCCCCTGTTATCGCTGTGGACGAGGGGCCCGGTTGCCGCCATTCCAACCCAGACTCCCGTCTGGTAGGGGGTGCCCTTCGAATGGGTCGGATCGAACGGCAACTTCACGCTGGTAAAGAACGTGCCGTTGTCACCGACCCAGACGATCATCGTATCGGAGCTGCCGGGGTCGTAATCCAGATTGCCGTCGGCGTCGCGGTTGGCGATGCCGGTTTCCACCAACAGGCGCCCGATTTCCTTGTCCATTGCCTCAGCCATATCATTCCCGAGAATGCGTTGACCGGCCAGGTCGGCAGAGGCGCAGCCCAGCTTGCTATTCAACAGAGGGTCCGGCTCAGGCAGCAGCGCGTCCGGTGCCTGCTGATACGGCGTATGAATTGCGTTATAGCTCAGCGTCGCCATCCAGGGTTTTGTCCCCTTCTGTTGCTCCTTGATCCAGCCGATAGCGGCGTCAGTCGTTTGACTGGTGGCGTACTCCCTTTTGATGTCCGAGGTGACCAGTGTTGGAGCGGATGTAGCCCCCGCGTGGTACTCGCTGCTGTCGATGACGGTATGCGGCCAGACGTAGTAGCCGTTGGTGCTTTCAAAATCGAGCTGAGGCGGCAACTCAGCCTGGCAGGATTCACCGCGCAGAAACAGGCCTCCATCCTCCATGCACGTCCTGCCGGGCGCCGGGTGCTCGAGACCCGGCACCAGTTCCGAGCAACTGAACCCCCCGGATTGTGCAGCGTCCATGACGTAGCAGGCTCCCGTGATTTCCGCAGGATCGAACCCGCAGGAGAAGGGTGCGTCTTCAGTCGTCGCGCCGCCTGCCGTTACATCGATGGAAGGTGGGGATGCAAACAAGTTCCCATCGTAGTAATCCCAGCCGGCGAACCCGGGGGCCAGATCTCCGAACGGATTGTTGCTGGGGCCGCCAAGGTGATACTTGCCGAACAGGCCACTCGTGTACCCCGCCTCGCGCATCACCATCGGCGTAGTCGTTTCAAAGGACGACAACTGGCTATTGGCCAGATCCTCGTCGAGGATCGCCGCATAGACACCGGTTCGCAGAGGGTAGCGCCCTGTGAACATAGACACGCGACTGGATGAACACTCCGGCGTCGCCCACGCATTGCGGAAGCTTACGCCACTCGCTGCGAGGGCATTCAGGTTCGGTACTTGCGGGGGGGTGACGCCGCCGTAGCCGAAGTGGACCGACTGATCGACTCCCCAATCATCGAGGATGATAAAGATGATATTGGGTTTCTGCTTGAGGACTGGTTGAGAACCGCTGTCGCTGCTGCTGGAGCAAGCGACTTGCGTAGAGAGCATCAGGAACAGGCTAAGAAAACAAATATATTTCATGCGTTCAATGCTATTTTAATTGTCCAAGTATAGGAGATATAAGCAGATGTGTCGAGGACACGAATATGCGTCCCAGCTGACGGGGTATTTGGGGTCAGAGCAGAAACTCTCAGCAGCTATCGGAATTTGAGGATAGAGTTTGTACACTGACCCCAAATTTCCTGGAGTTTTTACTCTGACCCCAATTACCTCTCGGACGTGGCCAGCCCATTGATATATCCGCTCACTTCGGCTTGGCGATTATCCTTTCACCTAATGTAGATTAGATATCGTCACTTCGCTATCGCTCCGTGTTCTGATTTCCAAGGTGAGAAGCGCACAACGAATCCGGATCAATCCTTGGTCAAATAAAATTTTTTATCCTTGACTAAGAATAGCAAGCTCAATAAATTTATCCACTAAGTTAGACCTGATGTCATTCACCTAACGCTCGCTCTACCGCTCGCTGAAAGACCATTTCATCGGGACTAATACCTGTCCAAGCTTCAAAAATTTGCATTGCCAATTGCACCAACATATCCACGCCATCGACTACAGAACAGCCGTTCTCAAGAGCTGTGGCCAAAAATGCGGTAATTCTAGGGTTGGTAATGACATCGACCGCAGTTGCGTCTGCTGACAATGTACTCCAATCAATTGGGATGGATTCGCATTCTGGAAAAGCACCGAGATGAGTCGCGTTAAGTACAATTTGTACTCCTTCAGGGAGCGCTATATTGCTTGTCCAAGCAACCCATTCGGTAGGAACTCCAGTCGCACGTTGCACCATATCAGCAACTTCAACTCCTTGAGATTCTCGACGGGTAATTATAGTTAAATGTGAAACTCCTGCACGCGCAATCTCAACTGCCATAGCGCGCCCTGCACCACCTGCGCCCAGCATAACAGCACGCTTCCCAGAAATAGAAGTTACTTTCTCAATGGCTTTGACTACACCTTTCCCATCATTATTATGACCAATCATACGCCCATCTTCAAAGGTAACATAATTAGCCGCCCCAATTACACCCACGTCATCATCAAAACCGTCAAGAGTGGGTATAACCTCTATTTTATAGGGAACAGTAATACAAAAACCAGCAAACCCCATCGCTTTGGCGCCGGCTATTGCTGCAGGAATTTCGAGAGCGGAATTTATATTCATTTTCCAGAATTGCCAATTAAGCCCATAGTGTTTATAAACGTCATCAAACATTCGGTCTATGGGATTTTCAGCAACTGGATGACCAAACATTCCAGTCATTTGTTTTTGTGGAGCAATAAAATTGTTTTGCATTGTTATTACCTATCGCGGATTCAAATTCCAAGTGCATCACAGGTTAGGCTGCTAACGCAGCCCTATGATCGTTCATTATCTGGGCTGGAGTTTTAAAGTCCAGGTCTTTTCTTGGTCGAGAGTTAAGCCGCCTCAGTGCCCGCTTCACCTC
>JBDNIE010000336.1:0-3980 GCA_041688425.1 Halioglobus sp. | reverse complement strand
TGTCGACAAGCTGGAGCAAGACAAGGATGCCAGTGGCGCTACAGCCGAAATCAAGAGGCTCCAGAAGCAAATCGATACCCTACACAAACAGCAGGCAGAACTGAGCAGTTTTGATGAAAAACTACGCCACTATGCCGACCACCGCATCAGTCTGGATTTGGATGACGGTGTGAAGGTGAACTACGGTAAGTTTGGTGATCTGCTGGCCGATGTGAAGGCGATAACAGGTAAGACTCCAGCTACGAAGGGTTTATGAATAAACTTTCGCTGACATTCTTCGGTAGAGGGAAAGCATGAGTTCAAAGAAGGCTTTCGCAGCGAAAATACGTCGTCTGGAAGCAATAGCCGATTGCGACTCGGAATTGTTTCAAACACAGTACCTCCTTACTGTTTTCCAAATGAAATTCCGGAAGGGGTCAGCGGAAGCGCAGCTAGTTAGTGGCATGCTTAAAGACGATTTTGATGCAGATTTCCTTTCCGAGTCATACAAAAGCCTTAATGTTGAAGAATTTTCCGCAAAATTCTTCAGTGTTCGTAGAAAGATCGCAGAAGCCACAGCACATCGAGAAAAGCTAAAACAAGAAAAAGAGCATGAGGCTAGAGAAGAACGCAAAAGGCAAGAAGCAGGGCGTGCTGCCACGATTGCTCAAATTAGGAAGGAGGAAGAGCAAGAACGAATAGCCGAGGAGAAAAAGAGAGAAGAGCGTGAGCGCCAGCGATTAGTCAAGCTAGAAGAAGAAAGAAAGCAATTGGAAGAACTCGAAAAGCGCCGAGCTCCGATAAAGAAGTCAATTTGGCGGGGTCTAAATACGTTGTATATGGAGACGTTGAGTAATCTTGACGTACTAGATTCCGAAGCTCTATGTGATCGCGATGAAATTGTACTTTCCTGGCTGCGACAGTATTTCGACAGCAAGGGCGATTCTCAGGTGAGTGATGAACAGCTACTGGCGATAGGCAACTGTGATAACGCTGTTCTTTTAAGGGCCAGGGCTGGTTCGGGTAAGACCACCGTTATCAAGCATAAAGTCGACTTCAAGATCAGGCATTTGGGATTCGAACCTTCTCAGATAATGGTTTTGGCATTCAACAAAATTGCAGCTGATCAGGTCAAGCGAGACCTTCAAACAGATTTCAATCATCTAACGTTCAGTAATGCCCGCACCTTTCATAGCCTTGCCTACCGAATCGTTCAACCAACTCAAGATCTTCTTTTTGACATCGATTCGGGTTCAAACGCGAAGCAATCGCAGTTTGTCGAAAGTCTTCTTGAGAAGGAGAGTAATCCGAGATTCCGCAAAGACCTGTATCAGTTCTTTAGGGCAGAGCTTAAGCAGATGGCGAATATAGGCAGTTTTCTAACAAAAGAGGACTACTATACTTTTAGACGTAATGCAGCTCAGGATACTCTGGGGGGTGACCCCGTAAAGTCTATAGGAGAGAAGTGGATAGCGGATTTTCTCTTCGAACATGATATTCGATACATGTACGAACGTGCCTGGTACCGGGATAAGACAGGCGAGCAGGGCAATTACCATCCCGACTTTAGCTTGGCGGTAAATAGTAAGATACCGGATGTAGTTATTGAACACTGGGGTATAGATGAGACCGATTTAAGTCAGTCAGTGCCCGAACATTGGAACAAGACCTGGAGTGAGTACCGCGACGAGATGGATTTGAAGCGTGAGTACTGGCGAAACCATAATCAGAAAGACCCTAATCGTTCGGTAACCTTTCTCGAAACATCTATTTGCGATACGCAAGATGGCCGCGAAGCGTTTGAAAAGCATCTCAAGCAGCTGCTTAGCAATATTGGTGTGATTTGCACCAAAATTCCCGAGGAAGTGTTAATCGAAAAGGTCATCCGTAAGTACATCGCGCGCTTTTCGCGCATGTGTTTGCAATTTATACAGCGCGCCAAAAAACAATGTCTCACTCCCGAAGACCTAGATAAAGAAATAACTCACTTCAACTTTAGCTGTGAAAAGGAGAAGGTATTTTGCCTAATTGCCAATCGAATATATCATCGCTATGCCAACGAGTTAGAGGAATCGAACCTTATCGATTTCGATGATTTGATGGCTTTGGCGGTCGATCGAATTAAGAGAGAACGCGGCAATGTAGTAATAGACCCGACTTTAGATTCAGCCCTGAACTTGAACACACTGAAATGGCTCATGGTCGATGAGTTTCAGGATTTTTCACCGCTATTCTTTAATCTCGTCAAGGCATTGCGTTCGCACAATCCATCGTTGAGGCTGTTTTGCGTCGGCGATGATTGGCAGGCCATCAATGGGTTCGCGGGCTCAGACCTCACTTACTTTAACGATTTTGGCCATCATTTTACCGATGCTACATTGCTAGATCTCCAGAATAATTATCGTAGTCAGCCCAATATTGTTGCGCAAGGCAATGCGTTTATGGTCAAAACAAACGGAGCGCCATCGATTCCAATGGCGTCGCTACCCAGCGAGCCGATTCGATTAGTCTATACGAATACCGTGTTTATAGAGCAGCGGCCCAACGTGCTGTTAGAGGACAACCCTGACAAAATATTCATGACCCAACAGATGTCACGCGGCGAGCTTAAAAATATCGACATAAACGGCAAGACGGCACGCTTGTTCAAGACGTGTTATTCAATAATGTCGAAGTACCCTCTCGAATCCACCAAGTTTATGATTCTAAATAGAAATAACTATTTGGGTTTTAGTTATGAAACCATGCCCAAGTTCAAAACCAAGCTGAAGTCTTGCTTCAGCCGTAATGAGCAGCAGAGTTTCAGGAGTTTTGATGCGCAGGTAGATTGCCTAACCGCTCACAGCTCAAAAGGAGAGGAGGCCGATATTGTTATCATACTCAATGCGCTAGATAGAAGATTTCCGATTATCCATTCTGATAACGAACTATATCGTTTATTGGGTGTTTCGGTAGACAAAGTCTATGCGGAGGAGGAGCGTCTCTTCTACGTCGCGATAACCCGCGCTAAACAGGCTCTATTCATCGTCACTGAAGTAGAGCGGGAGTCTGAGTTTCTGGAACGTATCGCCTATAAAGAGTTAAAGTTGTCCAATCCTTCTGTACCTGCTGATGCTGTTAGTAGTTCACCAGAGGCTCCGACTAGTTTTGATGATGAGATCCCTTTTTAGGAATTTATGAAGACTGAGAAAATAAAAAGCTATGCACCGCAAGCCCGCACCGACTTCATTGCCGCCGTTACAAAGCAGGCAGGGAAATACGGCATATCTGACAAGGAAATCCTTCCGGTAAAGATCAGGGGCGACGTGGCCCTCATCGGTGATCGGCCCTTTCCGGCCTCCATCGTTAAATCTCGTGATGCGTTGGTGCAGAGGGTAGAGCTGATAGGTTTCCACCAGGCTATGGAACAGGCCGCCTACAGCTGGTTCAACCGCTTGTGCGCGATACGCTATATGGAGCTATCTGATTACTTGGGTCATGGGAGGAGGGTGCTTAGCCATCCCGAGCAAGACAATGGCTACCAGATCCTGGAAGACTGCCTGGACATCGATTTGCCCGGGCTTGATATGGACCGCATACGGGAACTCAAGCTGGATGGCACCAAGGATGAGGAACTGTATCGCGAGCTACTGCTGGGCCAATGCCACGCTCTCCACGAAGCCATGCCCTTCCTGTTCGAGCCATTAGACGACGCCACAGAGCTGCTGTTGCCTGAGAACCTCACTAAAACCGATTCCCTGATCAAAGAGTTGGTCGTCGCTATCCCCGAAGAAGACTGGGCCAACATCGAGATCATCGGCTGGCTCTACCAGTTCTACATCTCGGAGAAGAAGGACGAGGTCATCGGCAAGGTCGTGAAGTCGGAAGACATTCCGGCGGCGACCCAGCTGTTCACGCCCAACTGGATCGTGAAGTACATGGTCCAGAACTCGCTGGGGGCGCAGTGGCTGGCGACCTATCCCAACTCTCCATTAAAGGCTCAAATGCAGTACTACATCGAG
>JBDNIE010000002.1:0-22289 GCA_041688425.1 Halioglobus sp. | reverse complement strand
CCAGCGGCTGGCGTCCCAGCGGCTGGCGTCCCAGCGGCTGGCGTCCCAGCGGCCGACACTGGCCTCCCCGGCACCCGGCACGTCCTGCGCCTGTGCCAAGGCGGGTGCCAGTGCAGTACTCAAAATAATCGGTAGTACCAGAACCGCCCACGTCAGGGTCCAGCCTTTACGGAACCACATCAGGAACAGGATCATGGCTGGGAACACCAGCGGATAGCCGCTATCGAGCCACGGCAGCGCGCTGTCCTCCACCACAACGTAGTGGCTGTTTATGCGGCGATTGAGTTTTTGCATATCGGCGCCATCCACAGTAAGCGCCACATAGTCACCCCGTGCGGCAGTAGCCAGCGCCTGCAGTGATTGTCGCTCCAGCGGAATGCTGCCGGGCTCTGCCGCATCGGTGCCAACACCTACGACCAACAGTTGATGAGGGCGCGATTCAAAGTAACTTGCAAAGGCCTGTTCACTGTCTGCGCCCAAACCATCGGTGAACAACACTATTGTGGCGGGAGCATCGGTCTCATGCAGAATTTCATCAACTAACGGCAGCCCATATTCAGGAAATTTACCGGTGCGCGGCATGATGTCGGGCTTTATCGCTGCGAGGTATTGATTGAGAATGTCCTGATCAGCGGTTAGCGATAGTGCGGTATGGGCCGTGCCGGCATAGACGACGAGAGCGGCCTTTTTGTCAGGCCGGAGGGTCAGCAGGTCGGTGATTTTTTGCTGCGCGCGCTCTAGGCGGCTGGGTTGCACATCGCTTTGCTGCATGGAACTGGATGCGTCCAGCAGTATAATCAGGGCGGCCTCGTCCTGGCTCAGTGGCGTGGGTTGCTGACGCCAACTGGGCCCGATTAGCACCAGCAGGGCCAGCAGCATGAACACCAGCGAGAAATTCCGTGGATTGAGCCAGCGCTTGTCAAATCGCTGCAAGCGCAAGTGCTGCAGCAAATGCGGCGCTATGATGCCGCCGAACCTGTCCCTGCTCTCACGTTGCCGGTTGTGAACCCACACCATTGCCAGCCACGGAATCAGTAGCAGTGCCCATTCCGGGCGCAGAAAATGGAAGTGTTGCAGGGCGTAGAGTTCAGGCGACATGTCGAGAGCCCGAGTTGCCCAGTGAACGCCATGTGCGCCATGTCCCGATGCCATGATAGAGCGTGTATAGCAGCAGCGCCGCGCAGACAGGCAACCAATGTAGACTCTGCCTTGGTTGGAAGCTGATCGTCTCGTACAGCTGCGGTTCCAGCTCCCCAATGATTTTGTAGGCATTACGCAGTTCGGCCTGGTCAAGTGCCTGGAATGCCTGCCCATCCGTCACCGTTGAAACCCGTTCGAGGGTCTCCATATCCAGTGCCTCTTCGCCGACAGAGCCGGGATCGCCGATGGCAATGGTATAGATACGAATCCCATAACTTGCGGCGACCTTGGCAGCATCAATAGGCGGCACGGTACTCCCGGTGTCGTTGCCGTCAGTCAATATGATCAGGACGCGGTTGTCTGAGTCACTCTCCTTGAACAGTTTTATCGCCAGTCCAATGGCATCGCCGAATACCGTGCTCTGCCCCGCCATCCCAATTTTCGTTTCAGTTAGCAGTTGCGTCCAGACGGTATGGTCGTCCGTGAACGGAGTCTGCAGATACGCAGCAGTGCCGAAAACGATAAGGCCGAGGCGGTCAGAGGTGCGCTGGGCTGCCAGTTCCGCCAGCAGCTGTTTCACGGCCTCCAGCCTGTCTGCGGTGGTGCCATCGGGCAGGACAAAATCGCGTGTTTCCATGGAGCCGGACAAATCCACTGCGATCATCAGGTCCCGCCCTGACTTTTGCTGTTCGATGGGTGCGCCCATCCACTCGGGCTTGGCGGCCGCCAGCACCAGGCACAGCCACATAAAGCCCACTAAAAAACGTTGGACACGGTTGCGCCGTAAAATTGTCGCTCCGCTGCCCGGGCGCTGTTCGCTGAGTTCCACCAGCTTATCGAAAAACGGAACCCTCACGGAATCGCGACTCTCGCGGTAGGCCGGCAGCAACCACATGAGCAGCGGCAGTGGCAGCAGCACCAATGCCCAAGGGTGCACCAGCTCATACATGTGCGGGACTCTCGTGCTGGTTTACCCACTCCAGGCAGGCCGCCAATAAGGCCTGTCGTGTTGCATCGGATGGGACTGCGGTCTGATAGACGCCTCTGGCCAAGAGCTTACCCAGATCAGCCGAAAATGGCTGCGACGCGCAATGTCTGTTGAGGAAATCGACCCATGCGGTCCCCGACAGGCGCGCAACGTTTTCCCGCGAAAAGCCAGCCAGCGCAGTGAGTTTAAGCAGTTTGTTCAGTTCGATCAGCAGGCCCTCGGTTGGACTGGCCTGCGCCAGTTGCCTGAGGCGCGCAGCTGCCTCCCTGCGGTAGCGGTTGCGATACCAGTGCTGCAGTCGCCGCCAGCCATAGCGGAGCAGGAGTATCAGAAGCGCGGCCCCGAGCCAGAGCCACCCAGCAGTTTGCGGCCACCAGCTGATTGCATCTGGTGAGACGATCTCGACAAAATCGCCCAACACATAGTTGCCGAATATATCGGGCAGCGGTGGTGCGCTCATACCGGCACCCTCTGTCCGCCGAGTTTCTCGCGCAATTGGTCTGTCACCGGACTGACGGTGTCGATGGGTATTACCAGAATATCGTGACGCTGCAATTCACCCTGAACGTGTGCGACAGCGCTTTCGAAGCTGGCCTCAAATTTTTTTCCTAGCCCCTGGCGCTCCGGATCTACCTCAAGTTGGAACGTGCCGTCGCTTACTACCAGTTTGTCAGCCATGGATATATCGCGTTCCAGTGGGTCATAGATCAGCGTGCAGATAACGTCGTTGTGCCGACTGATGCGGCGTATGCTGCCCAATGTGGCATCGTTCCAGCCGTAAAAATCCGATATCAGGATCACGAGGTAGTCGTGGCCGACGTTTCTCTCCAGCATCAAAAGAGCCTGTGACAGAGCCTTCGGATTACTGCCCTGTGGCGCGAGCACCGATAACTCATTGTTCATGGTTGTGAGATCGCTCAGCCAGCTTGTTAAGCGGCGCTCATTGCGCGTTGGTCTGGTCTCCACCGTGCGGCTGTCATTGAACAGGATTGACCCGATGCGATCCCCTACCGACAGCACACGCCAGGCGGTGATGGCAGCAACTTCAGCCGCGACCACCGATTTCATTTTTTGTTGGCTACCAAAAAACATCGGCAGCCGTTGATCGACCACCACCATTACAGGCCTGTCACGTTCCTCCGTATAGACGCGAACATGCGGTTTACCGGTGCGGTTGGTCACCCGCCAGTCCATATTGCGGATGTCGTCGCCCGGCCGATAGTGTCGCAGTTCGTCGAAATCCAGGCCGCGCCCGCGCAGACGCGAACGCTTGCGGCCACTCAGAAGGGAGCGCACCGGTTGTTTTGGGAGGTAACTAAAGCCGTGTGCTGCGAAGCGCAGGCGCACCAGCGCGTGCAGGTTGGTGTAGACGTCTTCGCCGTCCGGCTCGTGCACGACTAACCTACCGCAACCTGTCGCACAATCTCGTCGACGATGTCATCCGGTGTGACCTGATCAGCGAGGGCATCGTAGGTCATTATCAGGCGATGGCGCAGTATAGGATGCAACACCGAGCGCACATCGTCGGGGTCGACGTAGTCGCGGTCGTCCAACCAGGCCGCAGCGCGACTGGCCCGGTGTAGGGCTATACTGGCGCGGGGACTGGAGCCGGTGTCGATCCATTGCACTAATTTTGGGCCAAATTTTTCGGGCTGGCGAGTGGCGACGACCAGATCAACGATGTACTGCTCCACCGCTGCAGACACCGGCATTTTCTGAATCATTTCCCTTCCTGCGAAAATATGCGATTGCGGGATCATCTGCAGTGGCGCACTCTGTTGTGCCTCCTCCGCCTGCAACATGCGAATGATGGCGAGCTCCGCCTCCGCCTGCGGATAGTCCACCGATATTTTCATCAGGAAGCGGTCCATCTGCGCTTCTGGTAGCGGATATGTGCCCTCTTGCTCGATCGGGTTCTGAGTCGCCAATACCATGAACAGCGGTGGCAGAGCATAGGTCTTGCCCGCCACTGTTATCTGGCGTTCCTCCATGGCTTCCAGCAGGGCAGACTGGACTTTGGCGGGGGCGCGATTGATCTCATCGGCGAGCACCAACTCGTTGAATATTGGCCCAGGTTGAAACTGCAGTTCGGACTTGCCTTGATTGTCCTGATAGATTTCGTTGCCGGTGACGTCCGAGGGCAGCAGGTCAGGCGTGAACTGTATGCGCCCGAGCCCCGCCTGCAGCACCTTAGCCAGCGTTTTGATGGACCGCGTTTTGGCGGTACCTGGCAACCCCTCCAGCAGCACATTGCCATTGCACAGCAGGGCCAGAGTGAGTGTGCGCACGACCTCGTCCTGTCCGATGACCGCTTGCGCCATCTGTTGCATCATGGAATGGACGGCGTCGAGATGTTCACTGGGCACGGTTACGCTCCTGATTAGACGTGTGTGGCAAGACGCCCGGCATTTGATAAAAGAATGAGTATAGCGGGATCAGCGGAGAGTTTTTAGGCCGCCCATGCGCGTTGCGCTCGAAACCGCTGTGACAGGTAATCCATCTGATCGATCAGAATGCGATCCTTGGCTAGAAAGTGCCATTCCCAGGCATTGGGACAGAAAGGAACAGCCATCAGAGGCATACGCGCCTCCTCGGGGGTGCGGTTGTCTTTCTGCCAGTTGCACCGTTTACACGCTGCAACCACATTTTCCCAGCGATCGGTGCCGCCTCGCGAGGTGGGAAGGACATGATCCCTGGTCAGGTCAGCGCGCGTGAACTGCTGGCCGCAGTACTGGCAGCAGTGATCATCGCGTTTGAATAGGGTGCGATTGCACAGCGGAGGACTAAAGCCTTGCACAATTCTGCCCTGAATGGCCACAATCGGCTGCAGGTCAATACGCGAGCGCGCACCGTTGCTGCGTTGCGTTCCACCAAAAACGGGAGGCAGCGTTTCCCCGATGCCGTAAACGACATCGCCCTTGGCATAGGCCGTCACCGCCTCGTGCAGCGTAATCCAACCACGGGGTTGCCCCGCCAGATCCAGTCGCAGGATAGTTTGCATTGTCTCCCACCCACAATTTCTGGGTTAAAACTACTGCAATTTGATGGCAACTACAATCGTATCAGGCCGCAATGGCACTGACATAAACCCAACTCGGCACTTAGGCGCTGAAAGCTGAATGGCATAGGGTTGGGACTGTGCGAGGCAGGCTTTACCTGTAGGCTCGCTTCGCGGATGGCCGCCCACGAATGGCCGCCCCACCGTCCATGCGCTCAGACGGTTCCTGCAGTCTCTACTCGCTTTGACGCCTAAGTGCCACATTTGAGCTTAAGTCAGTGCTCATCAGATAAAAAACTCTTCGCAACGGATGCCGTGTGAGTCGGCGGGTAGTTCGCGGGTGACCCAGCGTTCGCCTTCTGCGGCGATCGACTGCTTTGCAAGATCGACAATGCGTGGCGTTTCCAGCCGCGCCTTGCTCTTATCGAGAACGATCATTAGTTCAGGCTTCAGTCGGCGAGTCGAGTTCTGGGCGATGACAAGCGCCACTTCACCGCTGTTCAGTTCAACCAGGGTGCCGGTTGGAAACAGGCCGATGGCTTTCACGAATTGCTCGATGAGAGCAGGTTCGAACTGTCGGCCGCTGCAGTCCAGCAGTTCCTGAGTGGCTTCATGTGAGGAGCGGGCCTTGGCATAGGGGCGCGCGGTAATCATGGCATCGTAAGTGTCCACCAGCCCGGCGATGCGTGCTAGCAGCGGTATGTTGTCTCCTTTGATGCCGCACGGATAGCCAGAGCCATCGACACGTTCATGGTGGTTCTCAATGATCCCCAGCGTTTCAGTATTGATATGGGTTAACTTCGATACCAGTTCTGCACCCATCTTGGGGTGAGCTTTGATAATCCTGCGCTGTGTATCAGTGAGGCTCATGGCCTGATCCAATAGTTCAGAGGGCAGTTGCGTCATCCCGACATCGCACATAGCGCAGCCCACTGCCAGTGTCTGCAATTCCAGCTTTCGCAGACCTATATGGCGTCCGACAATGACCGCCCAGACCGCCATGGAAACCCCATGGTGGTAGCGATATTCGCCGCTCTCTTTTTGGCGTAATAGTGCCGCTACCGCTTCCTGATTGCGAAAGACCCCCTCGATGAGGGGGTCGATCGCTGCTTGTACGTCACGCATATCGATTTTGATTTCATGGCGCAGTGCATGAAAAATATCGCTCAGTGCTTCGCAGGCGCTGCCAAAAGAGTCCTTGGTGCGTTTAAACTCTTCCCGCAGAGCCAGCAGTCCTCGGGGGGCGGAGTCCATTACCGCCGCCGCATGCTGCATCGATTGCCTGGCGCCCTTGTACTCCGCATCGACATAAACATGATCAACGTAATTGGAAACATACAGAATTTCTTCGGAATCACGCACCACGAAGCCCTGAATGGCAAAAGGCGTTTCCAGCCAGGGCCGATCCAGCTCGGCAATGAACATGCCGGGTTCCAGATTTCCAGCGGGGAGTTTTACCAGTCGCACTGCATACCTCAAAGACCTGTTAGATAAGTTGCAGGTTATTTAGTAAGCATGCGTGTGTCGATTGCCGATAATGAGAAAGGAGAACTGCGTCACTCACCCGCTGGACTATTTTAATTTTTCGTCGGCTGCGTAGGCTAACAGGCATCCCAGGTGACTGATATCAGGGTTTGCTCTCCCGCAAGTACCTGTCCGATAAACTGTTCCCCCGGCTCGATCTGGCCAACGCCGGCCGGGGTACCGGTCATGATAATATCGCCGTCTTCAAGGGTGGTAAATGCGCTCAGCTCCCTCAGGATGTCCAGCGGGCTGTGGATCATCAGATTCACGCCCCCAACCTGTCGTTCTATAGTATTTATCAACAGGCGCAGAGACAGCAGCGCGATATCGTCAGGCAGCGCGACGAAATCACTGAACAGTGCCGCGCCGTCAAACGCCTTGGCCCGCTCCCACGGCAACCCCTTTGCTTTTAGCGACGACTGCAGCAAACGTTTGGTCAGGTCCAGGCCGAAGCCAACGGCGCTCAGCCTGCCGCCGTTCACGACAAACGCCAGTTCACTTTCATAGTGCAGTGCCTCGCCGCCAATGCTTGCGCGCAAGATGCGCGTGATCGCAGAATTGGGTTTGTTGAAGATGACCATATCGTCGGGCATGTCGTTGCCCAATTCTTCGATATGCGCCGCATAGTTGCGGCCTATGCATACGATTTTCGAGGGGTAGACTGCCCGCCCATTCACAGTAACCGCTTGCATGCGCGCTGGCCGGTCAGGAAGCAGAGAGCGCTATGTTTAGCGCTGCCCTGACCACCGGATTCAACACCTGCCGCCCTCTACCAGATTGCACACGCCCTCCTGGCCTGTAGCCAGAGTGATGTCGTATTTCTGGCTCGCAGGGAGCGGAATAGTCAATGCATTGTACTCGATGGCATTGTCGGTCTGGGTATCACAGGCGAAGGCGATGGTGTAGGTGCCGGCAGGAATGTAGCCAAACGCGTACTCCCAGAAACCTGTCAGAGAGTTTCTCGCCATTGAGGCTACCGCAAAGGGCGCAACGGCATTTTGCGGCGGGGTCACAGTGCTGGCGCTGGTGAATACATCGGCCAGATTTTCTCCCAACAGATTGCCACCGTTGTAGAGATAAACCCGGTTGCCTTTTAGTGGATTGGTCTTCGCGCTGCAGGGCGACACACTGTTAAACAGGTTAGTGTTTACAGTGCCTGCCAAGGTGGCTGATGTCAGATTGTTGGCCGTGCGTACACCAGTGTTGCTCAGCAAGTAGGTATCTGACGCAGACTGATAGCTTAAAGCCTGCGCTAGACCGAACTCAACAGTGAAGGGCTGGGCGCCGGAGCTAAGCCTCATGCCTGGTAACGTTAAAATACTGGATACAAGTCGTATCGCTTTGCGCGTGTCGCTGCCCTCTTCCTGAACAAATGATGCATTAACATCATCCGTGAGGATCGTCATTGAAACCGAATCGTAAGTCCCGGTAGGGAGTTCCAAGCCCTGAATCGCCAGCAGTTGATTCACACCTTGATAGTCCAGCAAATTCACCTGAAAGGTCGCGGCGTCGACCAGCCTGAGTTGTGGAATGGTAAAGGTATCGATCACCACCGGGTCCACGCCGCTGCGGCGTAGGGTAATCGTGTCGACCTCAATCACCACCTGCGTCAAATCCTCAGGCAGTGAGTCGGATAAGCCCAGCGTGAGCAGTGCAGGGTTGTTGTTATTGCTGTTGCAATCGAACCCGCAGCTGCCGCCGCAGCCTGTCAGCGGCAATAGCAGGGGGAGCAACAACAGACCGGGTAATAACACGTTCAAAGCAATTTTCATGGGTATTCACGACTTGATGAGGATTAATGGGATGATCTGCGAGTAACACTCCGAGTATGTGCGAAACCCGTCAAAAGTTGTAGCAGCAAAGTATAGGTGCCTCGCCGCAGCGCAGGCACCTATCTGCCCGCGGTGGCGGAGCTTACTGTCCTTTGCGTTCGCGGTAAGCCTTCGCGTACGCGATACTGTCGGCGTTATCGATCAAGGTGCCATTAGCGAGCTCAGTGGTTCGGGCACTGATTTCCAGCATCGAACCTCCCAGGTCATCGGCGGTAATCGCAAGGCCGCCGGGCCGCGACAGGGCCTCCAACAAGTAGTGCATGGTGCTGGCCTGTTCGCTGCTTGGGCGCACGAACCCGGAGCGGTAGCCAAAGGTGCGTAGGCCGCTACCTGCGGCCAGCTCAGCGACCTTGCGCTCGGCGCCGCCCTTGTCTCTGGCCCACTGTTGGTCGCCTTCGGCGTCGGTGCCCATGCCGGTCACGTAATGGAATGACATCGGTCCGGCTCTGCGCGCAGCCAGCCATGCATTCACAAAGGCAACGGGGAAGTCGACGTGTATCCGCGTATAGGTGTCTTCATCCATACCTATCGACGTAGTTCCCAGGCCCCACATAACGGTATTGACCTCTCCCAGAATGTCCGCGAGATCCGAGTAATCAGTGAAATCCTCGTGTAATCGCATGTCGACTTTGCCAGTGGCAACACCAGCATCAATGCGCGGGGAGCTGCGACGTGTAATGACGTAGATTTTTTCGACTTCAGCATCCTCCACTGCTGCCTTGAGCAGGCCGTCTCCAACCGATCCGGTGGCACCAAAGATCATCACGACCTTATTGGCGCCTGCGTCCAACTTCGGCGCAGTTGACGGCGTAATACTGCCGAGCGTCAGGGCACCCCAAGTGTTCATGCCGATTATCAGCAGGGACAGTCCCAGAATGAGCAGTAGAGCGAGTGTCTTGATGATCTTCATGTAGCGTATCCTCATATTAGCGGCATAGACCAGGCGCAGCACGACCCGCGATCAACGGCAGATCCAGATAGGTTTTTATTCCGGACGCCGCGCTGCACACATAGGGGATAGCGCTGATACAGTGATTGGCTGTGGCCACGATACCCGGATTGCGAATCAGCCCAGCGGCGACCGACTCGGGGTGCCAGCCGTGAAAGGTGACATGGGAGGAGGGGTCGCCAGTCACTGCCACTTCAAAACGCTCTCCCTCCGGCCCAAAGTTCCAGGCCGGGTTCAGGTTTTCCTCGCCCATAAACCAGTTAACGCGCACGGTGATCACAGGAACGCCACGCACAGTGTGCTGCCAACTGAAGCGCTGCGCTGCCACAAGTCCCGGTTTAATGATGCCGATGGGTGAGTCGATGGGTGCGGTGGCGACGGCGACTTCATGCCCGCTGATCACCTCGGCATCCACTGCAAAGCCCATTTCATCCGCTACCATTTCCATGGACTGCTGGAAGCCCTGTCCCAGGAAGTGGACCATGGGGCTCGCTGCCGCTTCTTCGGGTGTTTTACCAAATAGCATAATGTCACTGATCACAGCGGGCGCGCCATAGGTGCGAATGTCGGAGAATTCTTCTGCGCGCACATGGGTTATTGCACTAGACAGGGCAGAGATCATCAGCGGAAAGCGCTCGGTGATGCCGCCAGGATGTATGCCGGTGCCATGCAGTGTGCTGTTGCCAGTCTGGCAGGCTTGCTCCAAAGCCGAGACATCGCGTTTGCCGGGATAAAACCAGTTGAGCGGTGTCACCACATTTTTGCCTGAAGCCAGCAGGCGCGCGACAAGTTTCGGGTCCGCCATAATGGGGCTGTACATGACGCAGTCTGCATCCATGGCAAGCAGTGCATCGATATCGCTGCTCGCTTTCACGCCCAGCGGCGCGATGCCGCAGAGCTCACCGACATCGCGGCCTGCCTTATCGGCGCTGTGTACCCAGCAACCGACCAATTCCAGCTCGGGATGGGCCACTATTCCCTCGATGGCTGCCCTGCCTACGCCACCGGTTGCCCACTGTATTACTCGCAATGCCATGATTATGGTGTCCCTTGTTTACTGAAGGCGTCGGGCAGGCCGCGCCAGGCGATGGGTAACTCGGTAGCCCAGTCGGGTTTGCGCGGCGGCAGGTTGAAGCCTGGCGGTGGCTGCCAGTCCATCGCCTTCATGGTGTCCAGAATGTACGTCATGTTCAGGTAGTCGTGGCTGTAGCAAAATAAACCGTCGCCCGCGTAATAGAGAATGGAAATCCCAGGCACGATCCACTGCCCACCGTCGGGTTTGTCTCCCAGTACCTGATCCCAGTGGCTGACCAGTCGGTGTCCATCCACCATGGTCCAGCGTTCGGGTGTCGACCAGCCGTGGCCGGTCAATCCGGCCATGGAATCCTGGAAAAACTGGCGGATGGTTTCGCGGCCCTCCTGTCGTCCCCAGGCGGGATCAATATACACGGCATCCTCAGTAAAAAAATCTGCCATGGCTTCCCATCCGCTTTCGCCCTCGTCCACTTTGTCGCGGGTAGCGACAAAGCGGTGGTAAGTCTCCTGCGCCTCCTGCTCGATTTGCGTTTTCGTTTTCATGACAGCTCCTGATATTGTTGTTATTGCTTGGGGTGCAAGATAATTTATGTAGCGCACAATGTCGATGCTCATGCCACGGAGCGAGCGGGCAGGATACGCAGATCGACAGCATAGCTGCTGCTCTGGCGGGTAGTGTCTCAGTTGGGGGTTTCGATGGGCGCTATTGAACTCTGCCTCTCAAGCTCTGTGCACGCGATACATTTACAATGCGCTACCACCCTCTGCCGTGTGTGCTTGCATTGTTCGTCCAGCGGCGCGTAAAGTTATCGCCATCGAATGATTAAGGCTCTCGCTATGATAGACCTGCATTACTGGCCCACGCCCAATGGCAAGAAACTCACGATCCAGTTGGAGGAGTGCGGTATCGATTACACCGTGGTCTACTGTGAGATTGGCCGTGGGGCGCAGTTTGAAGACGATTTCCTGCGCATCAGCCCCAACAACCGTATGCCCGCGATTGTCGATCATGCCCCGGCGGACGGCGGCAAGCCTTTGTCTGTGTTCGAGTCTGGCGCTTGCATGATGTACATCGCCGAGAAGACAGGGCAGTTTGCCGGCAGTAGCCCGCGCCAGAAGTGGGACGTCTATCAATGGGTGATGTGGCAGATGGCCAATCAGGGCCCAAAGATAGGAGAGAGGGGCCATTTTGCGCGGCTCAAGGACAGTCAGGGCGATCAGTCCTACGCATTGCGCCGTTTTGACGACGAAATACACCGGCTGTGCGGGGTGATGAATAATCGGCTCTATGACCGCCGTTATCTTGCGGGTGACAACTACACTATTGCCGATATGGCCTGTTATCCGTGGAGCATCGGTTGGGAGGCGCAAGGCATTGATATCAATGAGTTCAAATACCTCAGGCGTTGGTTGAATGAGCTGAACGAGCGGCCTGCGTTGCAAAGAGGCATGGAGGTTGGGAGCGAGTTAAGCCAGGATTATTCGAAGTTGTCAGAAAAAGAAGTCAGCCACATTATTTCATTGTTGTACAACCAGCGGGCCAGGCCGGCACCGGAACATGGCGGCCTGCTGGACTGAACCGGGTGCCGTCATTACAAGCGTGGCCCTTGATTGACGCGGGTATTACGCGTCGTCCTGCCCGCGAGTTGCCGCCGTCAGTGTTTTCACAGAGTGCATGCCACCCCTGGGTTGTACGAAGAGGCCTTCTGCACTGGCCGTCATAACGCCCCCCGCATACATTTCGCCGCGCATAATGGTTTTGCGCCTTTCGACCTTGATCAGCTTTCCTTCCAGCTTCAACTCTGTATTGAGTGGTGTTCGTTGGTGGTAATTGATATGGAGGTAGCCGGTCATTCCGGGCTGCCCGCCTAGAACTTGCGCCATGCCCAGGAACTGGTCGAAGATGGCGGCCACAAAACCGCCGTGCACGCTGCCCGGGGGGCCTTCATAGGCCCAGCCGCACTGGCAGGTTCCCAGCGCCATGTCGCCATCGATCCAGTTGTTGATCGGCGGCGCGATGGGGTTGCTCCAGCCGGCCATTGGATTGAGTTCATGACTGACTTGGCCAAAGTTGCCGTGCTCACCGCTTCGCGCCCAGTCAAAGCGGCCGTAAATACGCGATGCGCCGCCAAATTCTTCGGCAGTGAGCTCCAGTTGCTCGGCGATGGCATGCATTTTTTCAGTACTGGGAGAACTGGTGACCAGTACTTCGGTGAGTTGCCTGATAGCATTTGCAACACGCCGCTTGGCGACCCATTCATCGTTAAACGCGGGTGTGATCTCTTCTGTAGCGAAAGGATTGATATCGTTAAGCATGTCTGGCCTGAATGTATTGAGGACGAAAAATCGCCCTCAGTGTAACCGAAATACTGCGCGCTGTTTCCAGCTTAATCGGTCGTAGTCACCGTATGTGTCGCAGCAGGAAGGATGCCAGGTCCTCGCCGGAAGGATCGACCAGTAAGTATGCCGGGTCATCGACATAGGCGACACTCGCAAGGCCCACTTCATCCGCGCGTTTTTTGACAGCCAGTGCATGCAGGCCATGGTGCAGGAACATGTTGAGCAGGTCGTCAAAGCCCGTTGTATAGTTGTGCACGAAGATGGGCGCATCGCCAGAATCCATCAGGCCCAGCATGTCAACATTGGCGCGATAGGCCACGTTTTCTGCCGAGTAGATTGCGTCGACAGTTGCTACCCCTAGAAAGGTGAGAAGGTAGTTGTCGGCACCCACCGCCTGAGCGACCGTGGGTATATCCGTTCCGCCCAGAACGCCCGCAAGGCTAGAGGTGAGGGGCAGTAATACGTCCTCCCAAACAAGCAGGTCATAGGTGGACTGCGTGGCAAGAGCGCCGACTGCCTTTACGCGTGTCGATTCACGTAATATCGGATCTTCGTTCTCAGGATCAGCCATGTCGTCGTGCGTGCCCAGCCAGAGTCCGGCGCCAGCGCCGGCGGAGCCGCCGTAGACAGCAACATTTTCAGGGTCCAGATTGAGGCTGGCAAAGTGGTAGCGCATAAATTGAAGAGCTAGTGCGGTATCCGTAAGCGAGGTGAGCACGCCACCCTGTTCGACGATAGTGGCGGTGCCCTGAGCGGCTGTTGGCACTTTCAGCAAGGTGTAGTTGATGGCGGCGTAGGCGACACAGGATTGCAGAAACTCTCTGATGAGGTCGCCATTGGAACCTGCCCTACTTTTGTCCCCGCCCGTAAAGCCGCCCCCATGTATGTAGATGACCAAAGGGGTCGGCTCGTCGCAATCGGGTAGGTAGATGTCGAACACATTGCGTTCACTCTCACCGTAACGCACGTCTTCGGCATAGTCGGCTGCGATGCCGGGCAGTTCAATGGGCGCCTCGGTCAGGCTGAGTTCAAGCGGCGCTCGAGTTTCCGCAGGGCCGATGGTGATGCTGTCATTGTTGGTATTGCTGCCGCTGCCGCAGGCGGTTGCGACGCTGACTATCAGGGCCAAGCTGAACATTCCGGGATAATGCATGACGGCTCTCTCTGTGTGAGGTCGGGTTGTCAAGGCTGGCGATTGAGTATCGTCATGTAGTCTCTACTTCGCAAGTACTTACTATCGGTGCGGGGGCTTACTTTCTGACACTTTGGGTTTCGCTCTTTACTGAAACTCTTGCATACTGATTGCCGCATGTTAGTACTTTACAGTTGGCATCAGGCTGGACTGACGTGGACCGACACCATCAATACATGAAATGTCCGGTTGATTCTGGACAGCAAAGGATTTGAACCATGACTATCACCGGTGGCTGTTACTGCCAAAAAGTACGCTATGAGGCTGAAGGCGACCCTGTCATGCGGGGCCTCTGCCACTGTCGCGAGTGTCAGTATATTTCCGGTGGCGCGGCCAATGTTGCGCTGGCGATGCCGATGAGTGGTTTTCGCTACACGTCGGGTGAGCCTAGGTCCTTCGAGCGCAGTGATCTGGAATCTCCAGTCAAGCGACAGTTCTGTCCCGACTGCGGTACGTCACTGGCGAGTCTGCCCCCCGGCTTGCCCGACATGGTCATCCTGAAAGTCGGCACTATGGACAACCCCGCGCAGTATGGCGCTCCGGATATGGCGTTTTACTGCGGAGAGAAGCAAGCCTTTCACTACCTGCCTGATGACATGCTGAAGTTCGATCGGTTTCCTGAGTAGAGGTGCTCCGGTAAAATGGATTACTCGCTGACAGTGGATTGGGACAACGACAACGTGGCAGTGATCACCTTTAAGGACATTCAGCGCGTAAACCAGATTTGCTGGGCGGCGATCGATGATTTGGCGGAGCAACTCAGGCGCTGCCGGGAGGCCGGTGCGCGAGTAGTGATTCTCGCTTCCGGTCTTGATGGCCATTGGTTGCAGCACGCGTGGCTGCGAGATCTGTCCAGTGGTGTCCAGGGTTTGGCGCAAACCGGCAATGGCGCGGGATGGTTTGGCTGCCTGCAGGAGTTAGCGCATGAGAATGTCATTAGCATTGCGGCCATCTCGGGCGATACATCGGGTGGCGGCGCTGAGCTGGGTTGGGCCTGTGATCTTCGAATTGCTGAATCGCAGGTACACTTCGCGCAGCCGGAAATCAGTATGGGGCTCACGACGGGTATCGGGGGTAGCAGCAGACTGGCGCGACTGGCGGGCCGATCAACCGCAGCTGAAATGGTGCTCACGGGCGACCCCATAAGCGCTCAGCGCCTGTATGACCTCGGCGCCATCAATCGCATAGTCGCACCGGCTGAGGCATTAAAAGTGGCGCTTGAGATGGCGTCAAGGCTGGCTGCCAAGTCGCCCGCTGCTATGGCCGCATTGAAACGTATTCTCGCGGTGAACGATTGCGCGCCGCTGGATGAGGCTTTGCGCGTCGAGCAGGAGATATTCCAGTCCATTGTGGTAACGGAAAGCGCAAAGGAAGGTATGGAACTCGCGCAATCACAATACGATGAAGTCGGTGCGAGTACTCGAGAATAATTTTCAGGAGATTTGTGTGTGACAACCGAGATCGAAAATAAAACCGAAAATGCTGTGAAGCCAAGCGCCGAAAAAGTGTTTGACCCAGATGCTCTGCGCGACAAATACCGGCGCGAGCGCGATAAACGTCTGCGTGAGGAAGGTAACGAACAGTACGTTGAAGTCAGTGGGCGTTTCGCACACTTCCTCGATGACCCTTACTCGGACCCCGGATTTGAACGTGAACCACTGAACGACGAGGTCAACGTGTTGATTGTCGGCGGTGGATTTGGGGGCCTGCTGGCGGGGGCTCGCCTGCGCCAAGCCGGGGTCGAGAATCTGCGCATTATTGATCCCGCGGCCGACTTTGGCGGCACCTGGTACTGGAATCGCTATCCGGGTATTGCCTGTGATATCGAGTCCTATACCTACTTGCCGCTATTGGAGGAATTGGGCTATGTGCCGCGCGAGAAATATGCGTTTGGTACCGAAATCATGGAACACAGCCAGGCTATCGCGCGAAAGTTTGATCTCTACCGCAACGCTTGTTTCCAGACGCGGGCGCAGACGATGCGCTGGGATGAAGAAGAATGCTGCTGGATTGTGACAACCAATCGCGGCGACCGCACGAAGGCACGCTATCTGTGCTTGGCGACAGGCCCACTGAACCGTCCGAAGTTACCGGGTATTCCTGGTATCGAGGATTTCAAGGGACACGCTTTTCATGCTAGTCGATGGGATTACGGGTATACCGGCGGAGATGCCACGGGTGGTCTTGGTGGCTTGGCCGATAAGCGTGTTGGCATTATCGGAACCGGAGCGACCTCGGTGCAGTGTGTGCCGATGCTGGGTGAGTCAGCCAAACACCTTCACGTCTTTCAGCGCACGCCATCGTCTATTGACGTAAAAAACAGCCCCCCGACGGACCCGCAGTGGGCAAAAGAGTTGAAGCCCGGCTGGCAACAACACCGCATGAATAATTTCAACGCACTGGTGTCCGGTGTGCCTCAGTCTGAGGACCTTGTCGGCGATGGCTGGACCGATCTCATAGGCAAGCTGCTATTTGGCCTGCAGAAAAATGCCGGGGGCGACATGTCGCCAGAGGGTATTATGCGCGCGGTTGAACTCGCCGACTTCGAAAAAATGGAAGAGATTCGCGCAAGAGTGGCTGCTATCGTCGAGGATGAACAGACGGCGGAGGCGCTGAAACCTTACTACCGACAATTCTGTAAGCGCCCCTGTTTCCACAACGAATACCTAGAGACGTTCAATCGCGACAATGTGACATTAGTCGATACGCTCGGGCGGGGTGTCGACCGCATCACCGCAAACGGCGTTCAGGTGCAAGGGCGTGAGTATGAACTGGACTGCCTGATTTTCGCCACCGGTTTTGAGGTCGGCACCGACTATTCGCGTCGCGCGGCCATCGAGTTAGTGGGTTCAGGTGGTCGGAGCCTGACGCAGGCCTGGGAGAGCGGCGTGCGCACATTGCACGGTATGCATGTCCACGGTTTCCCCAACTGCTTCATTATGAGCAATGCGCAGGCCGGTTTCACCGTGAGCTATCCGCACCTGCTGGATGAGCAAGCGAAACAGATTGCTTATATTGTAGAAGCGTCAACCCTGAAGGGCTGCTCCCGTGTGGAGGTGACGCAGGAAGGCGAGGCTGATTGGGTGCAGCACTGCATCGACAAGGCGCGTGATGTTGGGGATTTCTTCGAGAATTGCACGCCCGGCTATTACAATAATGAAGGCAGGTCAGCCGAACAAAATGCACAGAATGGTTTTTACGGTGGTGGCTCAATAGAGTTTTTTCGCCTTTTGGACGAGTGGCGTGCCCACGGCGGCCTACAAGGATTGGAGCTAAAGTAAGAGCGGAGTCTCAGTTGGGACGCAAAGGTTGCAGCGTCTTTAGACAGGTGTTGCGTGCGCTATGCAGTGACGATACCCTCTAGGGTATTAGAGTTGCTTTACAAAACAGGCACCCGCAGGGAAGTACACTCCATGAAGCGAGTAATACCATGCACATTGATGTTGCTGCTAAGTTTGATTGCGCAAGCACAGGAGCCCTCTGCAACAGACCTTAAAGCGATTACGCTGGAGGGCAGGCAGGTAGTGTTAAAGCCAGATAGTACTTGGGAGTTTGTCGAGTCCGCGCAGGGTGACCCAGCCATCAGTGCGGTCTTGTCGGTAACCAGGATCTGGGACATGCAGAAGGCCTGCAAGCTACAGTTTCGGTTGCAAAACAATCTCGGTTATAGAATCAGCAATCTGGTGCCACGCATGTCAGTACAGAATAAGGAGGGCGTTATCTACGACACGAAGTCGATATCCTTTGCTTCCATCAAGCCGACCAACTATAAGTTCACCGATGTGCAATTTCCGGGCATTGGCTGTCATGAGATTACACATGTAAAGGTGTTCGATGCAGCCCGTTGTAATATGGGTGAAATAGACCAATGGAATGAGGAAGACGGCCAGTGCCTCAGCCTCCTTTACGTTGAGCCCAGCGAACTGATTAATATTTCCAAGTAACCCGTTTCAGGCGGACCTGCCGAGAGCACAATCCTTCATGAAGTTTGTATTATCTACCTCATTCAGCAGCGTGGGGCACCTCACCAAGCTGGCGCCTGTTGCCGATACTCACGGTTGGCATTCCATGTCTTTCTCAGATCATGTGGCGAACCCCGAGACGATTCACACGCCCTATCCATATACCGAGGATGGCAATCGTCGCTGGCCGCCTTTCACGGACTGGCCCGATCCCTGGGTAATGATAGGTGCCCTCGCCACGATCACTGAAACGCTGCGTTTCACTAATAATATTTTTGTACTGCCTCTACGTAATCCGTTTCTGGTCGCCAAGGCGATAAGCACTGCGGCAGTCGTATCAAATAATCGTGTGACTCCGGCGATTGGCGTGGGTTGGTCGGGTGACGAGTTTGCTTTGATGGATGCAGATTTCAAGACGCGCGGTGCGCGCACCGACGAGATGCTGGAAATTCTGCGCCTGCTCTGGACGGGAAAGTTGGTGGAGTATCAGGGGAAGTACTATCAGTTTGACGCGCTTGAAATGAACCCTGCGCCCAGTGCCTATATCCCCATCTGGATCGGCGGTATCTCGGAGCCTGCGATGCGGCGTGCTGCCCGCCTCGGTGACGGCTGGGTCACGGACCTGCAGACCAGTGACGAAATCATCGATTGCGTGAAACGCATTAATGACTGGCGCAAAGAGTATGGGCGAGACCACCTGCCCTTTGAGATTATGGCCACGCCCTCAGACGCCTGGAATTACGATGGCTACAAGCGCCTCGAAGACGCCGGTGTGACGCATATATTGACCATGCCCTGGCCGTTCTATCACGGCGACACTGACGAGCTGGATAAGAAAATAGACAGCGTTAAACGCTACTCGGACGATATTATCAGCCAGTTTTCCTGATAGTGGCGAGCGCGGATGGCGGTGCGCTTAGGCGCCAACAGGTCAGGGCCGAATTAAGCATCTGGGTCGGCGATGAATTGAATGGCATAGTGAGGCAACTGAGGGTCTGAGCGATATGGTACATACTATGCTTCGAGACCGGCTTCGTCATGACGCAGCCCCTCCAAAATGCCTTCGTCTCCCAGGGTTAATGAACCCATTTCGTGGAGTCAGATGAAAAAACTCGACAACGAAAAAGAACTGGTCAAAAAAGCTATTGCCCTCGGTGTTGCATACGGGGAGCAACGCGGTGTCGTTGAGTTTGAGGCAACAGATTCAGCAGCGGACAAACTCGAATACATCTATCGATTGCTGGTGCATGACAAGCTAATCCAGCCGCTCCAGCCCGATCAGATTTCACAGAAAGCGATCAGGCACAGGTTGGCAATATGGGCGTCAAAACAAGCCGATCAATAATCAGTTTGTGACCTAACCCATCCCCCCCCAAGCACGCGGCATCTGCATATTCAGCCGCTCCAGCCCGCCATTAACGCCAAGAATCTCACCCGTGACATAGCTGGCTGCTGGCGTGCAGAGGTACACCGCGCCAAGCGCGATGTCCTCGACCTCGCCCAACCTGCCCATCGGAGTCAGGTCTACCATCATCTGTTCAATCTCGGGTGTGAGTATGGTGTTCAGTGCATCCGTTTTAGTGGAGCCGACCGCGATTGCGTTGACCCGCACCTTCGGTGCAAATTCCTGCGCCAGTTCCTGAGTCAGCAGCGATAGCGCACCCTTGGCTGTGCCGTAGGCGGCGAAACAGGGTGTGGGTTTGTGTCCGGCAATAGAGGAAATATTGAGGATTGCGCCGCCACCCGTGGATTCGACCATTAGCGGCGCGCAAATGCGCGACATCTCAAACGCTGTGCTCACGTTGAAGCGAAATGCACCTTCAAACTCTCGCGTTGTGGTTTGCGAGACCGGCTTTGGTGGGAACCCCCCCGCATTATTGACCAGAATATCAATACGACCGAACTCCTGCATGGCGCGCTCCGCGAGATTCTGCAGCTGAGGAAAATCCAGCACATCGGTCTGCACTACCAGGGCCTTGCGTCCCATTGCCTGAACGTCCTTCGCCACTTGCTCCAGGTCGGCAACGGTGCGCGCGCCTATCACTACATTGGCACCCACTTCGGCGAACGCTTTGGCAATAGCCGCGCCGATGCCTTTTCCTGCTCCAGTAACGATGGCAACTTTGCCATCCAGCCTGAATTGATCAAGTATTGACATGAACTACTCCTCTAAGGTGATTGGGGCGCTGTTTTATGCGTGTAATGTTAGAACCCGTGCGAGCCAACTGCACTCACGCAGGTATACAGAGTTACACCAAGAGCGGCCGAATACCGCAGTGTTGGCTGCCGCGGGGCAGTCCTTAAACTGTCCGGCGGTTACTGCAGGTTGCGTCCAATGAAATCCAGCAACGGTGCAATCACCTGATTGCCCTCTTCATCGTCGGCCGTGAGGATATCCACATGGCTGTAGCCTTCGGAGATATAGACCTCATAGCCGCCGCTGGCACCACCAAAGGTCGGAAATACCTCATTGGGATTTGCCCTGTCCAGAACGCGCTGTGTCATGCTGTCACAGCTTGCTGCAGCGCAGGGGGCGATAACATCGGCGAAACCCAGAAAAGACGCCGGCACAGGTGTGAGTCCGTTACTGCCGCCGAAACCAATAACCGGTATATCAATAGCGCCGCCCTGTGTGCGGTTGTCGATATCAGTGCGACCGCGACCTAGCGGCGGCGGAGCTGACAAGGGCGTGGTGTCCAAGCCAAGCCCGGTGGTGACACTGAGGCCGGACGAGGGGTAATACCAATCGAGGAAGTTGGTCTCGCCAAGATAGAACAAAGGTATCAGTCGCCCCTCCAGATCCGTGGGTTCCACCTCAACACCCCAGCGGCGGCGGCGGTCGTCGAGTGTCGCGGGCGCTGGGCCATTGTCGATAAGGGCTTCTGGCGGCATGGTCTCTCCCTTGCTCAGCCATGTCGCAATGCCATTAACTACCGGGCCTTCAAAGCCCACTGACGTAGCAAGAAAACTGGCCACCCCCGCGGCTAAGCCATCATCGTCGAGGAATTTGCCCAACAAAGTCACTGAGGAGGCGGGCGTGGTACCTAGCAGAGCGGTCAAAATGTTCAGCTGTGGCACTTGCGCTATTGCGTTGTTACCCGGGCTGCCATTGATGTCACGCTGCAGTATGGAAAGGGTGGAATCGTCGTTGAGGTTCGCATCCAGCGCATTCACCTCGGACGCTGCGAACAGTTGCGTGGAAGTCAGACCGGGTATTTCGGCATAAGCGCTGGTAGGTTGTACGCAGGAAGTGTTCTCGAATGCGGCACAATCAGTGGCAGCGGTTGCAGAAGTGCAGGCGGTTTGACCGTCGATGCAGCGCGCCATCTGGTCGCGCACCGCACCATAGAGACCGCCGTCAAAGCGCGCTTCGATCATGTCCAGCGTTGCTTCATCGGGCGACTCCGATGAGGGCCCCGCACCGCCGCCCTCAATCAACAGCAGGCCGCGCAGCTTTTTGTACCCTGGAGCAGGCTCACCACCCGCCAGATTGAAATCTGTCGCCGCATAGCGGGCCACAAAGCCACTGCCTGCAGAATGGCCGCCGAGGAATACATTGCCGCCGCGGGCGGCGCTGCGGGCTGCTTCGACTACCGCATCGATGTCTTGTGAGTGCACCAGTGGGGTCCACTGGGCCATGAAAGCGATATCTGAGTTGTTGTTGTAGAAGACTGCCCGCCGATTGGGGCCGTCTATCAGCGGCTGACTCAACTCCAGACCCAATTCATCACCGAACAGGAAGTCCAGTCCTACCAGAGGATCGTTGAGTCCCTCGGCGATATCCAAGCCTACGGTATCCTCCAACTGATTGGAGCGACGATCAAAGGCCCACACTTCCAACACCAGATTCGTTTCTGCCGCCGCGCGCCGCAGCAAATTTTCTGCTAGCAGATAGAAGCCCGAAGCACCACCTTCAAACCCCGGGATGAGCACGAGAATGCCATCCGGTTGTGTGCCTGCCCGGTCCGATAGGAAGTAGCGGGTATACCGGGCTTGATTGAGGTTGATGTCTGCTGAACCAAACTGGCTCAGTAGCTTCTCATTGTCGACCATTACACCCGGCGTGCCGGGTGTAAAAGCGGGATTCGCTGCGCTGGGAATATTGACGGTCATTTGGGAAAAAATACTGGGCGGCGGCTCCGTTGGTTCCGTTGGTTCTATTGGGGGATCAATGGCAGCATTGTTGCTGTTGCTGTTGCTGTTGCTGTTGCTGTTGCTGTCGCTGCCATTGCAGGCGACCAGGAATATCGCGGCCAGCAAGCAACAGAGGAACCGGGTAAATATAGGCATGTGCGGAACCCTTTCTAGTGTTATAGCGGGAAGGTATTT
>JBDNIE010000335.1:0-2229 GCA_041688425.1 Halioglobus sp. | reverse complement strand
CCCGCTCTACTCGCTTTGGCACTGATATTTTTTCGCCACTTTTCCATCTCGCGCTCGGACTTGTTAAGCCCGCCCACGAACCCGCCTGTTTTTGCGACAAGATCAAGCGTTAATGTTCCCAGCGATTTACTTGCCATGTTTAGGTCCAATCTTCCTTTGCTTGATCCAAGCTAACTGGAGGCGGTTCGTCGTGGGCCATAAAATCCCACCGAGTAAACCCGCCGTTTTTAGTCTTGCTGTTGGCGTACATTGCAGAAAAAAAGCCAAAAGACTCCTCTATACGCATACCAACATTGAAGCTGCCACGCTTGCGCCGATAGGCAAGCCACGAAAGGAATTCCGCATACGGCATACAGAGCTGCGCCGCAGTGACGGTATTACCCCCCACTCCATTCAAAACAAGCTCATGCCAAAGCTCGTCTTCTTCGGTTAGCTCTCTGTCTTTCCCATGCCGTTGACCTCACCGATGACATTCAGCAGTGCCACTGTCAGATTGCCGTCAAGCGGCCCTCTATCAGGTTCGGCATCGCCGGTAATATCTTCAGTGGTAAACACGGGTTCGCCGGTTTCGTCACAGATACTGGCCGCAATACGCGCAGCCAGCACATCCGCTTTGGAGTTGCTCGCATCAATGTCAGATCGCACAGATCTGTAGGACAGTCGCCTGACATAAACCGTAGCAGTAAGGTCAACATCGCCCTGCTTCCAAGTGATGTCACGCTCAACAGGAGCGCCCGTAAACGCACCCATCTCGCTCAGCGACTCAAGCGTTAGCTTCACGCTTTAGGCACCCAGCTTGATCCACCGGAACGCTGAATTGACACTGTTGAGGTTACGACAGTATTTTGCGCAAAATCAAAAGGAAAGTCAGAGACATAACCAGTGAACACAAACCATGTGCGCGTAGCAGGCAGCACAATGTCGTCGGAAACATCCAGAGTCGGTGGCGCAGTTCCATCTGACCAACCTACAGCGAACTGCATAACCGGACTTGGGTCTGTTTCTGACAGCGCGTGTAACCGCAAATGACTAGTATTATCAGGGTCGGCATTAATGCCCATTGATGCCTGCCCTGGGGTTCTGAGTCCGGGCTTATAAGATCGCGCTGTATCTTCAAGGCAGGTGTCCTCTATCTGGTCAGCGGGAGATCCACCTGGGGAGAATGTGGTTGCACACTCAATTACTGTTACTGACGGGCCAGTCGGGTCTATGAAATAAATCTGTGTGCCTTGCGCAAGTACGCTCATGGGAATTTCCTTTTTTTACGGGCATAAAAAAACCCGCACTTGGCGGGCTCGTTGGGTTTAAACTTGTTAGCGGTTCGTTATCCAGTCGACATCAAACGAAACGCGGTAATTTTTAGTCTCTGTATCCCTGCTCTCTCCTCGCCAGCCGATGACGTAGGAAACCGGCTCTATTGCATCGCGTATGGATTGCGCTGCGCTGCGGGCTAGCTCTCCGGTAGTGGCATAGACATCTATCTGCAGCGACCAATTATCGGCATCCGGGCGCGTTGCAAGATAGTTCTCTGGACTCCCGCCGATTAATTGCCAGACGGCATAGGGCTTTGTCGTCCCCTGTGGCGCATGGCCGAACATAAACACACGGCACGGGCTAGAACCTAACGCGGCCTGCACGCCAGGATTAGAAGAGCAGACTGCAAATATCGGTGGGTACATCATTTTGATTTTGCTGCCTTCGCTAAATAGCGATCAATTGCCTTGCTATATTGCTGTATAAACTCTCTTTGCACTTCCTGCACCTTGCTCGAAAGCGCCTTGCGCATGAATGGTTTTGCAGGCGCTGTTTCAGTGCCAAACTCAAGAAAACGCCAGTAGAACGTGTCTCCTCCGGGGTTGGCTTTTCCCTTGCCCGCGAAAACGCCAATGTCTTTGTATTTCTGTGACGATTGTCGTGCGCCGCCCAAAACGCCAATGCGGAATGCTAGATCGCCGGTTTGCTTGAATGTTTTTGTAGACCAGCGAACAACGATGTTTTTTCCTATCTCCTCAGCCGTGCTGGAATCATCTATTTGCGCTGCATTTTCGATTGCTGTATTGCGTATGATGTTTGCGGCTTTTCTCAGTGCGGATCTGCCTCCCTTGTATTGCAGATCATTGGATAAGCCTTTCATTTTTATACTTAGCGCCTGCGCTCCTTCAAGTGTGAACTTGATACCGTCAGTCATCGCGATTGCCTTTAATCAAGTAACCTTGTATTGAATTTTTG
>JBDNIE010000334.1:0-3362 GCA_041688425.1 Halioglobus sp. | reverse complement strand
TATGTCCGTCAACAGGTGCTGAATTTCACCTGCAGCATCGGTGTCGCGATCTACCCTATTGACGGCCGCCAGCAGCATGAGTTGGAGGAAAAGGCCGATAAGGCCATGTATTTGGCCAAAAAGCGCGGACTGCCGGTGGCACTGGCCAGCCTGGAAGCAACCAATACCCCGATGCCAGCACGAGCACCTACTAACCGTATCTAAAGGCAAGATTTGACCGCTTTGTTCATGTGAATAGGCCGATTTATTATCCGCAGCTGGGGCCGATGGCGGATCATACATCCGCCCATTCATGTGAAGGGTGCGATTTACGATTTTGACACGGACAAACGTGTCCCAGTAGCAGCGGTTTGAGTTATGCTGCTACTCAGAAGGACAATCTAAAAAGGCTATAAATATAGTGGTTTCTCTTTCATCAACGCCCGCTATAGCGCACTCGTTGCCATGCTTGCAGATGACGGCAGCTAGAAAGCAACGCGGAGAGCGTCTCACCCTGCAATTGCCCAGCACAAAGCAGGTAACCGCTTGACCGTGGCTGCACTCAATTGTTCACCTGGATTTCTGCTCCACTGCAGGCCCTTGATAAAAAAGGCCTATTTCCCCGAAAAATCCGCCGCCAATACCCCGGTTTTCGTAGCTGTTGTCATCCACATGAATGGGCGGATATACGATCCGACATTGGGGCGAATGTTGCAGGCCGATCCGTTCATACAGTTCCCCACGAATACGCAGAGTTACAACCGGTACAGCTATGTTTTGAATAACCCGCTGGGCTATACGGATCCGAGTGGATACTTTCTCAAAAAGTTGTTTGAGAGTGATCTCTTTAAGGTCGCTGCTGTAGTGGCCATTTCCGCTTTCACTTACGGTGCTGCTTCTTCATGGGCTGTGGGTGTAGGGCTCCAAACGTACGGCGGAGCAATGGCGATTACGGGCGCACAGTATGCGACAGTGAGTTGGGTCGCGGGCGCTGTCGGCGGCGCAGCTGCAGGTTTCGCAGCTGGCACCTCCATAGCTGCATTTAGCGGAGCCAATTTAAGAGATTCTCTGAAGACTGGAATCCGTGGGGGATTTGCAGGGGCAGTCTCGGGAGGTTTTGGCGCCTACGGGTCTTCGTTCGGTGCGTTTGGCAGAATTGCCTCGGCTGCTGCTGGTGGTTGTGGAGCTGGAAAAGTTTCTGGTGGCTCCTGCCAAAAAGGCGCGACATACGCAGGTATGGCGGCAGCTTTGACGGTATCTCTGGAGAACTTGTCAAGTTACAAAGTTACAGCCAGCACGGCGAAATCTGGTGCAGTCGTCAAAGACATAGACACGCCCACTTATTCCGACAGCGCTTCCCATATGGGAATAGGTCTTGTCGCACCAAAGGATAGTGGCTTAGTTGGTCTATCTGTCGATAGCCTTTCGCCGACTCAGCTCGAAAGTCTGCAAGGATATAATACTGAACTCATTTCCGGCTCTGTGAGTGAGGGTTTTACCTTTTCAGGGATTTCGGAGGCCAGCAGTCTTTTTCAGCGTATTACGAGGTATTGGCCGGGTGCTAACGGTGGATCGGTGCAACATGATCTCCAAGTTTCGTACTTTAATCTGGGGCCATTAATGACTAAAGCTACGATTCTGCCTTCGTTCTACCTCTCCTATGAAGCGATGGGCGTGCGAAATTATATGTACATGGCGGACAACCTAAAGGATTAAATGTGAAAGGCATAATCCTTCTGTTGTTTGCAATCTCACTGAGTGGATGTGTGCTACAAGTGCAATCTGTTTTTGTTGCGAGTAGTCCAGTGCCTGCTCAAGACTCTTCGTATTCTATCTACGACGAGCAAGTTAGTTGGAATGGAATACGTACTGAATTTCATGTAAATAACGATAAACGCTTGCGTGTTAAAGTTTCTCAAATTGGAAAATCCTCTGATTGGGTAGACTCGCCAGCATATGTCTACGGCGGAAAGACACCCTTTGCCATATCAATGTGGGTTGATCTTGGCGAACTAGAAGAAGTATTACTGGATACTGGGGCAGTTGAACTGTCACTGGACCACTCAAAGAAACTCTCGCCTACCAGTGTAAGTGTAGAGGCGACAGGCGGACGTTCCGTGTGTTACTTATTAGCTTCGGAAGACGTTGAATACAGTCAGCCAGTTGCGATGGGTGTAATCGCACTGGTCGATCTTCCGCAAAGGTACGGCACTTGGGGCTGTATAAGGTTTATTTTTGATGTGCCCGTTGACGCTATGGACCCTTCGAAAAAATTCAGTTTCACTACAAAATTCATTGTGAATGACAAAGAAAAATTTAAAACTGTATATTTCGGCTCACGGGAATTTACAATTGTTAACCGTTAGCTGGAAAAGATCGGAGTCTTAAGGACACAGAAATTTAGGTGAAGAGAATAACCGGGACAGATTTATTTTTCGGGTGCAGGGACAGTCCGCTTAATTGAAAAGCTCAGGGGCCGACCGTAAATCGACCTGCAACATCCGCCCCATTGTGGGATCATAAATCCGCCCATTCATGTGAAGGGTGCGGTTTACGATTTTGACACGGACAAACGTGTCCCAGTAGCAGCGGTTTGAGTTATGCTGCTACTCAGAAGAACAATCTAGAAAGGCTATAAATGTAGTGGTTTCTCTCTCATCAATGCCCGCTATGGCGTGCTCTTTATCCTGCTTGCAGGTGGCGACAGTCAGAAGACAACGCGGAGAGCGCCTTGCTTCACAATTGCCCAGCACAAAGCAGTTAACCGCTTGACCGTCGCTGCAGTCAATTGTTCACCTGGATTTCAGACCACGTGCAGGCCCTTGATACGAAAGGCCTATTTCCCCGAAAAATCCGCCGCCAATACCCCGGTTTTAGTAGCTGCTGTCATCCACATGAA
This sequence comes from Halioglobus sp., assembly GCA_041688425.1. Taxonomy (GTDB): domain Bacteria; phylum Pseudomonadota; class Gammaproteobacteria; order Pseudomonadales; family Halieaceae; genus Marimicrobium. The sequence goes on along the minus strand of JBDNIE010000334.1, from coordinate 484 downwards.
CGGGCGGATATACGATCCGTATTTGGGGCGGATGTTGCAGGCTGATCCGTTCATACAATTCCCCACGAATACGCAGAGTTACAATCGTTATTCCTATGTCTTGAATAACCCTTTTGCCTATACGGACCCGAGTGGGTACTTTAGTTTCAAGGATTTAATCAAGGTTGCTGCAGTTGTCGCTATATCTGTGGTGACTTATAACGTGGCATCTGCGTGGGCAGCTAATTGGGCTTTTTACAGCTTTGCCCCGGCTGGCGCGGTAACGCAAGCGAGTGTTGTAGCGGCTTCGGCTAACGCAGCAATTGTAGGTGGAGTAGTGGGAGGTGCGACTGCGGGCTTCGCAGCAGGCACTTCCATAGCTGCATTTAGCGGAGCGAGCTTTGAAGATTCTTTGAAAGCTGGAGGGCGTGGGGCGTTTGCAGGTGCAATATCGGGAGGGTTTGGCGCATACGGTTCTTCGTTCGGTGCATTTGGCAGAATTGCG
>JBDNIE010000333.1:0-3447 GCA_041688425.1 Halioglobus sp. | reverse complement strand
GTTACGGCCTCGGCCTGGCGATAGCGAGACGCGCCATACAGCAACATCGAGGCGATGTAACGGCAGAAAATACAAGCTCGGGACTAAAGATCACCGTCCGCTTGAGTGCACATACTCAGCACCAATGAAGCACGTGGCGTTAGTGACGTGAGAACCAGATTACGGGGCCGAGCAGTCTTCAAGGGCCGCTGCACAATGCCTGGCTGAACGCGTCCAACGTCCAGGGCGTCGATTCGCTCAGCGTAGTATTCAAGATGACGGGCGGCGCAATTGTCACAACATTTGCCACTGCCAGCGGATCTCCGATAGTGGTCTCTATCGTCGCGTCATCAATCTGAAGTACTCCATCGCGCGTCTCCGGAATTGTCGCTACGCCATCGATAAACATAGTCAAAGTCATTTTTTCTGGCACAAATCTCGAAGAAAATTGCCGATCAAATGTCCCGCTAATGACAATGGTGTGGCAGGTGTCACTGGTTACTATCTCGCCAGAAAGGATAACGTCACCAAATTGGGCAACAACGGTGTTTCCGGTTCGATCCAGTGCCCAGATACCCGCCTGCCCCGCAACCGGACCACTGTATTGATCAGGCAAGCCGATACCGAAAGTATAGGCACCAAAACCGGGAGTGCGAAGAAACCCCATTCCGGTGAGTAGCCCACTTCCATTGCTCGCGCTGGCATACTCTGTCTTTACCGTATGTACCTCTCGATACCAAGCTTTGTAAGCGTCAAGCATCAGCATTTTCTGAGGCAGTGGTGTGGGATCTGCCGGGATCGCGGCGGTGGGGTCCAACTCAAGGTCATACAACACTGGCTCAAACTCAAACCCCCAAAAAGGCCAGGACTGATAGAGCCGCCAGCGACCGTCGAACGACAGCATTCCATAAGAGGCCGCACCTATCTCCCAAAATCGTTCCTTGCGACCAATCGACTCACCAGTTTGAATATTTGAATAGAAGCTGACGCCATCGAGGCTTTCATCCGCGCTGAGTCCCGCCGCCGCCAACAGCGTGGGATAGATATCCTTAATCCCGACCGTGTCCGAAATTACTTGCCCATTGAGAGTCTCGTCAGCCCATTTGATAATCAGGGGCGTACGCAAACCTCCCTCGGTTACTGTCGCTTTTGTGCCCACATAGGGTGCGTTGTTATCGAGCTCTGTATTAGTGCCCCCATTGTCACTCACCAGCACAACAATGGTGTTGTCCAAGGCGCCAATGTTCTCCAGATGCGCAACAATACGACCGATATTGGTATCAAGTTGATTGACCAGTGCCTTGAACCGACCGGCGGGGGTATCGGGATAATTCGCGGCGAACTCAGCGGCCGGCTGAACGGGGGTATGGGGAGCATAGAACCACAGGTTCAAAAACCAGGGCGCCTGTGCAGAATTCAACTCTGAGATAACATCAATCGCCTTGTCGGTCAGTATATTCTCAAGATGCCCGGTGAAGTTTTGTCCCGGCTCAGTATCACCCTCAAGCCACGGATTCAGATAAGTTGGCGTTGCCAACTGCAGGCGGCCATCTACATGCACGCCAGCCAGTCGCCACTGATTGAGAAAACCCAACCAGTGATCAAAGCCCTGATGATCCGGCCACGCCTCTCGTTGGGTGTCTCCAATATGCCACTTCCCAATATGCCAGGTTGTATACCCCTCCTCCTGCAAGCGCTCAGGCAGGGTGGTCAGTTCCGGAGACATGCCTCGGCCATTGGGCAAGTAGCCGGCGCGTTCGGGATAAAGTCCGGTCAGAAAAGCAGCCCGTGCCGGCGAACATACCGCAGCGGCATAGTGTCGGGTAAAACGCACACCGTCGCGAGCCAGTTGGTCCATATTCGGTGTGTCTATGCTGGCATTATCGTTATTGATGCCAAGGTCATTGAAGCCCAGGTCATCCGCCATCAGTATCAGGATATTGGGCTTCCCGTTAGGGCTCGTATCCAGTCTATCCACTATTCCATCGCCATCCGTGTCAATATCAATTTCTGGCGGCGCACGATATCTGGCACTCTGCCCTTCAACAATCAACCGGGCTAGCGCAGTAAGATCCGCAGAATAGCCGAGCTCGGTGTTGTAATCGGCAAGGTCAACAGCATACATTGCACCCAGCCACACCAGGCGGGAAAGTGCTGTCAAAATATCCCCAGGACGACCTTGCGCATCCTGGAAGATGGATTCATCACTGGGCCCAATTACCGCAGATACATCCAGCAAATCTCCCTCGTTGTAAAGCTTGTACAACTCAACGGCGCTGCGCCCGGTAGGGATGGCGTAGAAATCCACTCCCGGATACTTGACTCGTAGAGCGTCAACGAGACCATAAACAAGCGATTCGGTATTTTGGTAGGCCGATTCGTACTCAGCTGAGCCGGTACTCCCCGGCGCACTACCCCAGGGAATAGTAATAAAAAAACGCGTATCAGGGTTGGATTTCAATGCATTATTGATCCATCTTGTATAGCCCTCTACGGTGGGATTCAAGGCGTCGTAGCTCATACCAAAAAGTTCGACATTACCCGCCGCCAAAACTGCCAGTATCGCCGCACGTTTTTCAAGGTTGTTCCAGAATGCCTGAGGAGCGGCCTGCAAACCCTCACCCAGAAAGGTGGTCGTGCTGTGTTCGTCGAACCCAGCTATTCCTGCATGAGCCTGCATGCCCGCTGCAATAGACATCAAGCGGGTATCGCCTACTAAAAGGGTGTTGAAGCCTCTGTTCTCGATCGAGCGGAAAACAGCCTGTAACGGGGGTACTGTTGCGCCCTGAAAGCTTGCCACTGTCACTGCATCAAGGACAAAGCTGCACTGGTTGTTCAGTGCGGTCGCGCAGTAGTTTCCCCAGCGGCGAAACTGCCAACCGCTGCGCGACTCAGCGGAGTAGGTTTCATCATAAGTACCGGTAACAACATTTTGAGCGCAGTTTTCAAGTCCGGTCCGGTACTCTTCCAGTGAGCAATTTCGGTTGCCGCTTGCGGAGCTGACATCACCTTCCCCTCTAATCTCGATGGGGTGCTTGCAACCGCTAACAAAGAGACAAATAAGCCCAAAAGCAATAAGCGCGATTCTTATCATGTCGATGAATTTCTGCCAAAGAGCCTTAAGAATATGCCGAATTATCGAGAATCGCTAAGAACCAATTTTCTGGAAAAACGCTGCCTTTAGACCAATTCATGCAAGGCACCCTTTACGTTCTTACATCGCCTATTACGCTACAGCAAAGCTCCCCACAGCTGAAACTTCAAAGCTGGCACCGAATGCCCACTTTCTCCTTTATCAAGATATACCACGTGGCATTGCACGGTACGGGTTGATCCAGTTGCTCGGAGCCAGAACGTTGGTCTGTTGGAGCTCTGCCGTCGGCGCACTTTTGGACACTCTCGAAACAGCATTGTGTCTCACAGGTCGTCACCACGCCGCCGCCTGGATATACCGTCAATATCAGTTTT
>JBDNIE010000052.1:0-6217 GCA_041688425.1 Halioglobus sp. | reverse complement strand
TTCTGCTATCCCAATTTCTTCTTCGTGAGCAGCGATGAAAGCATCGACAAAAGAAGTTAGCTCAACACCAAATTGGCGACAGTATTCAGGTCGTGTGATTAAGTTGACATAAAGAAATCCACCAAAGGTGTCTATTGCGACGGCGCGCTTTTGAGCGTCAGTTGTTTGGGAAGCTACAAGTTCGCCAGCTTTATCCGCACTTGCTTGCCTTACAGCTTCAGATGCATCTATTCCCGTTGCATTTGGGTTCTGCTCAAGAGCCTCGTCTATTATTTGATTCAATGTGTCAATTGCCGCATCTCCTTCCCTACTGTCAAACCAGTACTTAACGCCAGTGCTGACAGCAATATAAGCGACCACGAATGCGATTATGCGACCAAGAATTTTCAGTATCTTCATTATTTTTCCTCATTCCATGATAACGATTGGACTCGTCCAAGAGTCATCCTGCGCTACAATAGATGACGCATTCATACAGCGCTATTTATTTTTTGTATCCAAAAGTGGGTCGAAGGACCGCCCAAGACAACGTACCTTGTGAGGTGAAAGCGGAAGCTAAAACGGGAGTTCAATCAGGCTAATTCCTAATGCAATAATAGCCATCCATCCGATTCAGCTCCGCGATAGCTTTCAAGACAGCGGCGGGGTTAAAGACCGACTATAACGAGGAGCGACCCAACGAAACACTGGACGCACTCACGCCTCTGGGGGCATGACACCAATTCATCAGAAACACCATCCATGAACTGTCGCCTTAACAGGGGGCCATACGGCTTAATGAATGTAACGCCGGAGTTAGGCCGCGGCCCAAAGAGGTGCGGGCTTGAATAAATTGTTAGGCAGCTATCGGCAAGTTGTGTTGCCAAAGCTGTCAGTACTGCAGCGCGTCGTGTTGCCATTACTATCGCGATAGGTGCTGTTGCCGAAGGAGTCGGTGCTACCGCGGACGGTGTTGCCGCTGTTGTCACGATAGGTGCTGTTGCCGAAGGAGTCGGTGCTACCGCGGACGGTGTTGCCGCTGTTGTCACGATAGGTGCTGTTGCCGAAGGAATCAGTAGAGCCTCGGGTAGTTGTCCCGTCGCTGCTACGACAGGTCGTATTGCCGAAGGTATCGGTTGAGCAGCGAGTCTGAGCGTAAGCGCTGGACAAAGCGGCAAGAGTTATGAAAAGTACCAGTAAGAGCTTTTTCATGATGGTTCCTCTGTGGTGTGTGTTGCCGCCTAACAGCAATAAAAATAAAGTACATATAACACCGATTCCCCGCAAGTACATTCGGCTCGATTAACTATGTGCATCGGATCACCATTTTGTTGGTCTTATTGGCAAAATCTCTGAGTCGATGAACTCCCCTTCGTCAAATCCTTGTCCAAGCCAGTAGCCGCTCTGGTGTTTGGGCCTGACCAACCCAAGGCCGAGGAACTGGCATCCCTATTAAGGGGGTCGGTCTGTTTAGATCAGAGCGTGGGTCTAACTGACGTGGCCGCATCATTGGCAGGGTGTATGTCTACAACCTCCCAGAACATCTATTAGAACTCGAAGTGTCACCTCTTGAGATTACTGATATCACCATCCATCCGATTAAGCTGCGCGACAAATTTTATGGCAGCTATGGTATCCATGAGTGGCTATGCCGATGAGCTGCCAAACAAACTATCGAAAGACTTGGCGCTGGTGAAAGCAAGACAGTAATCCGGCAAAAACGCTTTCCTTATCATGGGTGATCCAGTAATTGCCGCTTCTTCATGTTGAATTCTTCATCTGTCAATAATCCCTGATCTCTCAAACTGCCCAGCTTTAAAATTTCATCCGCTGCGCTTTCCGATGTTCTGCTATCAACTGCGACTTGCGTCAGATTTGTGAGAGCCCATACAAAAGCCACAACCCAGCCAAGGAAAGTCCACCCAACCAAAAGATTTAGGACAAATACGGCTCGGGCTGATTGATGACCTCGAATTGCAGCAACTATTGTTGGTACGAAATAGACCGTCAGTAATATCAAGACAAGCATAAACGGAATGAAGCCTACCGCCATCTGCGTTGCAGCCATTCCGAGCTCTGGAGGGCGCCCCTCCACTAGTACCACATGTTTGAGCATAGTGTCGAGGAGTTTTGGGTCGTCCACGTCTGGACGAATTGTCTCAAAGCGAGAGCCGTCAAATCGCTCGCCGGAAATCACCGATCCGCCCATGACGACCTTTTTCCCCTGTTCATTCTGAATTTCTGTCATCAGCTGTGAGTAGCCCAACTGCTCACCGGCACCCTGCATATTAAAATTGATGAGCAGCAAAAAAGCGACGAGGGTCACAACGTACAGCAGTAATTTTTTTCTCGTAGTGTTCAGTTCTATTTCCTCTCGGACGAATTAATTCCAACAAAGTGATCCTTCAATAATAGCACTGTGCGTACTGTAACGCTGCATGCCGAAAAACTTCGCTTTCTTACATCAATGTAGCATTTTCCTTCCGTTCAGTATCGGCAGCATATCAGTATCGCAAAACTCGAATACCATGATTGCTGCAAGCAGATAATCGGACGCCCACCCTTCATCTTGTTCGCACATCAAGTCTGCTAAGATTGCCGCCATGTTCTCTCTCTCAGCAGCAGTTTGTAGGTTTTCAAATATCCTCTTGGCGCGTTGCTCATGCGCCCTGACTTCATCTGCCATTTCATCCCAATCGGTATCAGAATTTTTGTTCCTACTATTGTCTTCCATTAGAAGGTCACCTTTCTATTTGCGAAATCCCCATCCATCCGGCTCAACTTTGCGATAGCCTTCAGGGCTGCCTCCGGGTCAAAGGCTGAGTGAAAACTGTGGATTGTTCTGTCCTTCATGTATCGGAGCGACTCAGGCTCTCAAACATACTTGGATGGAACGTTTTGAAAGGATGCTCCCGTTGCAATATCTCAACTAAGTCGTTATTCGTTGAACGCGATAATGCGTCCAAAATTTCCTCGATCGTGTAGTAACCACGATCGCCTTCAAGTTTTTCCAGACTCTTGGCGAGACTTTCAAGCGTTGCCATTTTTTCGCTCCAGTAGTTGATTTAGCCGCTGTTCCAGTTCTTCAAGTTTTTCCAGCTTTTGTCCTGCCAGAACCGCATTTAGCAATGAAGCAGCTTCGTCTGGTGGTAACTGTCCACCGGCAACCGCCGATAACACACCAGACGTATAGTCCTTGGCGCTGTCGCCTTTGATGGCCAATTCGACACAGGCAGATCTGGCCTTGTAAGGAGGACAGATTCGAGCAGCAAGCAAATTGAGGCAGTTTTGGTCGCCATTTTTCGCAGCTTTGGCAACGTGATCCCAGTATTCAGTTTCACCGCCGAATTGCTTTTTAATCGAAGCAAGAACAGGGTTGGTGCGGCTCTTGGGCCGACCTGCTGGGTTACCGCTCTTGCCACTTTGAAATCTACTCACCTGAAAGTTCTCCTGATAGCTGCCTGTTAATCGCCTGTTTCATTGACCTTCCGCACTTTCCGCAGCTTTCCGCAAATCTCAAAATCTCCACGGACCACGTCATTACTGGCTCTCCGCATTTTCCGCAGTTTCCGCAGTTTTCAATTCCGCAAACGCTTCCTCGTACCGGCTGCGCTCGCCGACGAACCATGCCTTCGGCTCATTCTTCTGATTCATTTCAATGCAGAACACGCCCATATCGTTGGAAGTGCTATCCAGCATTGCAATCAGGGTTCGTATCAGTTGGACAGAAGTGCGCAACTTGTGGGGCAGCCGTTTCTGTAGCAGGTCAATCTCGACTATCTGATTCCAGTAAACAGGTATACCGTTTTTTTCCTTCTTGGTTTTCAGAGTTTCCCACAGGTCGAGGGACATCTTCTGATGGCCTGTAGCCAGTGAGCGCCGCCTGAGCTTACGCTGTTGGTCGAGGTAGTATTGAGCGAGAGTCGTTCCTGCTCTCATGGTAGGCAGGTCAATGACCGTACGGTCGCTGGAGTAGGCAATGATCCCCGCAAGCCTCAGAGCGTTCTCAGCGGTCTTTGAGGCCACTGCCTCAACCATTGCATTCTTGCCCTTAATGCTGCGCTCCACGCCGTTGTAGAACCGTATGTACTCTCTTTGGGCCTCAGGATTAGGCTTGATGACACCAAGGTCGCAACCGCCTGTTTCGTTGACCAAGAACTTCTTTGGCAGCTTGGCTGCAATGAAGGCATGAAATTTCTTTAGAGCATCGCTTTCGTCATAGATATTGTATTGATCGTAGAGCCTGTCACCCGCAAGTGATTCAGGATGGCAGATCAGAAATCTGGCGAGAATACCCTGCTCCATCATCAATCTACTTTCGAGTATCTGCTCTGCTATCACCGGCTGTACCAACAGGTGAACAGTTAAACGTCTGTCAAACAGAATCGCGCTTTCTCCCTTACCGCTGCGTAGTCGGTAGATAGGGTCACCATCCCATAGCTTCGACAGGCCAGAAATCGTCTTTTGAATTGCGTCTGGTGACATAGCGTGACCACCAAAGAACTGACCACCTTCGTCACTGAGAAGTCCTTGCGCCGGTATACCGTCAGCCAGCGATTTATGCAGCCCCTCCAGCGTGGGTTCTTGGCTGAACAGTATTGGGATCGGTGGTTTCTTTTCGCCTTCTTCCACTGCCAATTCCTGCCACTCCTTGAACCTTTCTCTCTGGTAATCATGGAGCGGTCTGGTTGCCATTTTGTCAGCCGTGGACTTCCTGCCCCCACTACCAAGGATGGTGAGAAAGAACAGTGATAAGGGCGAAATGCGCCCGTCCATAATTACGTTGTAGCTTTTCTGCGCCACCATCGACACTGCTGAAAGCACAGACTGCGCCGCCACTGAGAACGGTACTTGTGCCGCTCTGGCAATATCTTTGGCTGCGCCACTCATTAGCGAACCCAGTGATTCGATTGGATAGCCGTCATCCAGAGACAGCACAGAGGCTTCCGCAAGATTGATACCTGCGGATTCTGCGGATTCTGCGGATTCTGCGGAAACCATTTGCTGGAGCGGATTCACAGTGTTTTCTGGTTTGCGGGAAGTTGCGGATTCTGCGGAAAGCTCCGCATCCTGCTGCAAGTCGCGTGCTATGTCATTGAAAAACGAGTCACCCACAGGCCACCCCCACCACATCAGAATGTGTCGTGGTCGCCTTCTTCGTCGAAGCTGAATCCGTCGGGACTGCCGCAACTCGGACAAGGCATGTTCTGTTTCTGAGAGATTCAGGTGCTACACCCAGAGAGGCAGAGGCGAGGATAATGGGCCAACGGCCTGTGGTTTGTTCGCGAAGCTCCATCAAGCGTCACTCTCCACGCGGGTATCGACCCGTCTGGCCCGTTTGAATTCTCGTAGGTCACCCATCTGGTATCTGACCAACCGGCCGACTTTTACGAACGGAAGATGGTAACGGCCGGTGCTTCGCCAAATGCTAAGAGTTGTTGTCGTGACACCCAACTCAGCGGACGCCACCTGATCGTCGACCAGAGCATCGTCACTCAAATGCCCGGCACTCCCATACCCAAGCTGATGAAATAGAAGGGCTTGATTGGACATGGATAGTGAATTTATTTGATCTACAATTTTTGCGATCAATTCTGATAGCGGTATTTCAGCAGCTATATTTGGCATAAATATGCATTCCCGAATATGTTGGGATAAGCCTATTTAAATTGCGGTAACAAGTAACGGAGACTAAATGTGGTTGCGCAGAGGCATTTAGTCTATTTGACAGCGAACTGGTTTTAAGATGGTCTTGGGCTTAGATTATTCTGGAGTAGGGTTATGTCCCAATATCTCGGCGCACCTATCCACGGCCTTGCCCACACGTTGGTGTGAATTGCTTACAGAGTATCCTGCAATCCGGTAGAAGACGTTCATTGCTCTATAGAATGCACTACCTTGTGTTTTGGCCGGATAGCACCCAAAAGTCTGTTTATACGCATCAACGACTCCATCCTCGAAACGCTGCAACTTGATCTCATACGTCGAAAGATCTCCCTTCTTCGGTGGGGGGACGCTATCCTTCGCCAACTTGCACAACACACCAAGTGTTCTAACGGATTCCACTACTTCGGACACAAAGCCGTCAGTGAAGTCATGCCTGTTGCCATCGTCATCCGTCAATGTGGCACCCTCAATAAGCAAGATCGCTGGCCAATCAATCGCCCCCACTTGAAGATGTGGTTTGCTCAAATCGGCATCAATGGCCCTCACCTCTTGCACAAACTTATTGCAAATT
>JBDNIE010000332.1:0-9734 GCA_041688425.1 Halioglobus sp. | reverse complement strand
GGCAGTACCCAATTCTGGGTTGCGATTGACTAACCAGGCCCCCACAAAGGTTAGGCCCAATCCAGCCACTTGTAACCAGCCGATGGTTTCCCCTACCAGAAAATAGCTGGCAAGGATGGCAAAGAGGGGTATGAAATATCCCGAGGTGGCAGCAAAGACCACGCCGGCGTGAGCGATTAGATACTGTAGAAGCACATAGGTCAGAACGGTCGAGAAGGCTCCTATCGCAAACGTCGCCAATATCGCATCTTTGCCGGGATGCAACTGAAGGGGCTGCTCCAGAGTAAATGCCACTACAGAAAGGAACAGCGAGATATACACCATGGTTCCTGTGGCGGCCACGAAGGGATCCAACTCACACGCGCGCGAGTAGGTGATGTATCCGGCGTAGCATATATAGCCACAAACGATCATCGCGACGCCCGCGAGCTGTGCACGATCGAACTGAAATTTCTCGAGGCCGATAAACATCGCCACGCCCGCCAAGGCGAGCGCCGCACCACCGATGCGAGGAAGGGTAAATCTCTCCCAGCGTAGAACCAAAGTGGCAATAAGAAATGTGCTAATTGGAATGACGCAGGCCAGTAAAGAGGCGAGGCTAGCGGAAATATACTCTTCTGACATTGTTATAGCGGCAAAGAAAGTACTCATCAAAGCACCCAGAATTGCATACGTTCTCCACTGTGATATCAGAGGTGCCAGATTTCTTTTCATCCCGACCCCAACAACAAAGAGAAGAACCACTGCCGCGAGTACCGAGCGCGACATGGCCAGGGTCAGCGGTGTAATGGATTGTTCTGCAATTTTTACCAGCGGAAACAGGCCGCCTATCAGGGCTGAGAGCAGCATCAACATGGCGATATGTAGCAATAACTTTCTATCTTTCGAGGGCATGTAGACTCGCTGTATCATTGATCAGTTTGAAGCAGATAGTTTTTACGAAAGCAACAATATAGTCGCTTTCAGGCTGGAAATCCCGCAAGTCTTCTCAGAGGGTTTGACCCTCTATAGACTGCGGTTTCGAAAAATCCGTTCCCCAATCTCAGGCAACCACACCTCCAGCAGTACCCGCCCCGCCACCAAGTCCATCACCGGCGCCCCAGATTGCCCACTTCGCGGCAAATCCCACATGGGGTATGGGTGAATCTGGTACTAATAAGTTAACTCCCGCGACTACGGAAATCTAGCGTCCGAATTTCAAGCCACCGCCCTGCTGCATTCACCGAACGCACTTATCCTCAGATTCCGATAGGGCCGGGCATTGACTCGGTGTCTGCCAAGATTGAATAGGTTCTGCACAGCGGCATGAGCACTCAGGAAGATCTGAGCCTGCCTCACCGATTTGACCCTGCGGAATGGCGGACCATGCGTCACTCGCTCTCTTATAGTCGACTCGTGAGATTACTCTGCTCGATTATTCTCTTACTGCTCGGTACGGCGGGTCGTTCCAGAGATCAACTCGGGATGTGCCACGCCATAGCTACGCAACTTTTCGGTCACGATCCTTCTGGGTTCACATCTACTATTCCGTCGGAGGCGTTTGAAGAATCGCTTCGCCACTGCTGCGTCTCGCCGGGACTGCAGATATACATCAACCACTTCACCATCTTGGTCAACTGCCCGCCATAAGTAATGCTGCTGGCCGTTGATCTTCACGAAGACTTCATCGATGAGGAAGGTATCGCCGTGACCTCGGTGCTTTCGTTTCAACCGGCGTGAAAAAATGGCCCCGAACTTGATACACCAGCGGCGGACTGATTCACGACTGACAGTGATACCGCGCTCGGCCAGGAGATCTTCGATATCGCAATGGCGTAAGTTAAAGCGATAGTAGAGCCAGACGGCGTAGGAAATGATATCTGGCGGGAAACGGTGTCGCTTATAGGCATTCATGAGCCGATTCTACCAATTTCGCCCAGTTAAGTTGTCAGCACCCTGTCAATGAGTCCTCGTATAGCGGATATTCGCTGACCAGCTGCGTTAGACTACTTAAACAGATCGAAAATACTTCATTCTCTAGAGCTTAAGACCGATATCATGACGAGAAAGACATTGTCTTTAAAGGTGAAAAGAACTAAAGACTCTAAAAAACCCGATGAGGTGGTCAAAGATGTATCTCATGGCGACCCGCAAAAGCGTTTTCTAAATGGCATAGCCATTAATCCTTATCAGTGCATTTGCCTGGAATTAGGTTCTGGGCAACACACCACGCGAGCGATGGATCTGATCACGCCAATAGGAATGGGGCAGCGCGGTTTGATAGTTGCTCCACCGGGCTGCGGTAAAACAACCCTTTTAAAACATATTTGCCAGGCAGTGGGGGAAGCTTATCCTGAGATAAAGCTCTATGCGTTACTCATTGATGAGCGACCGGAAGAAGTGACTGATTTTAGGCGCAGCGTGCCGGCAGAGGTACACGCCTCATCCTCGGATGAAAGCTATGACCAACACGTTCGTGTGGCCAATGCCCTTCTTAGCACCGCCCGCCAGCAAGCTGGCGAGGGGCACGATGTAATGATTGTCATTGACTCTCTCACAAGGCTCTCACGTGTACACAATGCAGAGCAAAAGGGCCGCGGACGCACCATGACGGGCGGGCTTGACGCTAGAGCAATGGAAATACCCCGAAAGTTGTTTGGCGCCGCTAGAAAGATTGAGAATGGTGGGTCGCTTACCATTCTAGCGACGATACTCGTTGATACCGGAAGCCGAATGGACCAGGTGATATTTGAGGAGTTCAAGGGCACGGGTAATATGGAAATCGTTTTATCACGGGATGTTGCAGAACAACGGATTTTTCCTGCGCTGGACATTTCTAAAAGTAGCACGCGGCGTGAGGAGCTTCTTCTAGATGCGAAAGACATCGAAAAGGTAAGAGATTTGCGGAGGGCGCTTACTCATCTTAAACCTGTAGAAGGCACTAAGAAGCTTGTTGAGTTACTTGAGAGATATCCGACGAATGCAGAGCTATTGAACCGTTAGCTACCAAATTTTTGAAAAATGAATCAAGGGGCCAGATTCTTTAAATCAACGAAGAATCAAAGAGAATCAAAGGAATCAAAGGAATCAAAGGGTCAGACTCCTTGATCAGGTTTTTCACTGGTCTATCGTTTTGAAATAGATCGCAAGACCGCGAGTTTGTAGAGCAACTACTCCACTTATAAAAGCACTCAACCCTACGGATTAGGGCATCACCTCCCTCACTTTAAACGCTACAAACAAACTGCCTGACCCGCTCCACCGCCTCAGCCGATTGTGACAAATCCGCATGATCGATTCCACTGACCTCCAAAAACTCTGCATTTGGAAGCGCATCGGCCACTGCCCTGCCCAGACGAATTGGCACGGAAAGATCACCACCGAAATGTATCACCAGAGCGGGGCATTTAATTTCCGGTAGTAGTGCCCTGACATCCGTCTTCTTCATGTAGTCAATGATCTGGCGAATGGAATCGCGGCTGGCGATCAGTTTTTCAAAACCACGGTAGGTGTCGTCATCCATTACCTCACGGCTAATGCTTGGGAAGAATATGTCTCTCAATTTGCCGGTACCCCAAGCATTCACCAAACTATCCAGGGCTTTTTCTGGTAAGCCGATGGGAAAGTCATTGCGCTGCAACCAAGAGGCCGTCGTACCCAGCAGTACCAGCCCCTTTACCCGCTCCGGATGATCATGGGCGAACTTCATGCACATGGCTCCACCCTCTGAGATGCCATAGAGCACTGCCTGATCCAGGCCAGCGGCATCCATCACCGCCTCTATATCATGCACCCGCTGCTCAAGGGTGGGAACTTCAAAGGAAGGGTCAGACAAACCCTGCCCTCTTTTGTCAAAACACAGCACGCGTGAAAATTGGCTAATCGCTAGCGTCGCGTCGCGCATGGCGGGCATATGCGCCCCCATATTCAGGTTACTGATAATACCCGGCGCCATCACCACATCGGGCGGCCCTTCGCCATGCACGTTATAGGCTATTTTAAGCCCGTCACTTTCAGCAAACTGAGTAGGAATGGGGGACGGCGCACTAAGTTGTTTGAGTGTAATCCGTTCGTTCACCACTGGTTTATGCTGTGCAGATATTTCACCTGAATTCCTGCGCAGCTTGCGGTAGGCAATGCCGATTGTCGAGATCACCACGCCCAGCAAAATGATAATTGCCGCCGTGCCACTCAATAGCGACTCGCTTTCCGAAATCCACCGACCGATTGCAGAGAGTAACTCCATACCTCAGCGTGCTCTTGTTATTGTAAGGCACCGCATAAATCTAGCAGCTCTTCGAGGTCACATCTAGAGCGCACTGGCAAATTGACTTCTACAGGCCACGGAAAAAGGGTGTCTGCGTTTACGCTACTATCTTAATCCATTCACTGAACGCAATGACCCTGAGATTCCTATAGTACTCAGCTCTAACCAAGTGCCTTCCCAAGTTGAACAGATTGCCATAAGTAATGCTGCTTGCCGTTGATCTTGACGAAAACCTCGTCGATGAAGAAGGCGTCGCCGTAGCCGCCATGTTTTCGCTTCAGCCGCTTGGAATAGAGGGCACCAAACTCGATACACCAAAGACGAATCGGCTCACGGCTGACGATGATGCCTCGCTCGGCCACGAGATATTCACTATCTCGGTGGCTCGGATTGAATCGGTAGTAAAGCCAGACTGCGTAGGAAATGATATCTGGCGGAAATCGGTAAGGGCCTAACGCTGACTGCTCGCCGCCTGTCACTCAGCTTCACTGGCAAGGTGGTCTACACCATCTCTAGCGGACAGCGATCAACTCAACTTCAAATACCAGTGTTGTATTACCCGGAATCGGTCCCGAGCCATTGGCTCCGTAGCCAAGTTCGGGACTTACAGTAAGTCGCCACTTGTCACCTTCCTTCATCATCTGTAAGGCTTCAGTCCAGCCAGCAATAACACCGTTCACAGGTAAATCAATGGGCTGGCCGCGCTCGACAGAACTGTCGAAGACTCGGCCATCCTCAAATGTCCCATGGTAGTGCGCGCTCACGGTATCGGTTGGTCCCGGAGTTGCCCCGCTGCCGCTCTCCAGAATTTCATACTTCAACCCTGAAGCAGTGGTGATGACATCGCTCATTTCGTTACATCCAAATTAAGAAAGAAGGCACCATAACATAACAGCAAACAATCAGGGAGCGGCCATGACGTACCCTATCATTCGGTCACCCTATTGGTGTCGAATTGCAAATTCACGATCAAAATCAGCTAGTTCGAAGCTTGGCCCCGGTTCGAAGTTCGGTTTCGAAAATCCCTTACCAATCTTCGACTTACTCCCACCGACCCCGCAAACTGAGCCAAAAAAAGTTCGGCATACGCTCGGGCTCAGGCCCCCATCACCACATCCCGGGAAAAATCCGTTACAACTCCTCTGATAATTGGGGTCAGGGTAAAAACCCAAGAGCTTTCAACAGACCTTGCGGAGAGTGATTACTCTGACCCTAAATATCTAAATATCTAATATCTCGCGTTTACACAGTGCAATCAGCAGGACAGTCACTAAAAACCGCCTGGCATCAGTTTCTACGCGCGAGAGTACCCAGAGTACCTACGGGTGCGGCAAGCTAACCCGCGCAACACAGGCACAACTACGCAACCTGTTTGTTCATTTCGGCAGCCATCTACTCATATTGGCAGTCAATTCCCAGATAGTCATTCACCAGCGTATAGTCTGCTGAATCTGTCGTACCGCTCTGATTCACATCATACCAACTGCTTCCACCGGCTGCGGCAAACCCGTTTAAATTGTCCAGATCATCGCTATTGACGACACCATCCTGATTGCCATCAATAGTGGCGAGATAGCCTTCGGGCGGTCCAGGCGGGCAGGGCTGGACGCTGTCAATAATCGCATTTAACTCGTTTACCAGATCCGCGAAAACGGGTTGCAGCGCTGGATCATCGGGTTGACCGGTAGCCGGGTTGATCAAATTGTCCCTCTCTCTATCGAGCTGCGGATCGCGCTCGGCTTCGTCAATTGCATAAAACTCGACAGAATCGACTGGATCACAGCTGGGGTATTCATCGGCGGGTGGTGTGGGCTCCCCCACGAAATGGTTCTGGACAACCTTGTAAGCATCATTACGTATTGCTTCTGAACGAAGTGGCAAAAGCGCAAATAGCGCCTGTTGGTTCTCGTACTGGTACTGGTTGACCTCGCAACACTGGGTATATCCTTCTGCCGGCACACCGACTGTGTCAGGCTCCGCTCCCCACCAAGTACCGCTGTTGTCATGGCACACCGACTTGGATACTGGGATCTGGCTACAACCCAAGGTGGGGCCCGAGATGAACGTGCAGGGCGGGTTGATAGCGCCACCAATCTGCTGGTTGTTGCCCACCTGGGTATAGTTGTACTCGCGCTGGCTGGCTGCACCCGGCGTGGTGAGGTAGGTTAGCATCGGCGCAGAATCCAGGGCGCGAGGCACAATCTCGTGCACATTGTCGATACCGGCAATCTCGGCAAACAACTCGTAGAGATCGGCGATATTCACCATATCCCCGACGGCACGATTGGGTGTATTCACCATTGGTCCTGCCACGATAAGCGGCACCCATACACCGGTTTGATAAGCGGTGCCCTTGGCCCTACTGAAATCAAATGGCAACTTCACCGAAAAGCCGAGTGTGCCGTTGTCGCCAAGAATGACGATCACGGTATTGCTGTCCGGATTGAGAACGAGTGACTGATCATCGTTCAGCGTTGCCACGCCAGTGGAGACCAGTAATCGAGACACCTCGACATCAATCGCCTCTATCATCAGCGTTGTAAGCTCTCGCTGATTGACTGCCACTTCATCCTTAACAGAAGACTCTGCGTCGGCGGGTGCCGCACACAACAAACTACTCACGATTTCAGGCTGCGCCGCACGGGCAGACAACAGCGCCTGCGGTGGTTGCATGACTGGCGTGTGTGCCGAGGCGAAACTCACGGTCGCCGCCCAAGGCTTATCCTTGGGCCGACTCGCTATCCAGTCGATGGCCCCATCAACCGGGACTATGCCACGAAAAGTGCGCGCGCGAATATCCGTCAGCGGCACCTGTTGCGCGTCGCCGTTTTCATCGTTGATCCACAAAGGCGATACGTAATGTGCGCTAAGCGTGTTGAAGCCCCCCTCGATGTTGGCAGGCACAGTCGTACTACACTGCTGTCCGGGATCCAAAATGCCACCGTTGTCGCGGCAGGCACGCCCCGGTGGTATGCCACCTGCAGTGCTCATACGGGCGCACTGTCCATCGGCTGAGTAACAGGCGCCCATGTCCGCGCCATACACCGGGTCCTGATCCTCGCCAGGCACAAAACCACAGAGGTAGCGGCCTTCGAACGCACCACCTAATCCTGCTGAAGAGTCAATTGAAGAAGGATCACCGGTTTCATCGAGCCAGCCAAGGAAGTAATCCCAACCGAGGGCGCTGGCCATACCGTATTTGAAGGGATTATTCTGCTGCAATCCAATGTGGAATTTGCCAAATATTGCGCTCTCATAGCCCCGCGTTTTCAACAATTTCGGCAGCGTGTATTCGTAGGGGGAAACCTGATAATTGGCGAGGTCATACTGGCCAAGCGCGCCCAAAACGTTGGTGCGCAGCGGATACCGGCCAGTAAAAAACACTGCCCGACTGGTGGAGCAGGCCGGCATCGCCCAGGTATTGCGAAAGAGAATGCCCTGCTGGGCAATGGCGTCGATATTCGGCAGTTGGGGCGACCGATCCGCCGGTTGAACCGGCGGGCTAGGGAGCTGATTGAACGGTTGCACGCCGCCGTAGCCAAACACGGTCATCTGGTCGATGCCAACATCGTCCATAATAATGAATAGAATATTCGGTGGAAGCTCTTTTGGCTGGTTGCTATCGGAGGAACTACAGCCAACCACGAGGGTTGTCAGTATGAGCACGAAACAGGCAAATATCGGTGGCAGTTTGACTCGGTGCATCAGCTTATTAGCCCTATAATTATTCGAAAGATCGGATTATACGGCGTGCGATGCGCACAGCGGTATCTTTTTTCCGGCTTCATCCAGCACGCTATCACCCGCGCCAGAACAGGCCGAGGTATTAATGGCTGCTGCATGAAATCCACTACGATATCATTGTGAATAGTGGAAATTTTGTGGGTCATACTCATCGGTATAACACAGGGGATCGTGTGCTAGCGCCGACCGCGGCGACAATTATCGCCCTATCGGGAGTCGCTTCTGCTGCGTCACGCCTGGACTGCAGGAACACATCAACAACCTCGCCATCCTGGTCAACTACCCGCCAGAGATAATGCTGCTTGCCATTGGTCTTAATGGTCCGGCACACCGGCGAAAACTCATCGAGGTAAAAGATGTCACCATAGCCTTGATGTTTCTGCTCAAGACGCCCGGCATATTTCGGGCCAAACTTATTGCACCAGAGCCGAATTGATTCACGACTGACAGTGATGCCTCGCTCGGCTAGAAGATCTTCAATATCTCAGTGGCTGAGATTGAATCGATAGTAGAGCCAGAAAGCATGGCTAATAATTTCGGAGGGAAATCGGTGGCGCTTATAGGTATTCATCGCCGGCTTATCTCATTTCAACGACTTAACTCGTCGATACCCCGAGGACATTCACAGTATTTAGCACAACGGTACTTGGTGCCCCATCCAGTGTCACCGATGTATGGATGAATGAATCGCCCCGGGTTTGTCGGAGGCAGTTTTATCTGAGTCATGCGACATTGCTTGACTCAGTTTTTTGATGATACATCATTTCAAATTCAGCAGGCGGGACATCGCCAATCGGTCGCAGTAATCGACGATTGTTGAACCACTCCACCCAAGTCAACGTCGCTCGCTATACGTCTTCAAACCCACGCCAAGGGCCATCTTTGTAAATGACCTCCGCCTTGTAGAGACCATTGATGGTTTCTGCCAGCGCGTTATCGTAGGAGTCGCCGACACTGCCCACTGACGCATTAAAGCCTGCCTCGGCAAGCCGATCAGTGTAGCGAATGGACAAATACTGACTGCCTCGATCACTATGATGAATGACACCTTTGGGCTTTCCTCGACCCCACAAGGCTTGCTCGAGCGCATCCAAAATCAAATCTGTTTGCATATGTTTGAGTACTCGCCAACCCACGATGTAGCGGGAGAAAACGTCAATCACAAACGCGACATATACAAATCCAGACCAGGTCGCCACATACGTAATGTCGGCAACCCAAAGTTGATTAGGGTGGAGCGCTGAGAACTCGCGATTGACTAGATCGAGCGGCTTGTGCGCTGCTTCAGAAGGTATCGTTGTGATACAGCGCCTTCCCCGTCTAACCCCTTCAATACCGAGCCTTTTCATCAGCCGCTCAACCGTACAGCGCGCCATGGGCACCGATTCTCGCTTAAGCTGCTTCCACACCTTGCGAGCGCCGTAATTGCGATGGTTCTCCTCCCAGACGCGCTGGATCTCAGGCGAGAGTTGTTCGTCGCACTTCACTCGTGTGCTACGCCTCTCTGGATGCCGCTCAAGTGTTTTGTAATGATGATACGTAGAAGGTGCAATCCGCAGTTCTTTGCAGATTGGCTCGACACCGTGAACATCACGATACTGATCGATACTGATCGATAAAGTCCACCATCACTTCAGTTTGCGCAGCGACGGCTGCCGGACGCAATCCGCTTGGGCGAAAAAAGCAGCTGCATTGCGCAGTATTTCATTAGTGCGTTTGAGCTCGCGTACCTCCCGTTCCAATT
>JBDNIE010000331.1:0-20695 GCA_041688425.1 Halioglobus sp. | reverse complement strand
GGCTGAGCGCAGCCCGGCTGATTAGAAGAAGGGCGGGTTTATCCCCGCCTTTTTTTTCGCGTTGCATTCGAGGTTTCGCCTGGAGTCGAATGTGGTACCTTCTGTCGGGCGGGCTCCGGAGGCGATAGACGAGCGAGGACATTATGCGTTGGGATGATATCGATAAACAGGTCTGTTCTGTCGCTCGCGCGCTGTCAGTAGTCGGTGAGCGCTGGACTATGTTGATCCTTCGCGACGCGTTCTTGGGGACCCGGCGATTCGATCAGTTCCAGAGCAATTTGGGTATTACCCGACACCGACTGGCGGAGCGATTGAGCAAGCTGGTAGAGCAGGGCGTGCTGGTAAAAGTGCCCTACCATGATCGACCGATACGCTATGAATACCGCCTGACCCGCAAGGGGCTGGGTTTGTATCCGGTGTTAATGAGCCTCTCGCGCTGGGGTGATGAGTGGATGGATCACGGCAAAGGCGCGCCTTTGGAATATCTTCACCAGGCCTGCGGTAACAAGACCAAGCCTACACTGACCTGCAGCGAATGTGGTGAACCACTGCGCCCGGAAGGCGTCAGGCCGCAACTGGGCCCCGCACTGTGCGATCATCAGCATCCGCATGAGGCGGCATCGCTGAAGGACATCCCCGCATTACTGCGGGGAGCGACCTAAGCGTCGGTTGCTGGCGGCTACTTTGCCGCCGCCAAGGCCTGTTCGATATCTTCAAGTATGTCGTCGATGTGCTCTATGCCAATCGACAGGCGCACCATGTCCTCGCTAACACCCGCCGAGGCAAGCTCTTCGGGATTAAGTTGGCGGTGGGTCGTGCTCGCCGGATGACATGCCAGTGATTTGGCGTCGCCAATGTTCACCAGGCGCAGGATCAACTGTAGCGCATCGATAAAGCGTGTGCCAGCCTCGATACCGCCTTCAATACCAAAACTCAGGATTCCGGCCGCTTTGCCACCGCAAAATGCTTTGCAGTTCTCCCGATGGGGGCTGCTGTGCAAACCGGCATAATTAACCCACTTGACCTGCGGGTGCTTTTCCAGGTACTTCGCGACTTTCTTCGCGTTTTTGCAATGTTGCTTCATGCGCAGGCTAAGGGTTTCCAAACCCTGCATGATGAGGAACGCACTGTGGGGAGACAGTGCTGCACCGGTATTGCGAAGTGGCACCACGCGACAGCGACCGATGTAGGCAGCCGGGCCCATGGCCTCGGTGTAGACAACGCCATGATAGGACGGATCGGGCTGGCTCATGATCGGGAATCGGTCGCTGTGCGCCGCCCAGTCAAACTTGCCTGAATCGATGATGGCGCCGCCAATGGTGGTGCCGTGCCCACCGATATACTTGGTCAGTGAGTGCACTGAGATATCCGCACCGTAGTCAAACACGCGACAAAGAACAGGCGTGGCAACGGTATTGTCGACGATTAGCGGAACGCCCGCAGCATGCGCAATATCCGCCCAACGCTGGATGTTGACAACATTCCCTGCCGGATTGCCAATCGACTCGCAAAAAAGGGCTTTGGTGTTTTCGTCAATCAGCGAGGCAACTTTGTCAAAATCATCTGCTTTCGCAAATCGCGTCTCGATACCTTGCCGTGGAAAAGTATGAGCAAACAGGTTGTAGGTGCCGCCATAAAGCTGTGATGTACTGACAATGTTGCTGCCAACTTCTGCGATCACCTCAATGGCGTAACGTATCGCTGCCATGCCTGACGCCACCGCGAGTGCTCCGACGCCACCCTCCAGTTCAGTGAGTCGCTGTTCCAGTACTGCGTTGGTTGGATTCATAATGCGGCTGTAGATGTTTCCCGGAACCGCCAGGTTAAACAGGTCTGCGCCATGTTGACTGTCGTTAAAGGTAAACGAGGTCGTTTGGTAAATGGGTGTCGTTGCAGCATTGGTAGTAGGGTCGCCCGCGAATCCGGCGTGCAGAGCGATAGTTTCTGGTTTCATCTTGATGTCCTTTTTCGAGTGGCAATGAGTGTGTTGGCAAAGTGCAGAGCTTAACAAAGGCAGGGCGCGTGGCAAGCTGTAATACAGCAGTGCAGCATTTGACAATCCAGAGGCAACTCACTACAGTTTGGCTCCGAGTCAGGTGCCTGATGCGATGGTCTTTTTCCGCGTTGTAAGCAGGCTAAATGGGAAGTGTGGAGCTGTTTTTTTGCTACCACCGCTGCCCCCGCAACGGTAATCAATCGCATGAATGTTGCATTGAAAGCCCGATACCAGCCTGGCACATGCGGCAAAGAAGCGGAGGGCTTCTGCGAAGGTTGTTCAGCCCGGTTTCGCTGCGTTCCCGTCGACGTCCGTCTTTGATTGCGAATAAGTGCCCAAGAGCGACACGTCAGTGACAGAGCACCATAACTCAAAAACCCTGATGGTTCAGGGCACGACGTCCGATGCAAGCAAGAGTGTTCTGGTGGTAGATTTGTGCCGAGTGCTCGCTCGCTACTGGTGCAAGGCAGCGTCCTTTAAGCCGCAGAAAAAGTTGGAACAGGTCGTCGGGATGGCTGCCCTGAACACGGTAGTTGTCTGCGGTTACGATATGCACTGGGGATTTTCTGCAGTTGCGGCACTGGACGACTGCGCCGTGTTATTCACGGGTGTGCTGTGAGACTGCTGTCACCGTCAAGGTTACTGCTCATTCTGGCCTGCTCGCTGTTTCCCCTTGCGCTTCTGGCTTTGATGATGGGGCCGGTATTTATTTCGCCGATGAGTTTACTGCATGCGGCACTGGATCATTCTGGATTTTCAGGGAGTGGGGCAAGCTCACAGGATGGCTTGATTCTGTATTCCATACGATTGCCCCGAGTGTTACTGGCCGGGCTTGTGGGGGTGTGTCTTGCGGTTTGCGGGACGGCCATGCAGGGACTCTTTCGCAACCCGCTGGCTGACCCATCATTGATTGGTGTATCCAGTGGCGCATCTGCAGGTGCCAGTCTTATGATTGTTATGGGCGGCGGCGCGTTGCTGCAAGGTGGTCAGTTTGCGGGCTTATCAGTGGTCGCGCTGGGTGCATTCGCGGGTGGTTTTCTGGCGGTCATTGTTGTGTATCGCCTTGCTACTTCATCATCGGGTACATCCGTGGCGACAATGCTCTTGGCAGGGATCGCTATCAGCGCGCTGGCGGGCGCCTTCAACAGCTTGCTCGCCTTTGTCGCGGATGACGAGATGCTGAGGCGAATTAGCCTGTGGCAAATGGGCAGTCTGGATGCCGCAAACTGGCCACGGGTGGGGATCGCCACTTTTGCAGTTGTGATTGTTATGCTGGTGCTGCCGCGTCAGGGGGCTGCCTTGAATGCATTTTTGCTGGGGGAGTCAGAAGCGCGGCATCTGGGTATAGCAGTGGATGTGGTTAAGCGCAGGCTTATCCTGATGACGGCGATGGCGATCGGAGTTTCGGTCGCGGTGGCCGGTACTATATCCTTCGTGGGGCTTGTCGTTCCGCACATCATTCGCTTGTTGATAGGCCCTGATCATCGCTATTTGATTCCCGCCTCGGCATTGGCAGGGGCTATGTTGCTTATTGTCGCGGACGCCTTCGCCCGTGTTGTGGTTGCTCCGGCGGAACTGCCTGCGGGCATACTGACGGCGTTATTGGGCGCGCCCTTCTTTCTTTCTTTATTGTTGCAAAGACGCCGTACGGGCGCGCACTAGCGATGTCACTCTCAGCACAGAATCTGTCCCTGACGTTGTCGCATACTCCACTGCTGGAGGGTGTCAATCTCGACGTGCGGCCAGGCAGTATTACTACTATTCTCGGGCCAAATGGCGCCGGGAAGACCAGCCTGTTGAGAGTGCTGGTGGGTGAGTTGACCCCCGACGTCGGCAGCGTCTCGCTCAATGGCAAGCTGCTCAAAAGCTGGTCACCTCTGCAAAGGGCAAAAACACTCGCAGTGCTGCCGCAACATTCCCTATTGGATTTTCCGTTCACCGCCGCAGAGGTCGTTATGCTCGGCCGGACCCCCCACGATACCGGTGCGGCGCGCGACCGGGAGATTGTCCAACATGCACTCCTATCCGTAGACGGTGACTATCTTGCCGGTCGAATTTACACGCAGCTCTCTGGCGGGGAGAAACAGCGTGTTCATTTGGCACGAGTCCTCGCGCAGATATGGGAACCAACCGCTGAGGGCGAGCGCTATCTGGTGCTGGATGAGCCTACATCCTCTTTTGATCTGGCACACCAGAAACTGACGCTGGAGATCGTGCGCAATCTCGCCGGGAAAGGCGTGGGAATTCTGATGGTGATTCATGACCTGAATTTGGCAGCGCGCTGCTCAGATACGATGTTCCTGATGCAGTGCGGCAGGATGGTGATATCCGGAACGCCGCATGAAGTGCTGCAGCGCGAGACAATTTCCCGCGTTTTCCAGGTTGAAGCAAGTATCGGAGTGCATCCGCACAGTGGGACTCCGCTGGTGATCACCTGAGGATGTGCGCGCTACGCGATAGAATAGGCGATAGACACGCAAACCTGCCGAGGAACTTGAATGAGTAACGTATTGATCGCAGTGTTGTGGTTGGTGTGTGCATCGGTGGCACGTGCAGATATCGAGGTAGTGGATTCACTGGGACGGAAACTGGTGCTGGAGAGTCCGGCTAGCCGAGTGATCAGCCTCGCGCCGCACCTGACCGAGGTGGTATTTGCTGCAGGTGCAGGCAAGACGTTGATCGGCGCTGCGTCCTACAGCGACTATCCCGAAGCCGCCAGAGAGATTCCACGTGTCGGTTCCTCCGATAACGTAAGTTACGAGACACTCGTGGCCCTCAATCCGGATCTGGTGCTGGCATGGCGCAGTGGCAACGGTGATGAAGTGATCAAGCGCCTTGAGGCACTCGGTTTGACGGTGTATGTCGACGAATCGAAGACGCTTGAAGACGTGCCGCGCTCGTTGCGAGCCGTTGGACAACTCACAGGCAATGAAGACATCGCCGAGCCCGCTGCTCGCGCGTTTATGGCGCAATTGAATCATCTGCGTGCGACTTATAGTTCACGCCATGCGGTCAATGTTTACTACCAGATATGGGACGAACCACTGTTGACGCTCAACGGCGAGCACCTTATCTCCGATGTGGTGCAACTCTGCGGCGGTCGCAACGTGTTTGCAGACGCACTGGCCCTGGTGTCCAGGATCAGTGTGGAATCTGTGATCAGGGCGGACCCTCAGGTGATCATTGCCAGTGGTATGGACAAGGCCCGCCCGGAGTGGCTGGACGCCTGGCGGGCATGGTCGTCCATGACGGCGGTACAGAACAATCAACTGTATTTTATACCGCCTGATGTATTGCAACGTCACACGCCGCGGATTATTGAAGGTGCCCGTCTGATGTGTGATCAGCTGCAGTTGGCAAGAGAGCATTACAACCAGAAGGCAGAATCACCGAAGCATTAATGTGGTCTAGCTAATAACGGGAACCTCTGAGCTCACGGATGACTACTCCATGCTGTATCACGCAATATCAGCACCAAGGAGTACTAGCCCACTTGCTTTAGTAGTCCACACCTTTACGCGCTTTGATGCCCGAGTTGTAAGCGTGCTTCACTTCCTTCACTTCCGACACGGTGTCCATGATGTCCTGTAGCGCAGAGCCACCGCCGCGCCCGGTCACTACCACGCTCTGGTTGCTGGGGCGAGAGGACAGGGCGTCCAGAATCATGGTTTCATCCAGATACTTGTAGGCAATCATGTAGGTCAGTTCATCCAGCACCACGAGATCATAACTGTCATCGGCCAGCATGGGTGCGGCAATCGCCCACGTCCTTTTTGCCGCTTCGATATCAGCTGACTTATCCTGTGTATCCCAGGTGAAGCCGGTCCCCATCTGGTAAAACGTGACCTGCGGACACTTCTCGCGGATGTAAATCTCCTCGCCCGACAATTGCACGCCTTTGATGAACTGCACGACCCCCACCTTTTGGCCGTAGCCAAGGGCACGCATGACCATACCGAAGGCCGAGCTGGATTTGCCCTTGCCGTTACCCGTTAGCAAAACGGCGATACCTTGCTCTGTATCCGCCGCCGCGATGGTCGAATCGATCTTCGCTTTTTGCTTTTCCATGGCGGCCTTGTGCTTGGCATCACCGCGCTCTTTAGTACTGTCTTTCGCTGTCATTCGCTTGCTCCGGGTTTGCGAGAGGGCTGCGCGTGGGTTGTGGACGTTTGCGCCCGGCTAGAACCGGTAGCGGAATCCTGCGTAACCCGCAGCGCCTGGCGTATTGAAGTTGGGTACTTCCTGGTATTCCTCATCGGTAGCGTTTTCTACGCGAGCATAAATTTGCAAGGCTTCCAGCACTTGATAGCTTACGCTAAGGTCCAGCACTTGGTAATCGTCAACTTTTCCGCTTGCCTCCTCAGCGCTGTCTCTCGAAATACGATAGTTGATAGAAAATTGTAGACGACCGTCCCAGGGTGTGATCAATACGCCCAGATTGGCCATATTCTCCGGCGTCCGCAGGCGCTGATCACCTTCAAAGTCTTGTGTGTCGGTGTAGGTGTAGTTGCCGCTGAGTGTGACCATATTGCCCACCGGGACTTCCGTAGTCAGTTCGACGCCGCTGGACGCAGATTCGCCATCTTCTTGCAGATAGCCGGAGAAGTTGACGAGGTCAAAAAAGATCTCGTTGTCGATCTTCTGGTCGAAATACACAGCGTCTACATACCATCCCGAAGTTGCAAAGTACCCAATGCCGATATCGTAGCCTTTACTTTCTTCGGCGCCCAGTTCAAAGCCCTGCGCGGGGGGGCTAGCAAAGGGGCCATTGTTGTAAGCGATCTCAGCCAAACTCGGTGCCCGAAAGCCGGTGCCGTAGGTGCCCTTGAATTTGAGCTCACCCTCGCCGGCTTGCAACAAGTAGACAGCGCCGGTGCGGTAAGTCGTCTTGGTGCCGAAGTCCTCGTTATCAGTATAGCGTGCTCCGGCAGTCACATAGATACTGTCAACAAATCCGCCCTTGTACTCGACGAAGTAACCTTCTTGGTCGCGGTCATCATCCGTGCTGTCATCTTCGATGGATTCCTTGATCAATTCAGCACCGTAGATCAGAGTAAGCGCTTCTGAGTCTTTCCAGCTTCCCAGGTAGTCCAGCTTCTGCAGTTCGCCTTTGAAGTTGAAATCATTGACGCCCTCGGTGTAGAACGTTCGTTCAGTTGTGTTTTCGTTGTATGACAGTGTGTTGGCAAATTTCTCTCCATCGTGGATCAGTGCGACACGACCCGCATCCTGATCGTACTCATTTTCACAGTTGTCGGAGCGATCAAAAGTCGGGAGAAAGCAATTGTCATAATCGTTCTTACCTTCAACGCTGCGTGCAACCACTTCAAGACGAAGCGCATCGACGATATTCCAGCCGGCCCGACCGTGTAGTGTCGTGTTTTCATAGCCATCATCGTCTTGCAAAATCGTGTCGGTGGCCAGGCTATTGAAACCGTCTGTCTTGTAGTCCTCGGCCAGCAGTACGGCGTCGGCGACTTCGTTACCGCCGCTGATATGACCACCATACTGCTGCGTGCCATAGCGCCCCCCCTCGGCTTGCACGCCACCTGACAAGCCAGATTGGGGTGCCGCCGTGTACATATTGATGACACCGCCGGCGTCGGCGCCGTACGCCAGTCCCTCGGGCCCGCGCAGTATTTCAATGCGGTCTATGCCGCCGCTGAGCATATTGCCAAAGTTGGGTCCCGCCTGCGGCGTTGAGGGGTCGGTGAGGTCTATGCCATCGAGAAATAGCTTAGTGCGATAGCCGCGCTCACCCCGGATGCGAAGTTCCGTGGGGCTGCCTGGGCCGCCACTGGTAGTGACGGATATCGCCGGTTCGTAGCGCAGGGTGTTGGCCACGCTATTGAAACCGCGCAACTCAATATCTTCGCGGGTGACAACAGAAATCGACGTCGCTACTTCCCTGAGTGGCATCGGCACCCGGGAAGAGGTGATAACTATTTCCTCAAGTTTATTTACGGCATGCGTGCTCATAGTGCCAACGCTTGCCAGTGCCAGAACTGCGGCGGTAGATAGTTTTTTCATTGAAATGTCCTCAATTGCCGAAAATTAATGGCGATTGAGGGAGGGGATCTGGGAACGCAATGCAAGAGCATTGAGCAACCGTGTATGAAGCCCTCCGCTCCATCGTTGCATAGACCAGGCAGGTATCGGGCTCACAGTCACTGGTGACTGTCTACCGTTGCGGGGGCAGCGGTGGATGAGGCTGTTAAGCCATTCCACACTTCCCATTTAACTCACCCAGAGATCAGACTTACTGTTCCCGGTGAGCACCTGGTTCTTGAGCGCACTCTACGGACGTGGTGGGGTGATGTCAACGAAGTACTAATCCAGCGAGGAGCACCGTTTGAAATATGGCGCCGCGCATACGCTGCCAAAATGTATTGCTTTGCGTAGAATGGGCGCCTCGAAAACAAACCGGTGAAGTAATTTGACGCTCTCTAGCGAAACGGTCAATCAGGTAGCGCAAATGCTGGGTAGGCAGCCCCGCGGTTTGGAAGACGTCGCGGTGAGGGATACTACTGGCAGTCCTGTGGTGATTCGCGTGTCGTCACTGGTCGAAGACAAACCATTTCCTACATTATTCTGGTTGGTAGATCCCCGCTTGTGCTATCGCATTGATCAAGTAGAAGCCGCGGGCTTAATCATGCAGTTCCAGCAGCGCATCGACGTCGATCCTGAGATCCAGCGTGCCATGCATGAGGATCACCGTGCGCATATCGCACTGCGCGCAGCAATGATGCAACCCCAGGTGCGCCTGCGTTTGTCGGCACTGGGTTTCAGCCCGGCGCTGGAGAAAAGGGGCATCGGCGGCATCGCCAACTTCACCCGTATTCGTTGCCTACACACTTGGTACGGCGCGCATCTGGTAGTGCCCAATACCGTCGGCGCTATGCTCGATGAGTGGTGGCGGCAAGCGCTTTAGGGCTTGCCCTGCACGGTCCCCACAGCACAGCGCACTGCGCGCGCTTGTGTTATATTGTTGCCCCCTGAAAACAGGGCATTCATCTAGCCACGAAAACGTAATGGAACCGACTATGACTGCGAGAACCGACGATCTTCGCATCCAACAAATCAACGAGCTAGTGTCGCCGCAGCAGCTGATCAAGGATATTGGTGTCAGTGAGGTCGCAGCCGAGACTGTCTCCAACGCCCGGCAATCGATTCACCGCATACTGACGGGGGAAGATGACCGCTTGCTCGTCGTGGTCGGCCCCTGTTCGATTCATGACCCTATGGCGGCGCTGGATTACGCGGCCTTGCTGAAGCGCGCGGCGGAAGATTTGACCGAGGATCTTTGTATTGTCATGCGCGTCTATTTCGAGAAGCCGCGCACTACCGTAGGATGGAAAGGGTTGATCAACGATCCGGACCTTAATAACAGTTTCCAGATCAACAAGGGTCTGCATCTGGCGCGCAAGCTGCTGTCAGACCTTGCGGAATTAGGCCTGCCGACCGGCACAGAATATCTTGACCTGATAAGCCCTCAGTATGTTGCCGATCTGGTGTCCTGGGGTGCTATCGGCGCACGCACTACAGAGAGCCAGACCCATCGCGAACTGACATCCGGACTGTCTTGCCCGGTGGGGTTCAAGAACGCTACCGATGGTGATATCCAGGTGGCTATTGATGCCATTAAATCCGCTTCGCAACCGCATCACTTTTTGTCGGTCACAAAGCAGGGTCGCTCGGCCATATTTCAGACAACAGGCAACAAGGACTGTCATATCATCCTGCGCGGTGGCAAGCTACCTAACTACGATATGTCGTCGGTGGAAGGTGCACACGCTATGCTGACGAAGGCCGGATTGCCGTCGCGTATCATGATCGATGCCAGTCATGCCAACAGCCGTAAGATCCCGGCACGGCAGTTGGACGTTGCTACGGATATCGCGACTCAGGTAGCGCGCGGCAATCGCAGCATCATCGGCCTGATGCTGGAGAGCAACCTGGTGGAAGGGCGTCAGGATGTCGTCCCGGGCGAGCCCCTCACCTATGGGCAGAGTATCACCGACGCCTGTGTGAGTTGGAGCGATACAGTGCCGACGTTGAACAAACTGGCCGCTGCGGTGCGCGCTCGAAGGGCCAGCTGATGGGGCGTTGCCTGACAAGTACCTGTGCCACGATGTGTATACCAATCTGAACCGAAACTGATGTTCTGGCCCAGTCGCTGGAGCGCCGCACGCAACAGGGATACTGTGGGCCGCAACGGACAGTGACTCATCGATAATAGAGCGCGAGGTAGTGAGGTATGCATCTGGGTTTTAGTTCAATGAATACGGCGGATGATCCCGCCCCGCAGGTTCTGGCAAAGACGCTGGAAGAGGCTGGTTTCGAGTCACTGTGGTATGGCGAGCACAGCCATATTCCGGTCTCCAGACGTACGCCATATCCCCCAGGTGGCGATCTGCCAGAGCCCTACAAGAAAATGATGGATCCGTATGTGTCGCTGATGGCGGCGGCAGCGGCTACGTCTACACTGAAACTTGGCACTGGCATTGCTCTGCTGATGGAGCGGGAACTGCTGTCACAGACCAAGACCATTGCGACGCTCGACAGGCTTTCCAATGGGCGCTTGATTATCGGTTGTGGCGTGGGCTGGAACCAGGAAGAGTTTGAGAACGCGACGAACCTGCCGTTCAAGCGCCGCTATCTGGGCTTGAAGGAAACCGTGCTGGCGCAGCGCGCGCTGCTCACCGATCCCGAGCCGGAATTTCACGGTGAGCTGATTAACTTTGACCCGGTGTGGTTTGAGCCCAAGGCTATTCGTCCGGGCGGGCCGCCGGTGTCCCTGGGTGCTATGGGCCCACTGGGAATCAAGCACGCGGCCGTCTGGGCGGATGGTTGGATGCCGGTAGACGTGGCGATGCAGGATGTCGCGCAGGACATAAAAAACTTCAAACAAATGGTGCAGGATAATGGCCGCGACCCCAGTAGCGTTGAAATTACGCTAGTGGTAATGGCGCCCGTAACCGCTGATCTTTTGAAAGGCTATCGTGATATGGGCGTTGATCGCTGCAACATCGGCGTCGGTATGGAGAACTGGGACAAGCCGGACATTGTGATGCCGATGATCGAGCAGTTTTCGAAGATAATTCCAGAACTGTAACCAATCGCGGTAGGATCTTTCTAATGCTCGTTTCTATTCAGCGGCGATTTTGACGCGTAAGTGGATGTCACTAAAGACTAAAACAAAAAAAGCCATTGCGCCAAGCAAAGAAAGCGCAGGGAAAACACGGTTCGGGAAGTAAGTGTATGGCGCTAGCGCACGCAATCATGACTGCTTTGATCGACAGCGACCTGTCCGGCTATGAATTGGCCAAAGATTTTGAATCCTCGATGGGCTTTTTTTGGCACGCATCGCATCAGCAGATTTATCAGGATCTGCACAAGCTCGCGGAAAAAGGCTGGCTCAACAAACGTGAGGTGCAACAGCGCGGCAAGCCTAATAAAATTGTTTACGGCTTAACCAAAGCGGGGCGCGAGGCGTTGGCCGAGTGGGTGTACGGTGCAACCAAAACCCAGGCAGCCAAAGATGAACTGGTGATCAAGCTTTATAACCTCAGCCCCGATAATGCGGCCCATTTGTCGGCTGAAATTTCAGAGCGCCGCGAAGATATGATGCGGCTGCTGTACGTTTACGAGAAAATCCGCCTGCGACACTATAACGATCCGGTCTCTCTGCCGACGCGCAGCAAAGGAGCTTATCTGGCGCTGATCCGCGGCCTTGGTCAGGGCCAGCAGTTCCTGGCATGGTGTGACGAAGCGCTGGAACTGCTTTCGGGTATTGATCCGGCCGGTCACTGAACCTTGGTCTGGGTACTTTCGAGATGCGCGGCTGCTTCGTCGCCCCAGATCTGCTCCAAGCGCTGGTCGCGGCCACAATTCCAGCGATAAGCCTTATAGCGGACGGGGTTCTTCAGGTAGTAATCCTGGTGGTACGCCTCCACCGGCCAGAAAGTGCTCGCGTCGCGAATCTCCGTGTACACAGTTTCGTTGTTGAAGCGTGAAACAACCTCCACTTTAGATTGTTCCGCCAGCGCAGCTTCCTCTGCATTGCCGGGGAATATCCCAGAACGGTAGCTCGCGCCCTTATCGCAAAACTGGCCTTTATTGTCGAAAGGGTCGATGTTGCGCCAGAACAGATCCAGTAATTGTGGGTAGCTGATCACCTTCGGGTCATAGGTGACTTCGACGGCCTCAAAATGGCCCTTGTGGTTGCCGGAGTAAGTAGGGTTCTTCAGCGCGCCACCCGTAAATCCGGAAACAACCCCTGTAACGCCCGGTTGCTCCTGATAGGCAGACTCCATGCACCAGAAGCAGCCACCGGCAAAGAGGGCTGTCGCGGAGTCCGCCCATGCCGTTAGGGGCCATGTCGTCAGGGGGTAGGCGAGCAGGGCGGCCAGGAGAAGCATTGGGCGTCGCATGTATCGAGATCCATAAGTGTCCAGTGAGTTTGCATAGACATTGACTAACGCGTTTAGTTCAGCCTGCGTCTGACAAGCTTCCCGTTCCGACACCCTCAACGACGCAACAAAAATAGCGTAAACAGCTCATTTTTTTGTCAATGGCGGTGGATTTCAATTATCTGCAGAAATCCCCACATTTTTGTCGCATCTATCAGGGCGGTTGGTCTAGGCTGAGATATAGCTCAGTTGAATGGTGGTTAGAACATGAAGATCATTATAGTTATATTGCTTCTGCTTATGCCGCAGTGGGCAGCGGCCCGGGTCTACATGTGTGTGGATCATGTTACCGGTGCAACCAGCTTTACCGATAAAGCCTGTGAGGCGGCCAGCGCGCGCGAAGAGGTGCGCGTAGAGCCCGCCAATCTGGACTCGGGTGAACATCATGCAGTGCCGTCAAAACGCAAGACTTGGCGCAGCGAAGCAGAAACGCGCAAGACCGGCGCGGATTACAGCGCTGACCGTCGCAGCGTATACGAGAGCCAGACTGCAGTCAGTGCACGGTAGCCAGACTCCACCCCACCAACGTCTGGCGACCATGATCGAGTAGTCCCCGCGACTGCTCGTGCGAAGACATTTACACCGCTGCGCTCGGGGGCTTCTCGCGCGCAAACAAAATGGTCAGCAGGCCGCCTAATATCACGAGCACACTGCCCAGCACCGACCACTGGTCCGGTATCTGATCCCAGAACAACCAACCCCAGAATCCAGCCAGCACCACCGCAAAATAGTTGATGGGTGCGATCGCCGCGGTTGGCGCCATACCATAGGCCCGCGTATACAATTCTAATGTCCCGTAAATGGCCAGGCCAATGTAGAGCATCGCCAACCAGTCCAGCGCGGCGAGGCCGTTAAAGTCGCGCACACTAAAGGGCGCCACGCAGGCCAGCGACAGCACGCAGTAATAGAACAAAATTCGCACGGTCGGTTCGGTGGCAGCGAGTTTGCGCGTCGCAACCATCGAGATTGCCAGCCCCAGCGCTGACAGAAAACCGCCAGCATGCCACCAACTCAGGCCCGTCGGCGTGGGACGCAGGATAATCGCAATACCTGCAAATCCGATAAGCAGCGGCAGCCAGGCGGCGCGTGCAATGGTTTCGCGACCCCATAACCACACGACGAGCGGCACGGTTAACGGAGCGCTCTGCCGCAACATCATGGCATCCATCATTGGAATATGTTGCAGCGCGCTGTAAAAAAGATAAAAGCTCACCACGCCGACAAAGCCGCGCATCAGGTGCAGGCCCGGCCTCCGGGTGTGAAGTGTGCGCAAGCCGGGCCTCAGGATTCGTGGCAGACACAACAGGGTGCAGACGAGGTACTGCATGGTGATGATCGCTTCGATGGTGACATTGGCCGAAACGTATTTAGTGGCGACCGCTGCGGTGCTGCCCAGCATCACCATTATCACGGACAGATAGAGCGCGTGGCGAACGGGATGCCGTTGGGCTGTCATTAGGCGGTGCTCGCAAAAAGATGGAGTGTAAGTGAGGGTATAGCTGGGTGGAACAGGCGATTTTCACCGCGGCGCCTTACCGCAAATTCCACCATGACTTTACCCGCTTTAGTAGTTTACCTTGTGGCAGGGATAGCGGTTGATTGTATGACATCGCCGCCAGATTTTTTCAGCGTTGGCATGAAACGGTATGATAACGATTTGATTTGACACTTGAGAGTATGAGGCCGGAACCATGCGAAGAATAGATTTAGCGGATGCCGCTTTCCTGATGGCTGAGAAGCGTGAGACACCGATGCACGTTGGTGGCGTGACCTTGTACACGTTGCCGAAGGGGGTCAGCACACAAGAGTTCGTAGGCAATCTGGTGATGGAGGACCTGACCGCTGACGATTTCCGTGAGCCGTTCGGAGAGTTTGTCGCCACCGGGCGAGCGGGTCCGCTGGGGCCGCTGTACTGGGAGAAAGACAAGAACATTGATATTGACTATCATGTTCGGCATTCAGCACTGCCCAGTCCGGGCCGGTATCGCGAACTGTTCGCGCTGGTATCGCGACTGCACAGCACGCTGCTGGATCGTAACCGTCCTCTCTGGGAAATTCATCTGATTGAGGGCCTGCGAAATCACCAGCTCGCTGTCTATATGAAAATGCATCACGCCGCAATAGACGGTGTGGCGTCGATGCAGTTGACACAAAGCGTTTCATCGACCGACCCGGATTTTCGGATGTATGACCTGCCGATGTCGAAAAATGCCTATGAGCGTCATCTTGCTGCCGTTGGCGCAGCAAAAGCGCGGCGTGTGGTGCCCCAGGAACTGGAGTTGCGTGCGGTCGCCGATGCCCTGAAGCAACAGTGGGACAGCTCCTTCCATGTGTTGGGTGCGTTGCGTCGCTTTGGCGGAGCATTTTTTGGGCGCAGTGGAAATCTTGCCGTGCCTTGGCATAACGTGCCGCGCACATCGATCAACACCCGGGTGGGCGGGGCTCGGCGCTTCGTCGCCCAATCGTGGAATTTTGATCGTATTCAGGCCGTTTGTAAGGCTATCGATGGCACCGTCAATGACGTGGTTCTGGCGATGTGCTCGGGTGCCCTGCGGCGCTATCTGATGGGGCATCACGACCTGCCGAAGCACTCGCTAAAAGCAATGGCACCAGTGTCGTTGCGTGAGGAAGGTGATTACAGTGCTGGCAATGCGGTAGGGTTTATTACGGCTGACCTTGCGACCAATATCGTCGATCCGGAAAAACGCCTGAGGGCCATTCAGCTGTCCATGCGCGCCGGCAAAGACCTGCTGAAAGGATTAAGCCCGCGCGAAGCCATGATATTTATGCAGCTGACACAAGTCCCGGCGCTGCTGACCACCGCACTGGGTCTCGCGGCTCAGTTTCCCGCGTTTAGCACCGTGATCTCCAATGTCCCCGGACCGCGGCAGGAGCTCTACTGGAATGGCGCGCGTATGGATGGTATTTATCCCGCATCGATCGTGTTCGATGGGTTTGCCATGAACATCACGCTGGTGAGCTATGCCAAAAGTCTGGACTTTGGAATTGTCGCCTGCCGCCGATCCCTGCCGGAAGTGCAGCGTATGATCGATTATCTTGAGGAGGCGCTTGTCGAGTTGGAAGACGTTGTAGGACTGCGGGCCCGCCGCCCGCAAAAAGTGGCCAAGGGCAAGTCTGGGTTCACCGCCAAAGCCACTGTAAAAGAGGATGCTAAGAAAGCTTCGAAAAAGGCAGCGAAAAGAATAGTGCCAAAGCGTGCAGTACCCATGAAAGCGACAACTAGCAGCAGTGCGTCTGCGTTACAAAAAACGAAACCGAAAATAGCAACAAAAGTGACGCCCAGGCTTAAGCGCAAATTACAGCCCAAGGTCCAGCCCAAGGTCCAGCCCTATGGCATTCCATTGGTCGCCGCCCTCGGAGCTTGAGGAACGGCGATTCATCCACGAGTGGGCTCTCGGTCCGGGTGGCGTCGTTAAAACTGGAACCCACCTTTCTGTGCTTTAATGCCCGTCAGAAATGACCTGCGAGCAGGATAACGCGTCAATGTACAAAATCTGGCTACTCAAGCTTATTCTGCCCATGCGCTATGGTAGGACGCTGACCGGGCTTCTGTTGCTCTCGCTGCTGTCAGTCCTGTTTTTTTTGAGTGCCGAGGAGGCCGATGCGCACCGGACGCCGGCACTGTTTTTTAGCCTGATTATCGCTTATATCATTCCGGTGTTCAGTTTCATCACGACCAGAGCACAGGAGGCATTGAATGCGATGCGGCCTATTCTTGTTTTGGATGAAGTCGCCTTTGAAGACGCCCGCACGCGGCTCGACTCGGCCAGACTCTACCTGATTCTTGGCTGCCTGTTTGGCGGCATCTTGGGGGCCTGCGCCCACCTCAGTTTTATTCGCGGTTCATTCAGCGGTGCAGTTGCCAATATGGTTTCTGATATCTCTGGCCTGTTGACCGGCTTGGGCACAGTGACGGTCTGGGTTGTAATGACCACTGTGATTTCCATGCTGATGCAGCAGGCAATTCTCTTCAGTCGGCTCGGTGGCGGATACGCTCATGTGTCCCTTCTGGATATTGGTAAGCTCCGGCCTTTTGCCCGTGTCTCGATCAGTTCGAGCCTCGCGGTGATTGGCGCACTGGCGCTGTTCCCTCTGATAAACCTCCAGGGCGGACTTAATTTGGCGGAGAGCCTGCCCGGAGTATTTGCTATTTTGGGGCCGCTGGTGATCATGTTTATTATACCGGTGTGGCCGCTGCACCGGCGGCTTGTGAGGCTCAAAGCGCAAGAATTGGCGCGCTTGCAGGCGCGCATTGCGTTGTCGCAGGACGCCGCTGGTGAGTACCCCAGTGAATCTGCAGACATCGACAGATTATTGCCGTTGCTGCAGTACCGGCGCGAGATTGCACAGCTGTCCACATGGCCATTCGATCTGGGAAATATCACCACCTTTGCGTTCTACCTGGTCATCCCGCCACTGACTTGGGCGGGCGCCGCGCTGATAGAAAATCTGGTGAATTTCCTGCTGTAGCCGTCCTGTTGATTTGGTGAGAATTGTTGCTGCTACGTTCGCGTAGGGATCACTTTTCCGCGATAACCTGTAGCCGCTTGATGTCGTCATAAGTTGCCGGGACCAGGCGAGAGTTAATCACGTTTGCCGACAAATCTCCGCCCAAATCGGTGTGCATAATGTAGGTCAGTTCGACCTGCTCGTCGGATAGGGCTTGAATTTTGTAGCGCCCATTGACGCTCGCGCGCACATAGTCCTTCTCGGGGTGTTCAGAGGACGCAGATTTCAGTTGTACCGTCACATTCATGGCGGCAACGTCTATACGTGCGAAGGAGTGGATCACCATGTCGCGATCTGTAGCCGGCCAGGGCATATCCAGCACAAGATACACCAGTTGCTCGGTGTCCGAGAACGTGCTCAGAATTTCAGAAGACTTGCACATGGCGCGCCATTCCTCGCACCTCTCGCCGTTGCCCATTGTAATAGCCACTTTGGAGATCGGCGCGTTGATCAGAGCAGTCGCTTTCACCTCCAGAAACGGCGAGCCGTCTACCGGCCGGGTGTAAAGTTGTATACGGTCTTCGTCCTGCGCCAGCACCCAATCCACATCGGCGGCATTGCTGGCAGCGGGTATCAGCAGCAATAGACTCAACAGTCCCCATTGGAGCCCAGTGACGATAGTTGAGCACTTATTTATTATTTGCGACATAGTGTTTCCTCTGGTTTACATTAGTGTGTCTGCACGGTGCTCACCCCAGCTTAAGATAGGCGATTTCGCCAAAGTTGGAAGAGGGGTCCAGCTGGATCACTTTCTCAAAGTACACTCTGGTTTTTGCGCTGTCCCCGGCGGCTTCGTGCAGTTGCCCAAGATAGAAGCTGGCATACACCTGATAAACCAGTCGTGTGCTCTCAATGGGTAGCCCGACAGTGTCACTGGAACTGACTTCCAGTCGTGCAAACATATTCTCAAGCTCGCGGATCGCTTGTGGGCCCGCGTCTATCGCATCGGGAAATATTGTGTTTGCTCTGGCCTGCAGCAGGCAGGCCTCGAGGCGGTCAAACTCATCCGTGGAAGGCGTCGACGTGGGATCCCCAAACAGGTCTGCCGCCTGTTTCAGCAGGTCGGTAGTATCCGATACGCCGCCTAGCTTGGCCGCTTGCATCAGGAGGGTGAGCAGCCGTGCTTCTAACGCCAGCGTGTGGCGGCTGTCTGCCGCTTCCAGCAGTCTGGCATAGGGCAGGGCCTGATCCAGTTGCTTATCCATGGCATAGGCCAGGCCCTTACAGGCAATCGCAATATCGTCATCGCGCCGCAGTGCCAGCGCGGCATCGGCGAATGTCAGAGCGGCGGGAAAATCCGCCAACAGCAGGCAGGCACGACAAGCGCTATGCAGAACAGCCGGGTCTCTGGGATGCGCCTTAACCGAATCGTTCAGGCTCGCCAGTTCCTCATCCACGCGAAAGCGTTTACGGAATACGTTGCTGGGAATATAAATGGCGTCATGCACCGTCAGCAGCGCCTTCTCCGAGTTCTCTATAATGCGTTGGAACATGTGTCTTGCCTGGCGCGTTTTTTCACTGATCATCCAGCGGTTGATAATGCGGTCAGTGCCGGTAACGGTTGCCACCACATCGTCAAAATCCAGCTTGGGCCGCGGGATCGCAATCAGCGCTTTTACCTCCAGATCCGCGAGTGCATGCAGCTTCTCGCGCGCAGCCTGAAAAAAATTGATCGGTACTCCGTCACTGCGCGCCGCCCACAGTAAACCGGCGATCTCAGTCTGGCTTTCATCCAGTGGCGCTGTGGTGTCGAGCAAGCCATGCTCTGCCAACTCATCGATAAAAGCGGGCGGAACGCTAAGACTGACGCTGCTCTTTATTTCCGCTTCGAAGGGAATGATGAAATCGCGCCGCCCGGCATGATATTTGTCAGACAGCAGTTCGATTTCTATCGTGGTAGGGTCGTAGTCTGCCGCGCGGAAGGCGGTTGCAATGTCTGGCAGTGACATAGTGGTTTGTTGCTGAACACGCAAGATCAGCCGGATCAGCAGCAAATAGTTGTCGGTATAAAGGGAGAGATTAGGTCGGGGCTTGCGCGGCTGCGGGAGCAACCCGGCGCGCAGGTAGTACTTAATCATATCGCGCGACACGCCGGAGGTCTCCACCAGCTCGGACATGCGGTATTCTCGCTGTTCGGTGCGTCGCGCTTTCTTCGGGTGCCTGGCCATAGTTTTATTCTTGAGTGTGTGGGGGGAGGCGCTGTCGCGGCCAAACGGCCTGATGCGGTGTTAGCCCCCAGCAGTGATGACATATTATAGATAATTTATTGACACGCTCAACAGATAATACTATTATCTGTGAAAGTCAGGGCGAAAGCCGTCCTTAATTTGCCGGAGACCTTACCCATGGGCGTAGCAGAGCAGTTCAACCAGTCCAACACCCCGATTACCATCGAGGTCAGGAAATTTGACCCCACGGCCACCGAAGAGGCGCGCAAATACTTCTTCGACAACGATCCGTTCAAAACGCATTTCATGAATGCGCTCTCAATCTTGTTCCCGGAAGGCGAGCGCTTTTTCATACGTTCGGTGTTGGCGTATCGAGACCAGATCGACGACCCAAAGTTGCTGCGGGAGATCAAGGAGTTTTGTGCACAGGAAGCGCAGCACACGCTCGTGCATGAGGCCATGAATAATCTCGCCGCTCGTCACGGGGCTCCGGTAGCCAAGTTGGAAGGTTTGGTGCGCCGCGATCTGCGCGCGTTCAGCAAGCGTGGTCAGAAGCATGCATGGGTCCGCAGGGCAGCGCTTGCCCAGACAGTCTGTATGGAACACTTTACGGCGATTCTGGCCTATCAGATGCTCACCGATGGCGAAGCCACGCAGCAGGGCCTGGACCCCAATGTACAAGCCTTGTTCAAGTGGCACGCGTTGGAAGAAACAGAACACAAGGGTGTTGCCTTTGACGTTTATCAAGCGACCGGTGGCGGTCCATTGGCCCTGCGTTTTTCAATGTTGCTCTCCACCTTCTTTTTTCTGCTGGGCCTGTTCGTAAACCTGACGGTGCTGCTATACAAGGACGGCAGCCTGTGGAAATGGTCTACGTGGAAGACGGGGTTCAAGTTTCTGTTAGGCCCCAGGCACGGTTTTCTGACCAGGCCCTTTTTTGACTGGCTGGCATTTTTCAAGCCAGGTTTTCATCCGTGGAAGCAGCACAAGGACCTGGATACCCGCAGCTATGCCGAGCAACTGGGGGCCCATGTAGCCTGATCCTTACTGGGGCACGCGTAAGCGTGCCCCAACAGCCTCACGCCGACTATCTGTGGACTATCTGTGGACTATCTTTACTCCCGCCAAATCAACCCATCCACCGCCATCCCATCATCCATATTGTCGTCATGCCACAACGGCACCAATGTCCTCGGCCCAATTTCAATCTGTTCACGCCGGTTAGCCGTGGTCAGCGTAAATACGTTTCCGCGGAAACGTATCCGCCCGATGCTCGCTCCGACTCTGCGCCGTCGCCGTCTTCTTGTAGTGTGTTCATATCGGTGTGCACATGAAGCGTGCAACGGTCGCCGCCTTTGACGGTGACTCTATCACCGCCAGGTTCGGTGAATAGTTCTGCGGTAAGCTCCCCGGTAGGTCCTCCGCAAAGGTAACCATCGACTATCCGTTCCAGCGCGTCACTGCGTTTCACCTTGCGGTAGTTGCGCACCAGACGTTCGAGACGGGATGCGGTGCCGTGCCGTGCCGTG
>JBDNIE010000330.1:0-24030 GCA_041688425.1 Halioglobus sp. | reverse complement strand
CTGGACGCAGCCCGGCTGGACGCAGCCCGGCTGGTCGCACGACTAGGCCAACAAAGAAGCGTGATCGCTCTTAAAGTGTGCCGCTAGCGCGCATCAAATGCCTGGCCGTTGATCCCCGCGCTGTCATCCCCCATCAAATACAGATACGCCGCCATGATGTCCTGCGGGTCGGGATTGTTGGTCGGCTCCTCGCCAGGATAGGCCGACCTGCGCATGGCCGTGTTGGTGCCGCGCGGATTCAGGCTGTTGACGCGAATGTTGGAGGTGTTTTCCAACTCATCCGCCAGCACCTGCATAAACCCTTCAGTGGCAAACTTCGATACCGCATAGGCTCCCCAGTACGCTTTACCGGTCCGTCCTACGCCCGAGGAGGTGAGGACAATTGAGGCGTTTGCGGCCTCCTGTAGTAAAGGCAGCAGGTAGCGGGTCAGCAGGAACTGGGCGTTGACATTAACCTGCATCACCTCCGCCCAACTGGCGTAGATGGCGTTGGCGATGGGGCGCCGATCGCCCAGGAGGGCTGCGTTGTGCAATAGCCCGTCGAGGCTATCAAACTGCTCGCTGAGGCTGGCGGCAAGCGTGACATAGTTGTCCTCGCCAGCGCTGGCAAAGTCCATTTCTATGATGCCGGGCTTGACGCCGCCGGCGGCTTCGATTTCGTCGTACACCGCTTCCAGTTTGCTTTCGGTTCGCCCTAGCAATAGCACCGTTGCGCCGTGTTTGGCGTAGCTCAGTGCCGCGCTGCGGCCAATGCCGTCACCGGCACCGGTAACCAGAATAGTTTTACCGGCCAGCAGGTCAGCGCGCGGCAGATAGTCGTCGGGGGCGAGGTGGGCGGTCATGCGATGTCCTGTTAGTGCTGTCTGTTCAGTTGGGGGCTGCCCAGAATCAGTTCGAGCAGATCGGTGCTGTGATGTGCCTGGGCATTGGCACCCCAGTGCAATGGGTTGTCGTTGGGTTCGATATAGCCGTACGCCGCGGCGATGGTGTACATGCCGGCGCGTCGTCCTGCCTCAATATCACGCAAATGGTCGCCGATATAGATCGCCTCGTGCGGTGCACACTGTAGATCAAGACAGTTGCGATAGAGAGATTCCGGATGCGGTTTGCGGTTGCCGACATCGTCCGGGCAGACCACGCTGCCGGGCGGCGGTTGTATCGCCAGTTTTGCGAGCAGGGGTTCGGTATAGGCGCGCGGTTTGTTGGTTGATATGCCCCAGGCAATGCCATTGGCGTGCAAGCGCTCAAGCAGAATCTCTATGCCAGGGTAGGGCGTTGCCAGAGTCCCCAGTACTGCGCTGTATAACTCCAACAGGCGCAGGCGATTGCGTTCAAACTCCGGTGCATCCTCGTGCATGTCCAGGCCCAGGCTGACCAGCGCGCGTGCCCCGTTTGATACTGATGCGCGTATGCGCTGCGCGTCCATGGGCTCAAGGCCGTGTTCAGCGCGCAGGCTTTGCACCACCGGTACGAACTCGTCCGCTGTATCTACCAGCGTACCGTCCAGATCGAAGATGACTGCCCGCAAGGTTTTGGGGAGGGTGTTTGCGGCAGGTTTCATCAGGCGGGCTTCGTTGCGCGGACCATGTAGTTCACGCTGACATCGGTCTCATTCAATCGGTAGTGCCGGGTGAGGGGGTTGTAGGTGAGCCCGGTCATGCCGCCGAGCACTAATCCGGCCTCGCGTAGCCAGCCCGCCAACTCTGAGGGCTTGATGAATTTGGCGTACTCATGGGTGCCGGCGGGCAGCAATTTTAATATGTACTCGGCGCCGACGATGGCAAAAGCGAATGACTTCGGGTTGCGGTTGATGGTTGAAAAGTACAGCGCCCCGCCTGGTTTTGCCAGCGCAGCGCAGGCCGCCACGACCGCGCCCGGGTCCGGTACATGCTCCAGCATTTCAAGGCAGCAGACAATGTCATACGTCTCACCCTCTTCCGCGGCTAATTGTTCTGCGGTGGATCTGCGGTAATCGACGTCGACGCCGGATTCCAACTGGTGCAGCTTGGCGACCGCAAGCGGCGCTTCGCCCATATCGATACCGGTGACAACAGCGCCACGTTGCGCCATTGCCTCTGCCAGTATGCCGCCGCCACAGCCGATGTCGACCAGACGTTTGCCCGCTACCGGCGAGTGCTCGTCGATGTAGTTGGCGCGCAGTGGGTTGATGTCGTGCAGCGGCTTGAAGTCACTGTTGCGATCCCACCAGCGCGAGGCCATCGCCTCAAACTTGGCGATTTCTTGC
Organism: Halioglobus sp.; assembly: GCA_041688425.1. Classification (GTDB taxonomy): domain Bacteria; phylum Pseudomonadota; class Gammaproteobacteria; order Pseudomonadales; family Halieaceae; genus Marimicrobium. Next base: position 21,785 of record JBDNIE010000330.1, on the reverse strand, counting down.
GGGTCTACATTTTGCTTGTTACTCATTGTGTGTTGCCTGCGGTGTGGGCGATTTTTTGCTGCCATCGATTGATACGTTTGGTGAGTGCCTGCAGATCGATGCGCGTGAGCTCGCGGTCCGCCATTAGCAGTTCCCCGGCAACCCAGCTGTGGCTAACCTGGCTGCCGTTGCAGGCATACACTAACTGAGACAGCGGATGATACAGCGGTTGCGTCTCGGGGCCGCGCAGATCCACGGCGATCAGGTCTGCCTGTTTCCCTACCTCCAGACTCCCGATGCGGTCGTCCAGACCCAGTGCTTTTGCACCATTGATGGTGGCCATGGCAAGCGCGTCTGCCGCGGGTAGTGTGGCAGCGTCGCGTGAGTGCAGCTTGGCCAGCAGCGCGGCAGCCTGCATCTCGCCGAACAGGTTGAGGTCGTTGTTGCTGGCGGCGCTGTCCGTCCCCAATGCCACGTTGACGCCCTGAGCTATTAGATCACCCACGCGGCAGGTGCCTGATGCCAGCTTCATATTGGACTGCGGGCAGTGCACTACGTGCGCGCCGGTGGTGGCCAGTAGCGCGATGTCCTGATCGCCCAGGTCCGTCATATGGACGCACTGGGTTCTGGGGCCCAGCAATCCCAGACGGTGCAGGGTGTCGAGTGGACGCTCTCCCGTTTGTTCCACGGCCAGCAATACCTCGCCGGCCGTTTCATGTAAATGGATGTGTACCGGCGCATCCAGCTCCGCGGCCAGCGTCGCAATCTTGGCGAGGCTGGCTTCGCAGACCGTGTAGGGCGCGTGCGGACCAAACACGACGGTGACCAGCGTGCTGTGCTTGCAATCGTCACGCAGTGCGAGTCCCTTCCTGATGTAATCATCTGCATCCGTGCCCCAGGCCGTGGGGAAATCAAATACCGGGAAGGTGATTTGGCAGCGCAGGCCCAAACGCTGTGCGGTCGCGGCGCAGACATTGGGGAAGAAGTACATATCGCTGAACGTCGTCGTACCGGACCGAATCATTTCTGCGATGGCTAACTCCGTGCCGTCACCCACAAACTGTTCACTGACGTGCGCCGCCTCCGCCGGCCAGATGTGTTCTTCCAGCCAGGGCATTAGGGGTTGATCGTCTGCATAGCCGCGCAGCAGGGTCATGGCGGCGTGACCGTGGCAGTTGATCAATCCGGGCAGCAGCGCATGCCCGGGGAGCTCCAGGACATTTTCCGCTTGAATAGCGGCGGCCTCAGCGGTGGGTAGTAGCGCTGTAATGCGGTCGTCGGTGAGCGCGATGCTGTAATTTTCCAGCACTACCCCATGGGGCACTACCGGGACGATCCAGCCGGCGTGGATCAGGGTGTCTGCCTTGGTTGGTAGCGGTGCCATGCTCAAATTTCCTATTTTCCGGCGTGTCGGTAACTGACTTCCCGAGCTCTTTGTCCCCGAGTTTGGCGGGAATGGAGGAGACAGCGGGAAAGTATAACCAAAAATGAGGCCAGGCTGTCTCAATAGCGCCTATTTTCTGCAAAAACATGGCGAGTCGGGGGTAATTTCCCGTATAATCAACGGCTTGTTTTCGGGGCATCCCAGCGGCCATTGCGGCTCTGGATATAGCCTCTATTATAAGATTAAATCGAAGACTAAATCGTTGTCCTGAAGATGCGTTCGCAGCCAGTCAAGGAAGTCGTAGTACATGGGTGAAATAGCCGAAGAAATCGTTCCCGTCAGTATAGAAGACGAGATGAAGCAGTCGTACCTTGATTACGCTATGAGTGTGATCGTAGGCCGTGCCCTGCCGGATGTCCGCGACGGCTTGAAACCCGTGCACCGGCGCGTGCTGTTTGCTATGAACGAGCTTAGCAACGACTGGAACAAGGGCTATAAAAAGTCGGCCCGTATTGTCGGCGATGTCATTGGTAAGTATCACCCGCACGGCGATTCGGCGGTGTACGACACCATCGTGCGTATGGCCCAGCCCTTCTCACTGCGCTACATGCTGGTCGATGGTCAAGGGAACTTTGGTTCGGTGGACGGTGACTCCGCCGCCGCCATGCGTTACACCGAAATTCGCATGCGTAAGATTGCGCATTCCATACTGGCGGACCTCGATAAAGAAACGGTCGACTTTGTCGATAACTACGACGGCACGGAGCGTATTCCTGTCGTTATGCCCACACGGGTGCCCAATCTGCTGATCAACGGCTCCTCCGGTATCGCCGTGGGTATGGCCACCAATATCCCGCCGCACAACCTGACAGAAATAGTGAGCGGTTGTCTGGCGCTGATCCGCGACCCCAGCCTGACAGTTGACGAGTTGATGGAGCATATACCCGGCCCCGATTTTCCCACGGCCGGCATTATCAATGGTCGGGCGGGAATTATTCAGGCCTACCGCACCGGGCGCGGCAGGATTTATGTGCGCGCTAAAGCGGAAGTGATCCATGATGAGAAGCGCGGCAAGGATATTATCCTGATCCACGAGTTGCCTTATCAGTTGAACAAGGCGAAGTTGATTGAGCGCATCGCGGATCTGGTCAAAGAAAAAAACATAGAAGGCATTACCGAGCTGCGCGATGAATCCGACAAGGATGGCATGCGTGTGGTGATCGAACTGCGGCGCGGCGAGATTGGCGATGTGGTGCTCAATAACCTGTATGCCCAGACCGGGATGCAGTCGGTGTTCGGCATCAACATGGTGGCGCTGGTGGATGGTCGGCCCAAACTGCTGAATCTCAAGGAGATACTCGAGGCCTTTATACGCCATCGCCGTGAGGTCGTGACACGCCGTACGGTTTACTTATTGCGCAAGGCGCGCGAGCGCGGGCATATTCTGGAAGGCCTCGCAATTGCCCTGAGCAATATTGATCCGATTATTGCCCTGATCAAGGCATCTCCCAGCTCCTCTGAAGCGAAAGAAAAACTGTTGGTACAGCCCTGGGAACCGGGCGATGTCACCGGCATGCTGGAGCGTGCGGGCAGCGATGCCTGTCGGCCGGATGAACTGGAACCGCAGTACGGCATGCACGACGGCAAATACCATTTGTCGCCTGTGCAGGCGCAGGCCATCCTTGAGTTGCGGCTGCATCGGTTGACCGGGCTGGAGCATGAGAAATTACTCAACGAGTATCAGGAAAGACTGCGTGAAATAGCCGACTTTCTTGATATCCTCGGTGATGCGGAGCGCCTCAAGTTAGTCATACGCGAGGAGTTGGAAGAGATTGTCACCGAGTATGGCGACGAGCGTCGCACCGAGATTACAGCGTCCCAGCATGATCTCACTGTAGAAGACTTGATTACAGAAGAGGATAGGGTAGTCACCATATCTCACGGTGGTTACGCCAAGACCCAGCCGCTCAGTGATTATCAGGCTCAGCGCCGCGGCGGCATGGGCAAGTCGGCCACGGCGGTGAAGGACGAGGATTTCGTCGAGCACCTCCTGATCGCCAGTACGCATGCCTCCATTTTGTGTTTTTCCAATCTCGGAAAAGTCTACTGGTTAAAGGTGTACCAGATTCCACTGGCGGGCCGCAATTCGCGCGGTCGTCCGATGGTCAATCTGTTGCCGTTGGAGGCGGGCGAGCGAGTCACATCCATACTCCCGGTGGTGGAGTATACGGAGGGTTACTTTATTTTCATGGCGACAGCCAATGGCACCGTGAAGAAAACAGCGCTTACCGATTTTGCTCGCCGACGCAGCGTCGGTCTGCGTGCTTTGCAGCTGGATGAGGACGATGTACTGGTCGGCACAGCGATCACGCAGGGCGATTGCGATGTCATGTTGTTCAGCACGGAGGGCAAGGCGGTACGCTTTAAAGAAACCGACGTGCGGGCGATGGGTCGCACGGCACGCGGTGTGCGCGGGATTCGCCTGGGTGAGGGGCACGCCATGATCTCGCTCATCATCCCGCAGGAGGCGGGCATGGTGCTGACGGTCAGTGAACACGGCTATGGCAAGCGCACTACGGTTGAGGATTTCCCCACCAAGGGTCGTGGTGGTAAAGGCCTGATCGCGATGTCGACCAGCGAGCGCAACGGCAATATGGTGGGCGCTGTGCAAGTTTTTGCGGGCGATGAGCTGATGCTGATCTCCAATCAGGGTACGCTGGTGCGGACCCGCACGGATGAGGTGTCAATCCTGAGTCGCAATACGCAGGGTGTGCGCGTCATTCGCACCAAAGAGGGCGAGCGCCTGGTGGGTGTGCAGCGCATAGACGAGCCCGCCGTGGAGGCTCTGGAGCCGGTCTCTGACACTGAAATTGGCACTAAAATCGACACTGGAATCGACACTGGAATCGACAGCGGAATTGACAATAAGGACGACTCCGCAGACTAAGGCACCGTTTACCGTTATTTCGAGGAAGCACCCAAGATGACCCGTTGTTACAACTTCTGCGCTGGACCGGCCGCGCTGCCGGAACCGGTCCTTGAGATCGCCCGTGATGACATGCTGGAGTGGCATGGCACGGGTTTGTCGCTGATGGAGATGAGCCATCGCAGCCCCGAGTTTGTAGGGGTCGCTCAGCATGCGGAGCAAACCCTGCGCACTCTGTTGGGCATTTCGGATGATTACGCGGTGCTATTTCTGCAAGGTGGCGCCAGTATGCAGTTCGCGGCGGTGCCACTCAATTTGCTGGGTGACAAGTCCGGCGCGGATTACGTTAATACCGGGCAGTGGTCGAAAAAAGCGATTGAGGAAGCGCAGCGCTACGGTGATGTGAATGTGGTCGCCAGTTCTAAGGATACCAATTTCTCAACCATTCCTGCGCAGCAGTCGTGGCAGATGGGGAATGATCCTGCTTATTTCCATCACGTTGCCAACGAGACGATTGGCGGTGTCGAGTTTTTCTGGACGCCGCAGGTCGACGTGCCGCTGGTGGCGGATATGTCGTCCACTATTTTGTCGCGCACGATTCGGGTCGATGATTACGGTGTGATTTACGCCGGGGCGCAGAAAAATATTGGTCCGGCCGGTCTTACGTTGGTCATTGTGCGCCGCGAGCTGTTAGGCAGGGCGCATGCGCTGTGCCCCGCCATGCTCAACTGGCAGGTCGCGGCGGACAACGAATCCATGTACAACACGCCGCCGACCTTTGCGGTCTACCTCGCTGCGCTGGTCTTTGACTGGTTGGTAGAGCAAGGTGGACTGAGTGCGATTGAAGCGGTGAACCGCCGCAAGGCACAGAAATTGTATGCGGCCATCGACGGTAGCGGCCTGTATTCCAATCCGGTAGAACTCGCCAGTCGCTCCCTGATGAACGTGCCCTTTATCCTGGCGGATGCCGAACTCGATAAACTATTCCTGCAAGAGTCCGAGGCGGCAGGTCTGCTGAATCTAAAAGGGCATCGCTCGGTGGGTGGTATGCGGGCCAGCCTTTACAATGCGGTGAGCGAGGCGGCAGTCGATGCGCTGATAGGCTTTATGCAGGATTTTGAGCAACGCAATGGTTAACACCCTTTATGGCTGATAGCAGGAATCTTGAGCAGGTCAGGGCAGGCATCGATGCCATTGACCAGGAAATCCAGGCATTGATCAATCGCCGGGCGCAGTGTGCGCAGCGTGTGGCCGATATCAAGCTGGCCGACGTGGAGGCGGCACATGCGCGCGGTGAGATGGATGCTGAGCCGGTCTTCTATCGGCCAGAGCGCGAGGCGCAAGTTCTGCAGCGTATTATCAGTCGCAATGCAGGGCCGCTGGATGGCGCTTCTATGGCGCATATATTTCGCGAAATCATGTCGGCGTGTCTGGCGCTGGAGAAGCCTTTGCAAGTGGCCTATCTCGGCCCCGAGGGCACGTTTACGCAGGGCGCGACAATCAAACATTTTGGTCATGCTGCGGTGTGCGTGTCGCAGGCGACGATTGACAATGTATTTTCCCAAGTGGAATCCGGAGAGTGTCATTACGGTGTGGTACCGGTAGAGAACTCCACCGAAGGCATGGTCAGCCATACGCTGGACAATTTCATGGACTCACCGCTGAAGATCTCCGGTGAGGTTGAAATGCGTATTGGATTGCATTTGCTCGTTGCGCCAGGCACTGCCGAGAGCGCCGTCACCCGCATTTGCGCGCACCAGCAGGCGCTGGCGCAGTGTCGAACGTGGCTGGACAAACACTGGCCGCAGATAGAGCGTGAGGCGGTCAGCAGTAATGGGGAGGCCGCCCGCATGGCCTCGCAGAATCCGGGAGTGGCGGCGGTGGCCGGCGATATGGCGCTGGAGCGCTATCAGCTGGAAAAACTGGCCGCGCACATTGAAGATTATGCGGATAACACCACCCGCTTTCTGATCATCGGTCGCGAGGACGTGCTGCCCAGCGGTCGCGACAAGACGTCGATCATCGTCGCCAGCCGCAATAAGCCGGGCGCCTTGTTCAACCTGTTGGAACCGTTCCGCCGCGGTAATGTCAGCCTGACGCGCATCGATACGCGCCCCTCGCGCACTGAAAAGTGGGCTTACGTTTTTTTCATCGAGTTCGAGGGGCATTTGCAGGACGAAAATATTGCCGCGATTATGTTGGAGCTGAACGAGCAGTCCATCATGCTGAAACCTCTGGGGTCTTATCCTCAGGCCCTGCTATAACGTCCGCGTGAGTTACGCCAAGCGCAATATTGTCATTGTCGGTCTGGGGCTGATCGGTGGATCACTGGCCAGGGCATTGCGCCGCAGTGGTTTCAGCGAGCGTTTCATCGGTTACGGACACCGTGAGGCCTCGCTGCATCGCGGTGTCGAACTTGGCGTTATTGACGAGTTCACGCTGGATCTGGATGAGGCCATTGAGCGCGCAGATATTCTGGTGATTTGTACCCCGACCCTGACGGCAGCGCGCATGCTGGAGCACATTCTACCGCGTATTGCCGGTCGCTCCGGTGGGCCTATTGTCACCGATGTAGCCAGCGTGAAGGGCAATCTGCGCGATGCGGCGATAGCGATAGCTGGCAGTATGCCGCCACAACTGGTGTTGGGGCATCCTATCGCCGGATCAGAGCACAGCGGCGTAGAAGCTTCCAAGGTCGATCTATTTGTCAATCACCGGGTCATTCTTACGCCCGTAGCGGGCAATGATCCCGCGGCAGTAGACCTGGTGCAGGCCATGTGGGTGAGCGCTGGTGCCGAAGTCACGCAGATGACGGTGGAGCGACACGACAGGGTGCTCGCAGCCACCAGCCACCTGCCGCATGTGCTCGCCTACACATTGGTGGATGCCTTGTCCGCCTCTGATGCCAGTGAAGACATGTTTCGCTGCGCCGCCGGGGGCTTCAGGGATTTCACGCGAATTGCGTCCAGCGACCCGGTTATGTGGCGCGATATTGCGTTGGCGAACAAGCCAGCCCTGCTTGGAGCTATCGATTTGTTCAGCGAGCACCTGCAGCGTTTGCGCAATGCCGTAGAAACCGATAACGCCGATGAGTTAATCAGCACTTTCAGCCGCGCCAAACAGGCCCGCGATGAGTTCGCCACCATTCTGGCTCAGCGCGGCGAGCCCAAGACACCTTAAGGTTCAGCGTATGCATTTCAAGTTACAGCCGGGCGGGATTCTAAAAGGCGAAGCCCGTGTCCCCGGTGACAAGTCCATTTCGCACCGCGCCATCATGCTGGGCGCGCTGGCCGAAGGCACCTCCCACGTCTATGGATTCCTCGAAGGTGAGGATGCGTTGGCGACGCTGGCAGCGTTTCGCGCCATGGGGGTAGAAATTGAGGGCCCGGAGGACGGCTGTGTGACCGTGCATGGCGTCGGACTGCATGGCTTGAAAGCCCCCGACCAGCCGCTTGATCTGGGCAACGCGGGCACCGGTATGCGCTTGATAGCCGGGTTGCTGGCGGGCCAGGCGTTTGATACACAGCTGACGGGGGATGCCTCGCTCTGCAGTCGTCCTATGGGCCGCGTGATAGAGCCGCTGACCCAAATGGGCGCCAACATCCAATCCGCTGCAGGCGGGCGTCCGCCCCTGATGATTGCTGGCGGGCAAGCGTTGCAAGGCATCCACTATGACCTGCCGATGGCGAGTGCGCAGGTCAAGTCCTGCGTGCTATTGGCAGGCCTGTACGGCACGGGCCGGACATCTGTCCGCGAACCAGCGCCCACCCGCGATCATACGGAGCGCATGTTGCGCGGTTTCGGCTATCGCGTGGAATCTGACAAGGGTGAGATTGTATTGCAGGGCGGTGGTAGGCTTGCCGCCTGTGATCTTGAGGTGCCTGCCGATATATCTTCGGCAACATTTCTATTGGTGGGAGCGAGTATTGCGCCCGGTTCCGATGTGCTGCTCACGCACGTCGGTATCAATCCGACGCGCATTGGGGTAATCACGATTCTGCAGCTCATGGGCGCCGACATCACGCTGCATAATCAACGTGAAGTGGGCGGTGAGCCCGTTGCGGACATTCAGGTGCGTTACGCGCCGCTGCGCGGTATTGAGATTCCACTTGATCAAGTGCCACTGGCGATCGACGAGTTTCCAGCACTGTTTATCGCGGCAGCCTGCGCGGCAGGGCGAACCGTGCTGCATGGCGCCGAGGAACTGCGCGTCAAGGAAAGTGATCGTATCAGTGCTATGGCGGAAGGTCTGACGACATTGGGTATATCGAACGAAGTACTTGATGACGGTATTGCGATAGAAGGTGGTGCGATGGGCGGGGGTGTCATCCACACTTACAATGACCACCGCATAGCCATGTCATTTGCGATTGCCGCTTTGCGCGCTGAGTCTGCAATCACAGTACTGGACTGTGACCATGTCGCGACCTCCTTTCCCGGCTTCGAAAGCCTCACGCGCGGTCTGGGCCTGCGCATCAGCGCGGCAGAGGGTGAGGGATGACGGTCAATGTGCCTGTTATTACCGTCGATGGCCCGTCCGGTGCCGGCAAGGGTACGATCAGCCATATGCTGGCAGACCGCCTGGGATGGCACTTCCTGGACAGCGGCGCGCTGTATCGTGTCACAGGCCAGGCCTGCGTAATAGAGGGCGTGAACTGGGATGACCCGGCGGCAGTCACCGAGATCGCCCGGCATCTGGATGTCGCCTTTACGCTCTCTGACAACGGGGAAATACTGGTTGCCTATAAAGGGATTGATGTCAGTGCGACCATCCGCACCGAAGAGGGCGGACGCGGTGCATCCAGCGTCGCGGCTATTCCAGCCGTGCGTGAGGCACTGTTGGCCAGACAGCGGGATTTCATGCAACTGCCCGGTCTGGTGGCCGATGGGCGCGATATGGGAACCGTGGTATTTCGCGCGGCGCCACTGAAGTTTTTCCTCACGGCCAGCGCCCCGGAGCGCGCTGAGCGGCGCTATAAGCAGTTGATGGCAAAGGGCGAAAGTGTTACTCTCCCGCGCCTTCTGGTCGATATACAGGAGAGGGATGAACGTGACAGCAACCGCTCCGTCTCCCCCCTGGTGGCCGCAGAAGATGCCATTGTCATCGATAGCAGCGCTACGCCTATCAACGATGTGTTTGAGCGGGTAATGCTCGAAGTGAAAAAGAAGGGTTTTATCTAGCCGTTTGCTGGCTTTAAAACCCCCGAAATGGTTTTTGAACGCTGTTTTTCCCGTTGATTCCAGTCAAGGTGGGGTAGGCAGTTTACTTGGGATGACCCGGACCGGCTGGAGGTGCGGTAGAGACAGCTAATTGTCTCGATCAATACAAACAGGTGCTATGCAATGAGCGAATCCTTCGCCGAATTATTTGAAGAGAGTCTGAAAACCGTCGACATGAAGCCCGGTTCAATTGTAACCGGCGTGGTCATCGACATAGATAACGAGTGGGTTACCGTGCATGCCGGACTGAAGTCCGAAGGCGTGATTCCTCGCATCCAATTTTTGGATGCTAACGGTGAATGTGCGCTTAGCATCGGCGATGAAGTGCAGGTTGCATTGGAAGCCGTGGAAGATGGTTTCGGTGAAACCAAGCTGTCGCGTGAGAAGGCCAAGCGTGCCGAGAGCTGGAAAGAGCTGGAAGCGGCGCATGAAGCCAACGAAGTGGTTACCGGTATTATCAATGGCAAGGTCAAGGGTGGCTTTACTGTCGATATCAATACCATCCGGGCATTCCTCCCCGGTTCTCTGGTAGATGTTCGTCCTGTGCGCGAAACCGTGCATTTGGAAGGCAAGGAACTCGAGTTCAAGGTTATCAAGCTGGACCAGAAGCGCAACAACGTGGTGGTTTCGCGTCGCGCCGTGATGGAAGCGGCCAACAGCGTCGAGCGCGATGCCCTGTTGGAATCGCTGCAGGAAGGCATGTCGGTCAAAGGTATTGTCAAGAACCTGACAGACTACGGCGCGTTTGTTGACCTCGGTGGTGTTGACGGCTTGCTGCACATTACCGACATGGCATGGAAGCGTATCAAGCATCCCTCCGAGATCGTGGAAGTCGGTCAGGAAATCGATGTCAAGATTCTCAAGTTTGACCGCGAGCGCAACCGCGTTTCACTGGGCCTGAAGCAGCTTGGCGAAGATCCCTGGTTGGAAATCACTGGACGTTACCCAGAGGGCAGCCGCGTGAAAGCCAAGATCACCAACCTTACCGACTACGGTTGTTTTGCCGAGTTGGAAGAGGGTGTTGAAGGTCTGGTGCACGTCTCCGAAATGGATTGGACCAACAAGAACGTTCACCCGTCCAAGATTGTCAGCCTTGGCGATGAGGTCGAGGTGATGGTATTGGATATTGACGAAGATCGTCGTCGTATCTCACTGGGTATCAAGCAGTGCCAGCAAAATCCCTGGGATGCGTTTGCAGGCCAGTACGCCAAGGGCGCCAAGATTTCAGGCAACATCAAATCCATCACGGACTTCGGTATCTTTATTGGACTCGAAGGCAATATCGATGGCCTCGTGCATTTGTCTGACATCAGCTGGAATGAGCCGGGTGAAGAAGCGGTTCGCAACTACAAGAAAGGTGATGAGATCGAGACTGTTATTCTTTCTATCGACTCTGAACGCGAGCGCATTTCTCTGGGTATCAAGCAGCTTGATGATGACCCCTTCGGCAACTATGTTGCTGAGAATGATCGCGGTGCGATCGTCACGGGTGAAGTCATAGAAGTGGACGCCAAGTCTGTCACGATAAAACTGGCCGAGGAAGTGGAAGGTATTCTGAAGGCTTCCGACATCAGCCGCGAGAAGGTGGAAGATGCGCGCAATTCTTTCAAAGTCGGCGACACTGTCGAGGCCAAGATTATCGCAGTCGATCGCAAGACTCGCGGTTTGTCTCTGTCTATCAAGGCCAAGGATTTTGATGACGAGAAAGAAGCTGTGAAAACGCTCAAGGATACTGAGACTGAAACAGCCTCTCCTGGCACCATTGGTGACTTGATAAAAGCGCAGATGGGCGAGAAGTAACGCGCCTGGCGGCGCATGGGTTCGTCCTTTGCGCCGCTCTTAGTTCCACTTTTGGCTTCACTCTTAGTTCTACGCTCAAAAAGGTCCACCGGCGGTGGACCTTTTTTGTTTCTATTCCGTAATGCAGTTGGGGGCCGTCGCCACATGGCCCACTTTTCCTTTAAAAAATAAGGAGTTGCGAAATGTACCAGCAGGGTACACAATGCCCGATCATTAATTATGGCCATAGTAATTCTGTAAACGGGATCTGCATGACCAAAAGCGAATTGATCGAAACGATCCTGTCCAGACAAAGTCAGTTATCTGCCAAGGATGTGGAGTTGGCGGTGAAGACGATCCTCGAACATATGTCGCAGGCGCTGTCGAATGGCGAGAGGATAGAGATTCGCGGTTTTGGTAGTTTCTCGCTGCATTTTCGCCAGCCTCGCAAAGGCCGCAATCCCAAAACCGGTGACGCTGTAGAACTGATTGGTAAGTATGTTCCGCATTTCAAGCCCGGCAAAGAACTGCGAGAGCGTGTGAATCTGGGGCTGCAATTAGAGAGTTAGGCTTGTTCTGTTACAACGAGGCGGTATGATCGAAAGCTCATGCCGTTTTTTTTAAGCTGATTTCACTGCACTGGATATTCCGATGAAGCAATTGCGTAATCTCCTGACTGTACTGGTTGTACTGGCGATGCTGGCGATCAGTGTGTTGTTCGCCTTACAGAACAAGGTGGCTGTCCCGCTGGATTTTCTTGTGTATACGTTCTCGCCACAAAGTCTGGCGTTATGGGTTCTACTGGCCTTTGCCCTTGGCGGAGTCATTGGCATGATCGTTTCCTCGGTTATTCTGGTGCGTACGCGTGCCTCGCTGAGTGCCTGCAAACGGCAGCTGGATCGCGCCAGAGACGAGGCGGGTAGCTTGCGGGCTTCCAATGTGGCGGTCGATCCGGCGTGATAGCACCGATAATCGTTGCCCTGGACTACCCCTCGGCAACTGCAGCACTGCAGTTTGCAGGGCGTCTGTCGCCCGAGCTGTGTCGAGTAAAAGTGGGTAAGGAATTATTTACCAGCAGCGGCCCGGCGTTGATTGATGAGTTACATAAGCTGGGCTTCGACGTGTTTCTCGATCTTAAATTCCACGATATCCCCAATACCGTAGCAGGCGCCGTGCGCGCTGCCGCTGAGCTGGGTGTGTGGATGGTCAATGTGCACGCGAGCGGTGGTCGCAGAATGTTGGAGGCGGCGGTTGATGCGCTTACAGCCTTTCCCCGTCCACCCTTACTGATCGGTGTAACGGTGCTCACCAGCATGTCGGTTCAGGATTTGCAGGAGCTCGGGTACAGCGAGACAGTCGAGCAATGCGTCAAACGCCTGGCACTTCTGGCCGCTGACAGCAGCTTGGATGGTGTGGTGTGCTCCGCGATGGAAGCACAGGCGTTGCGCGCAATGTGCCCACCCAAGTTTTGCCTGGTGACGCCAGGTATTCGCCTGGCTGGTGATGCTGCTGGCGATCAACGTCGCGTGGTGACCCCGGCAGAGGCAATGGCGCTGGGTTCTGATTACATCGTTATTGGGCGCTCAATCACCGCAGCAAAAGATCCCCTGGCGGCATTGCGGCGAGTGCATGGTGAACTGGGACTCGCGCTATAGCATCAAATGAGGGCGTTTATGCGCTCTCCTCCAGAATCGTTGCTAGACTGATCTGCGATACGGATGCCTGCAAGGATGCAGTCAACGAAAATGGAGATTTCAATATGATTAATACCCCTCAGATACAAACTAATACCCGACACTCTTTAGAGGTTCGGGAGATTCTCTCACTTAAACGCCCCGCCGTGGTCGGCGCCCTCGCTCTGATGTTGCTGTTGAGTGTGGGGTTGCTGGCGACAAGTTCGCCCGTGCTGGCGCAAGGCCAAAAAGCCGTTACAACGCCTGTCGCTGCAAGTATGCCATCGCAGGTCAATATCAACACAGCGGATGCACAAACGCTCGCCGCCAACCTCAAGGGAGTCGGTGAAACCCGCGCGACGGAAATCGTGCGTTACAGAGAGACCTACGGGCCGTTTGCTTCTGCTGACGAACTGACAGAGGTGAAAGGTATCGGCAAATCAACCCTGGACATGAACCGCGAAGTGATAACACTGGAATAAGCTAACCGCATCCGTATCATTGGGGGCTTTTAGCCCCCTTTCTCGTATGGGTGATTCGGTATCGTGAAATGTATTGTCAGTGGCGCCACTGGGTTCATCGGTCGCCAGCTTTGCCAACAACTTGAATCTCGTGGCGACACTGTAGTTGCTCTTAGTAGGCGTGGTGCGACGCTCGCAAGTGGCAAGCCTACAGTGCCGGTAGATTTGGCCGAGTGCGACCCCGACGTCTCGTTGTTGCAGGGCGCGGATGTTTTTTTTCATCTGGCTGGTATAGCACATCAGCAAGCAGCGGGGTCTGCCTATACAGCCCTGAACTATAGGGCGACGTTGCGTCTGGCTCGGTTAGCGCAGACTGCCGCGATACCGTGCTTCGTTTCTCTTAGCAGTGTAAAGGCCATGGGCTCGTCAGAGACCAGCGATGCGCGCGTGGAATCTGCAGTCTCGGCTCCGGTCGATGCTTATGGTCTGTCCAAGTGGCAGGCAGAGTGTGCCTTGCGTGATGCTTTTTCTGGCACCGCAATGTCAGTCGCTATTGTGCGTCCCGCGCTGGTCTATGGGTCAGACGTTAAGGGAAACCTGCAAACACTGGCGACGGCTGTTCGCTGGGGTTTACCGAGGCCGCCGCAGGGGGGTAGGCGCTCCATGATCGCGCTTGAAGACCTTGTCGATTTGCTGTGTGCGATCGCCGAGCATCCGCCATCGGGGGTGAAGACCTGGATAGCCTGTGGCGCTGACAGTTACAGTACCCAAGAGATTTACGACCTGTTGCGCGCGGCTTTGGGCAAGGGGCGCGGCATCGAGTGGCTACCGCGCTGGATCTGGAAGTTGGCAGCCAACCTGTTGGATGGGGTCTTGTCACGGCGCGCGGAGCCCACCTATAACAAGCTGTTTGGTTGGGAGCGCTATAGCAACGCGGCAGTGATAACCGACACCGCTTGGCGCCCTCGCATTAAATTGGAAGATGTCATGCAGCAACTGGCTGCTACCCACGGAGCCAATACATGACAGCGCCTCTGCTAACGCTGCTGCTAACGCTACTGTTATCTGCATTGCTGTGTGGTGTGTATCTGCGCTACGCCCGGGCTCGGCAAATGTTCGATGTTCCCAACAATCGCAGTTCACATTTGCACCCCACGCCCCACAGCGGTGGAGTGCCGTTGCTATTGGCGTTTACGCTGGGCTTGATGCTGGCATCCTGGCTATTGGGTCCGTGGGATAGGCCGTTGGTTGCGCTTGCCATAGGTGCGCTCTTGCTGATGTTGATTGGTGTATGTGACGACATGCGCGGTTTGTCTGCACGCTGGCGCTTAGTGGCCTTCAGCCTGGTGTGCCTGTTGACTGCCGGGTTTATGCTACAGGCGCTGGTAGCCGATAACGTTGTGCTCGGTGTGGCCCTGATCTTGTTTTGGGGGCTTGCTCTTTTGTGGTCACTGAATCTATACAATTTTATGGATGGCATCGACGGAATCGCTGCGCTGCAGGCAATATTTGTCTGTTGCAGTGCGGCATTGCTGGTCTGGTCGGCGGGTCATGATGGCCGTTATGCGCTCTACTGCCTGCTGCTAGCCGCAGCTCATTGCGGTTTTCTCGCGTGGAACTACCCGCCTGCCCGCCTGTTCATGGGCGACGCGGGTAGTCTGCCTACCGGATTCTTGCTTGCCGGGCTGGCGCTTCTCGGTGCCGTGCAAGGGCAGCTTAGCCCATTGTGCTGGCTGGTGCTGTCGGGCGTATTTATTGTCGACGCGAGTTACACCCTCCTGTGGCGCGTCGGCACGGGTCAAGCCTTCACGGAAGCTCACCGCATGCATGCTTACCAGCGCTTGAGCCGACACTGGAGCTCCCACTTGAGAGTGGACATGCTCCTTCTTTTAATCAATGTGTTGTGGCTGTTCCCGATGGCGTTGGCTGTGCAAATATGGCCAGATATGAGGTTCTTTTTGGTATTTTTAGCATACCTTCCCTTAGGCTACGGCATGGTGAAAATAGCCAAACTGGCGTAAAATTTTGAGTGTGAGGCGCCGTTGTGTCGCCGCTTTAATCTGTCCGAATAATAGCCTTGAGAACAGGAGCTGATGTGCTCAATCGTCCTCGCAGTTACATATCTCGTTCCGTTGTAGGCGCAATCGAAGCACTACGCGATGCCCTGCAGAAAGCGGTCGAGTTGCCGCGCAACATCAAGCAGGCGTGTCTTCTATCGCTTGATATGGTGTATGTGACCGCAGCAATGTGGTTTGCGGTTGCGCTGCGTTACGGTCATCTGGATTTTCATCTGGGTCCCGTGGAGTACGCGTGCGGAGCGGTGACCATTATTGTCAGTGCGATCGTTTTTTTGCGCCTGGGCTTGTACCGCGCTGTCATTCGCTTCATGGGCCAGCAGGCTATCTGGGCCATCATCAGAGCTGCCGGCTACTCCACCCTTATTTTGGGTGCTGTGGTCTTTTTTACCCGAGCAGAAGTTCCGCGATCTACCCCTTTTATCTATTGGGCACTGCTGCTGGTAGGTATTGGCGGGACGAGGTTGGCGGTGCGCGCGTACTACCAGGGAAAGCTGCGCGCGCTTTCGGAAAACGTGATCATCTACGGAGCGGGCCAGTCTGGTCGGCAACTTCTGCAGACTTTGCATCACGGTGAGCAGTATCACCCGGTCGTGTTTGTCGACGATGACTTCTATCTGCAGCGGTCTGTTATCAACGGTTTGCAGGTTGCGCGGCCGGAAGATCTGGAGCAGTTGATCGTCCAGCACGATATCACACAGGTCTTGCTGGCCATTCCATCTGCCTCGCAGGAACGCCGTAAAGAGATCATCAATTCACTGGTAGGGCTGCCAGTGCATGTCCGCACGGTGCCAACGATAAATGAGCTATTGGCGGGCGAAGCGAGCATCAATCAGATTCGCGATATCGATCTGGACGATTTATTAGGCCGTGATCCCGTGCCGCCCTATCCGGAGTTGATCGAGAAATGCATCACCGGCAAGGTCGTCATGGTAACCGGTGCGGGCGGCTCTATCGGCGGTGAACTGTGCCGCCAGATTATGCGCTCAGATCCGCAAGAATTGATCCTGCTGGATAACTCGGAATACGCTCTATACAGCATTGAGCGTGAGCTACGGGCTTCGATGCAGAGCCAGGGTTTAAAGGTAGAGTTGGTCGCATTGCTGGGCTCAGTGCAGGACCAGAATCGGCTGGAAAGCATATACCGCACGTTTGAGGTGGGTACGGTCTACCATGCGGCGGCGTATAAGCATGTGCCGATGGTGGAGTACAATATTGCCGAGGGCGTGGCCAATAATGTCTTTGGCACCTGGTATGCGGCCTCCGCTGCACGCAAAGCCGGCGTAGAGACTTTTGTACTGGTGTCTACTGATAAGGCAGTGCGCCCTACCAATATTATGGGAGCGTCTAAGCGACTCGCTGAGATGATCCTGCAAGGCTTCGCACAGGAAGACTCGTCTACCCGGTTTTGTATGGTCAGATTTGGCAATGTGCTGGGTTCTTCCGGGTCTGTTGTGCCGCTTTTTCGGCAACAGGTTGAGAGCGGCGGTCCGGTCACCGTAACGCACCCCGACGTGTCACGTTACTTTATGAGCATTCCTGAGGCGGCGCAGCTTGTATTGCAGGCTGGAGCGATGGCTACTGGTGGTGATGTTTTTGTGCTCGACATGGGCGAGCCGGTGCGCATTGTTGATCTTGCCAAGCGCATGATCAGGCTCAGTGGCTACGAAATGGGCCATAACGCGCATATGGGAGACCACATAGATATTGAATTCATAGGCCTTCGCCCCGGCGAAAAATTGCACGAAGAATTATTACTCGGAACTAATGTGACCGGGACTGGCCATCCAATGATAATGCGTGCAGAAGAGGAGTGTTTACCGTTCGGCCAGATACAGCGGTTGCTCGCCACACTGCGACGGCATTGTGACACGCTCGATTGCGACGGTATCAGCACCGTGTTGAATGCTGCCGTGAGCGGTTTTAGTGATCATCGGGTGCGCTACGATCATCTATGGAAAAGGCAGGGGAAGCTGGTCTCTGCTGAGCCATTGGCTGCTGCGTCTAACGTCAAGGAACTGTTTCCGGACAATCATTGAGCAGCTGCGCTGCCATCCTGTCCCGTTATTGCGTTCAAACATCCTTTTCATCTACATCGAACTGGCCGGCCATTCGTCGTCTGATGTGCGACCACGACATCCCTTTAGCGAGAATGAACGACAGCACGAGCAGAGCGCTTTAGGTAAGCGCGCCCGTCGAGTCGAGGCTTAGCAGGCCGACATCAATGAACAGCCAGATAACACAGGCAAAGAGGGCGCCACCGAGTAAGATGCCCAGCCAGCCGAGTGAAAGCAGTGTGGCGCGAAGAAATATGATCCACGCGATCAGCAGTGCCACCCCGATAAGTGCCATAATCGGGCCAAACGTCGACGTCTCGCCAAGAACCCAGCTCGCGTAAGCGTAATTCGAGGGGTTGTATGTGCTAAAGACCAGCACGATAGCAAAAAGCCACCGGGTGATAAAACTACCAATATTGAATTCTAAGGCCATGGCGAATGATCTCTACCTGAGTATCACAACCTCATAATCGTTGAAGATCGGCTTAGGCTACTTTGCACACTGACAGTTTGGGATTTGGGACGAGCACAAAAAATCTGGAAATGTCCAGTTTATTGCGAAACGGTTAGGTGGAGAGGAGCGGGGTGACACAATTCCGGTCGAGGAATCGCGCCACCCACCCATGGTTGCGCCGCTAGCCAGCCGCCTCACAGTCTACGAGGTCCATGGCATTGATCCAGTCTCGAATCAACTCCACACCTTCCGTATGAATAACACTGCGGCCAATCTCTGGCATGCGGATCTGCGGTGCGTTTGAGTCCATGCGGAAGTTCATAATGGACTCGGCTGCGTTTCCGGGCACGATACCATAGTCGAGATCCCCTGAGCCCTGACCCGCAGCAACGGGTGGTTTGCATCTACCTACCTCGGTACCAAATGGGCGGTAATACTCCAGGTACATGCCCGAGGTATCAGCGGCGCCAATATTGGGTTGATGACAGTGCGCGCAGTTGATGTCCAGATATCCCCGGGCGCGATCATCCAAACTGGCATTGGTATCGTCCCATAGCGGAATAGTGTCGATGGACGTCTTGTCTGCCGGAGCGCCGGTCAAAATACCCTGTGTAGTCCAGTGGTCCAACTGATTCGCTGTTCCGCTGTCATACGCATAGTCTTTGTTAAGCAACCGTGCTTTGGGTCCTATCGGGATCAGCGTTTCCTCACCATGACAATTGGAGCAGTCATTGGTATTGGGAATCTTGTAGTCTGTTGATTGTGAAACGCCGTTTATATCCACCCAGTTCACGTTCCGTGTGCCGCCAGTGACAGTGAGAACGGCGTCTGATTTATCGGCGTTCCAGATATAGGGCAGCGCCCGCCAGCCGTCTTTGCGACGCATTAACAGACGTGTTTCGATGATCTCTTCGGCACTGTCTTCCAGGCGAAGATCAGCCTGAATGGTAAATGTCTTGGCGATGATGGTGCCTACCGGGAAGTCAAAGACCTCCTGGTTGCGATATGCGGCCTGTGTGCCCTCAGGGATGAAGACGAATCGATACTTGTTCGCATAATCTGTGAACAAAGGTGTGGTCAGGTCGTAGATGGTGCCGCCCTGGGCTCCGGACAGTGGATTTGCCGAGTCTGCAAAGAGCCGGTAATCCGAAAGGTTCGGGCAGTCGGCGACAAAGGCATCAGCGTTCAGTTCATCGCCTGCCACATCACACAGTTCCAGCGGATTGGGGCCGTCAGGGTTATTCGGGTCAACGGGTGGCTCCAGCACAATCTCCGGTAGTGAAGCGTGTGTGCAGTTCACATTCTCCGGGTCACTGGAAATGCCCCATTCAGTCTCTTCTTTGCCCAAAAAGATTGCAGACGCATTACCCTGCCATATCGAAATCCCCGGCGTGTTATTCACGACACAGATTCGTTGGCTCTCGGTAAAGCCATCGGGGAACTCTACAAGCAAGCCGAAATCAGTTCCCACCCCGGAGTTATCCCAGAAAACATCGAGAACGTCTTCAGAACTGTCGAAAACCAGGCCGGCGATCGCGGCAGCCAAGTCCTGCGGGTCGGTACCGTTGTTGGCTATCTCGTTGTCATGGATATAGATTTTCTCAGGAACCGGGTCGTAGCCTGCCTTGCTTACCGCTGGATCGTTAATGTAATAACTGACGATAGCGATACCCTCAGAGATATTTCCAGTGATGGTATTCCCAAATACCTCAATGTCATCATTCGCCATGATGAGAAGACCCGTCCCGGCGGGTACGATTCCGACTATGTTGCCCTCCGGGGCAAAATTAGGCTCATTGTTATCAACCATCAGGTTGTTGAATACCCGTGTGGCTTCGCCGCCCTGAATCGGTGGCCCCGGCAGGTCAAACACTAAAATCCCGCCGGTATTGCCAGTGGTATTGTTGTCGTACACATCGGCGAATTTCGAATTTTCGATTTCTATACCGGCGACGTTCTCATAGACATAGTTGCGTCGCACGATGATATTTTCCGACTGTCCTACATAGACTCCTGCGTCGCTGGCGCCTCGCACCACGCTGTCCTCGATGAGCACGTTACGGCATCCCACGGGGTACAGGCCGTAGGGCCCGTTATTCTCATCCGGGCCGTTGGTCCACTCGACACGCACACGTTGGATAGTGACTCCATTGGCATCCTTTATTTTGATGGAGTCCCCCGGTGTGTTTTCTACCGCGAGATCTTGCACGACAAAGTTGTCACCTGTGGCTCGTATGCCTTCGGAGCCACTCGTGCTGTTATCAAATCGCAGTACTGTGCCAGATTCAGCGTCCATCCCGGTCCCGCGCAGTACGATGTTGTCAACACTGGAGCTCAGTCCGTCGACAAAATCATAGGTGCCAGCAGGTAACTGGATGACCGTTTTCGGGCTGGCGGTAATTAAGGCTTCCAGCGCCCTTGTCTCCAGGTCATCACCCGGCTCCAGCGTAACAATCGTGTAGCCCGGGAACGCAGGCTCCGGGGGGTCTACAGGATCCACTGGATCTACCGGATCTACCGGATCTAGGGGGCCACTATTGCTGTTATTGTTGTTGCCGCTACTGCCGCAGCCCCAAAGCAGTGTGCATGTGAGCAATACCGCGACAATTTTGAGTGGAGCCCAATTAAAATGTAATTTTGGCATACGGATCTCAATATTAGATTTATTAGTTAGGGCAAGTATAACAATTCTGCCGCAGCGTGATAGTACTTTTTAGGCTCGTCGATCAGCGCAGCAGAAAAACAGCGATGGGGAGCGTCAAACCACTCGAGATGCTTGGGTTTCCTGCGCATTGCTGGGTGTGGTGGCCACCGTTAACAATCGACACCGCAACTCCATGTCATTCAGGAGATTCTCAACATTATTGAGTGCTCCCAGTCGCTCGTCCAGAATAGCCAATGCAGTCTCATACAGTTCCATATCCCAGTGATTTTTTTCCCGAAATTCAACGGTCAGCTCTGGTCCCAGATCGTCAAACACTCGCTGGATACGCTCTACCAGATTGATCTCACGGCCAGACGTTTCATTCTGGCGAACGTAAGAGAGATCAACGCCTGGAAAGTAGTGATCGAGTCGATTTTCCAGCGCAACCATACTTTCGTCGTAACGCTCCACGATCACCAGTAGAGGCGTTTTGATCAGCATTGCGACACTGTCCAGATACGCCTGCTCGTCAATCACGCTGTCAAAACTGCTGGTACAGAAGCTGCAATGGAAATTGCGAATCGTTGGTGCCACGTCTGACTGCATCCTCCAACGAACATAGTCAGCAAATGACAACTTCTTTGCGTGAATAGCGCCCGGGGACTGCGAGTCCTGACGCCGTTCGAATTCATAGACAGAGCGTGCACGGTCAATCGGGTGCCGCAGCGAAATAACAGGCAGCAACTCAAGCTTCTCGGAGACCGGCAGCGGGAATCGCACATGATGGCTTGAAAGGGCGGACAGCTGGTGGTGACTCTCCAGATACGGTTTCAGATAGTCTGCACCGCGTCGCATATCGTCGTCGTTGCGGTGGTCGACGAACGCGGTGCCAAACTGTCGCCGCAGACTCCAGTCCAGCGTGGTGCCTGCATTTTTGAAAAGATGACAGTGCACAATCACGGGGCGGGCGGTCCTTGGTTTTAGGGGGTTGCTGGGGGTCTCTGCCACCATAGTCTTCTCCATTGGGGGGGCGCTGGTGGTGTCGTAGCTGAATTGCTCCTGTGTCACTCATCGGCAATCCATGAAAAGTGTCAGCCACAAAAACTTCTCTCGCTATCTCGCTATCTCGCTAT
>JBDNIE010000329.1:0-10730 GCA_041688425.1 Halioglobus sp. | reverse complement strand
CTTTTCATAGCTTTTCATAGCTTTTCATAGCTTTTCATAGCTTTTCATAGCTTTTCAGAATACTTCAATAAGTATCATTTTCATCATACTAATCAATACGTTACTAATTCACAAGCTTGCAGTTGTTTTCACGAGTATTCTCTACATTGCGCACAATATGGCATACAAAATGGCATACAATATGGCATACACATTACTATGCGGGAGATACGCCGATGAGCAAGCGCGATCATATGCCAGGGAAGCTCAAATCGGTATCACTCAAGACTCTCCCCAACGGCTGGCATGCCGATGGGGGGAACCTCTACCTGTTCGTGAGAGGCAATAGCCGGTCCTGGATCTTCCGCTATGTCTCTCCCAACGGTAAACGGCGACACATGAGCCTGGGGCCTCTGAGAGCAACGCCTCTGGCCAGAGCTAGGAAGCTAGCGGCAGACCTCGTGGCGAAGGTTCACGACCCGGTAGAGCCTGTCGACCCAATACAGGAGACCCACCAAAAGCGTCAGAAGGAAAAAGCAGCAGAGGTGGCACGCCGTACCTTCAAGCAGTGCGCCGAGATGTTTATAGCGTCTAAGCGGCATGGTTGGAAAAACGCAAAGCACGCGGCGCAATGGGAATCTACGCTAAACACTTACGTATACCCTCTTATCGGCGACATGCCAGTAGATCAAATAGATACGCCGCACATCGTGTCCGTTCTCGAACCCATTTGGAACCTGAAATCTGAAACCGCGTCGAGGATACGCAGTCGTATGGAGAACGTGCTGAGCTGGGCCACCGTCAGCCGGTTCAGAGATGGCGAAAACCCGGCGAGGTGGCGCGGCCACCTCGATCATATATTTCCCGCGGTGCGCGCAGTATCAGCTGTGGAGCATCACCCCGCCCTGCCCTATCGCCGCTTGCCTGAATTCATGGCCGCTCTTCGATGTCGCACCGGTATGGGAGCCAAAGCGTTGGGATTCGCAATACTAACGGCTGCCCGCTCGGGTGAAGTGCGGGGCGCGATCTGGGAAGAGATAGACCTGGACGAGCGCACATGGACTATTCCGGCCGGCAGAATGAAATCAGGCAGAGAGCACCGGGTACCGCTAAACGATGCCGCATTTGAGCTACTACGCGTGCTTCCCCAAGTAGCTGGCAACCCTCTAGTTTTCCCAGGAAGCAAGATAAACACTGCCATGTCTGATATGTCGCTAACAGCCGTGCTCCGACGCATGGAGGAGCAGAACGTCACCGTTCACGGTTTCCGCTCGACCTTCCGCGACTGGTCGGCCGAGCAGACCCAGCACCCAAGAGAGGCGTGCGAGCTAAGCTTGGCTCACACCGTTGGCGACGCTGCAGAGCGCGCATACCGGCGCGGAGACCTTTTCGATCTGAGGAGACAATTGATGGCAGATTGGGGGGGCTTCTGCTCGTTGTAAAGTCATGGTAATAACACAACCCGAGTGAACGTAAAAAGACGCAAGGACGCCGCATGACTTCCCATAAAGCAAGAATGGATCTCCGCGCCATTGGCATAGATCAAGATTCCAATGAGGTGGAAGTCGCCCTGCGACTTGCGCACCTCGAGTGGTTAGAGCGCGAGGGAAACCTGCTCACAATGATTCAGATCTCAGCCTTAGAGCTAGAAGAGCAGCTGGATTCGTTGCCTCCCGAAGAAATTATCCGCCGCAGATCAATTATTGAGCAAGCCAAAGCCTCTGGCATGCGACTGGGAGACAGAACCTTGTCTACACCATTCGCTCACTGGTACGAATCCTTCTGTGCATACGACGGCAACCGCGTCATTCACTACTCCCCAGCCGCAATTGAAAGAGGAGATCACCCGCGTGTAGACGAAATGGCGGAGGCAGATCAAATATCAACCAACAATACTCAAACTGTGGATGAAGAAGTTCCCGCTCCAGCTCCAGCTCCAGCTCCGGCGACTGGCGGAGGCAAACTCGGGCGAAAAATGGCTCACACCACGGTAATAGATGATGTTACTGACGAGATTTTTCGCCGCAATACTTCGATTTCCATAGAAGACGCTTGGTCAAGATTTTTTCAGATCGCTCCCGATTGGGCGGATTTTATAGACAGTAACGATGATTTACCCCCGGTCGACTTCGAGCAGTTCAGCCCCAGACATGGTGATCCCTACTTGAAGCTGAGATCGCGTACAAGGAAGTACGATGATCTAGCTCGGGACTTTAATAGGGTAGCATTCAAGCAGCGACTCAGGGAGCGGCGACGAACCCACCGCTAATTAGGCATCAGCCTATTTGGCTTTAGTGGGTACACACGAATCGCGTAGTCGTAACTTTCCGTTACCTGGGTCAATGCCACGTAAAATCACGCTATACCGCCAGGCTTCACCGCTTTCGTCTTGGCGATGCCCCCTTATTTCCCCTTCGGATACAAGTCTCGCTGTAAATCTCCCTAGGACCGATTCCGCAGAGCGCTCCCTGAGTAAATCCGATCATCCGTGGGTTTAGCCGTGGGTTTAGCGCAGTTGCTAGATCTAGGCCTAAACCAACAGATCGTCGCTTTTAATGGCGCCAACACCAGAAACGTGGAGACACCACATGCAACAAAATGACTCGTTACTCCGTTGGCCTCAAGTTCAGATCCGGGTTGGCCTATCAAGGTCAACAGCATGGAGGCTGGAAAAGCTTGGGCGCTTCCCCCCACTGGTTCAGATTAGCGCTAGGGCAGTCGCGTGGCGTGCCAGCGATATCCAGAACTTCGTATCCAATGGCAGCTTCAAGGCAGGTGAACAATGAAGAATAACCATATCCATGAAGAAATCACCGTCACACCGACACATAACGCCACCCCAAAGGGAGCCAGCAGCATGACAGAAGCAGCCGTTTTTCTAGATCGCATCGCCGGTGGACCCGGAGAAAAGCAGACGTTCCAAGTAATACCGACGGGACAAGGTATACCGAGAATCTTGCATGGAACATTCCCAGAATGCCAGGCAGAGCTTGCGCAGCTAAACCAGCAAAACAACGGTATCTTTGTCTGCGTAAACCAGACTAACGGACGCGGGCGTACCGCTGAGAATATTGTCCGAGTGCGAGCCTTGTTCTTAGACCTTGACGGCGCGCCCCTCGAACCTGTGCTTGCGGCTAGTCTTCAACCACATATCGTTGTCGAGAGCAGCCCGGAGAAATGGCACGTCTACTACTTGGTCGACGACTGCGCCCTTGAGGAATTCTCTGGGCTGCAGCGATGTCTGGCCGAGAAATTCGGCGGCGACGCCGTAGTCAACCATCTCCCGCGAGTAATGCGTGTACCGGGGTTTTTCCACGTAAAGCAAAACAAGGAGACAGACCAGCTCACAGAGCCCTTTCTGACCAGGATTGAGAGCGAGTCTGACACCCCCCATACACACTAGCGGAGGTGCTGGAAGGACTCGACCTCTTTGCAGAGCAACGGCCCTTTTCCGACGCTGCTCGCGTCCAACACTTCAGCTCCGATCAACCATTTCCGGACGGTCAGCGCACCCAAGCCCTGACCCGCTATGCAGGGCAGCTAATTGGCCAGGGACTGCCCGATGATGAGGCGCTATCCACTCTTTTTGACTGGAACCAGGCTTGGTGCCGCCCAGCGCTGCCAGAGCAAAAAATAGGCTCCACCTTCAAGTCGATAAAGCGAACAGACGCCCGCAACAAAGCCGCTAGCGGGGCTATCCCTCCCCAAATCGCTGCCCTCAACCAGGAATACGCAGTGGTGTTGATGGGTGGCAAGGCTATGGTGCTGCGGGAATTGCCCGATTCGCTTGAGTTCATGGGGCCCAGCGACTTCAAGAACTTCGTGGCAAACCTGCAGCTTGACGGTCGGCCCATAGGTCCAGCATGGATGAACCACCGGCAGCGACGGACCTACAACACTGTCGTGTTTGATCCGTCCTGCAAGGCAGCCAATGACAGTGTTTACAACCTATGGCGTGGGCTGGCCGTCGAGCCTCGGGAGGGGGGTTGTTCCAGGTTCCTCGAGCACATCCGTGACAACATCTGCTCCGGTGACCTAGCCTGCTACGAGTACTTGCTGAACTGGATGGCGCACTTGGTCCAGCGCCCTGGTGAGCTCCCCGGGGTCGCGATTGTGCTGAAGGGTAGGCAGGGTACAGGTAAAGGAGTGTTTGCCTCAAACCTGGGGGCGCTACTCGGTCGCCACTATCGGCATGTGACCAGCCGCGAGCACTTGTTGGGGAAGTTCAACGGTCACCTGCAGGACGCAGTTCTAGTCTTCGCTGACGAAGTGATATGGGGCGGCAACAAGGAGCAAGAGGGCGTCCTAAAAACGCTAATCACCGAACCCAGACGTCAATACGAGCAGAAATATCAGGGGGTTGTAGAACTCGACAACTACACCCGGGTCATCATGGCCACCAACAACGACTGGGCAGTGCCGGCGGGGCTGGAGGAACGCCGGTTCTTCGTACTACAAGTCAGCGACGCGAAAATGCAAAACCTCGAATACTTCGGACAGATCAAACACGAAATGCGTAGCGGCGGCAGAGAGGCACTACTGCATATTTTGCTCAACCGCGATTTGTCGGGAGTGCAGATTCGGAAGTTTCCGCGGACCGCTGCGTTGGCGGAGCAGCAAGAGCTATCCCTAGACTCTGTAGGCCGCTGGTGGCTCGACGCCCTTGAAGAGGGAGGCATTGGCTGTTGTCGCAGCGATGGAAGCCTTCAACCAACGACCACTTTCAATCCCGAAGGGCACAAATCATGGCCGCAATTTGCCCCCAAAGGCCTTATTTATGCGCACTACCAAGAGCACGCAAGAAAACAGAACGCCAGATACCACTGCTCTCAATCGATTTTCGGCAAGAAGCTCAGAGAATGGGTCAAAGTCCAAGAAACTCGGCCCGTGATTAGCGGCACCAGGGTTACCGGCTACATCATGCCGACACTATCGGAAGCGCAGGCGCAGTTCGATGCAGCTCTAGGCAATCGCAGAAATTGGCTGGAGGATGATCCCGAAGATTGATCACGAGCGCAGACGCGCAAAAAAGACCGCATGCCCGGTGGACAGCCCCCAGTCCACCGAGATTTTTTTACTCTGGGGCATAGCGCCTCGGATGCTGCCGTCAGGGCTGGCGGGGGAAAATGGCGGCAAAAAAAATTCTCTTGTGCGCGCACGCCGTGCGGGCCCCATCTGACAACCACCCATATATTAAAAGAGAAAACCCCATGACAGCCATGACAGCCATGACATCATTGACCGGACCACCAGTAATGCCCCGCACGCGGGCGGGGGAAAACCTCGGATCCAGAATTCAGCCGCGACTTCCCTGTCCACCCAAGGTTGAGCCCGGCGCGGAACTCCATAAAACCACATCAAAGTCGCGGCGATCAGACGCTGCCCCTGCTCAGGCCGATTTTACCTGCCTCAAGATATCCAGCAGCCTGCGTAGTCGGTTATCGCTATAGAAATGGCCTAGTCTTTGCTATCTACCCATGCGACAAATTTATTCGAAAAAAACCAACAAGCACCGTTGTTCCCGTCCATCTCGACGTTAGATACAGACCCGTCGTCATTTACCACTGCAGTGAGCTCGCATGAAAGCGGTAGCAGAGGAGTACTGCTTATGCTTCCGTCCATCTGGATCCTAGACGCCCCCCCGGCAACGGTGCTATTTTTCCAGACCACAACCCTTTCATCGACTATGGAGCGTTGTTCGTGTGGCAGACCAAACACTGTCTTCATTTCCTGATAGCTCTTCAAAGAAGTTTGCGCTTCTTGAAAAAAACGCTCCGAGTTAGCGTTGCCTACTGTCGCTTCGCTATCCCACCCAACTGTAGAACACCCCGCAGACGCCACGACAAAAAATCCGCAGACTACTTTATTAATTTTCATGCAATCTTCATCCTTGGATTCAAATCTGATAAAGCAGTCTATTCAATCAGTGTCGCTGTAGCTGGTTTTAACACAGCCTCGCCTACAAGCGGTCGTAAGCATTGGGAGATTCATCGGCTTCATACGCAAAAACAAACGGCCCCCGAAAGAGCCGCGCGCTTGATGACTATCTCACCCGCTTAGGCCGCTGGACAGCGGCGGGGAAGCCGTTTTGGGGGAGGAGTAAAATATCCAGTGGGATCAATCATCGCGGTCATATCTACGATAGATAGCTACCGAAATCCCACTCAAGTTCCACGGTACCTACATATACACTCGCCCACTATTTTACGAACGATTGCGGGACTTTCAGATCCAAAACAACAGCGATTTCCCGCGTGATCAAATCCGCTCCAAGTGGGCTCACATGGTTGTCGAATTCAAAATAGAGTCTGTCCGATTCTGACGCTATACACGTGTCATTTTTCTCCCGACAAAAAAGTTTTTCTGGGTAGACTCGAAGCACCCCCAATCCCGTCACCTTGTCCAGCGCCACATAACTACTGGCCACCCGTTCCTTAAACTCGGTATAACTTGTAGTAAGTGTAGGTAATTGATCGGCATTCGAGATCGGTGGAGCATACAATTTCAGCGTCTTGTCTACATCAAAACCTTGCTCGGGCACGGGATAGATGATTACCAGTCCATATCCGTCATCTGACCATTCAGTAAGGCTTGAAACCACGTCGTTCGCTATCTGGCTGTTGTTGCCCCTTTGAAGAAACCAATGTTTGGGCGCTTGGCTACCATTACTCACACCATAGCCCAGACCACTGATATAGAGAGGAATTCGAGAGCTATAGATAATTACGGGGTCCTCCAACTCGGAAAGAATCGATCTTACGGCTTCATGTCTTTCCGGACAGATTGCCTCCAGCCTTCGGCCAAGATGCGGACATATAACCTGGGTAATCTGTACAAAGTTCAGCTGGTTTTCACTGGCAAGCACTCTTACTGATTCGGCGATGGCAGCGGCATGACTATCACCTACTAGTACCAAGGTAGATGAACCAGGGAAATCTTGAAAGAAACAGGAGTCAGATGGGGGAAAAGAGGTGCTCCCCGGCGCGCCGGAGAGACAGTCGGTCCCATTCTGTGAAACAACTATTCTCTGGTTCGCCT
Source organism: Halioglobus sp. (assembly GCA_041688425.1). Lineage (GTDB taxonomy): Bacteria > Pseudomonadota > Gammaproteobacteria > Pseudomonadales > Halieaceae > Marimicrobium. Next base: position 3,713 of record JBDNIE010000329.1, on the reverse strand, counting down.
GAAGCAAGTCCAGCAGATAATCTCCGCGGCTTGGAATGCCCTCTCCTTTGATCCAATAGAGGGAAATAAATATGACTAGGGTGGATGGTAAAAGGAGAATAACAGCCAGCACCTTTCCAGAAAAACGTCTACTCCTGAGGGGTTTCTCCACCAAATGGTAAGACAGTGCAGACAAGAGTAGCGTCAAGCCAATCCAGACACACCTTGTGGTCAGCGATGGCTGCAAATTTTCCATTCGCCCGAAGGCAAATATCGGGTAATGCCAGAGATACAACGAATAAGATAAAAGGCCGAGGTAAACCATGGGTCTCGTAGACAAGGCTCTCGTCACCCATCCTGTATTTTCACTGAATAAAATAACGAGCACCGTACCCAACACCGGGGCCAGCGTAATGAATCCGGGATGATGCGTACCGAAATCCAGGTACAACAACGATCCCAACATCATCAATAGTCCCAACAGAGACAGGGCATGCGACCAACGGAGCGCCAGTTTCGGCACTTTGCGATTGAGAACTGCTAACGATACCAAGCTACCCGCCAGCAACTCCCATAATCGAGTGGGCATCATGTAGAACGAAAACGAGGCGTCCCTACCGGTCATCCACTCCGCCAGCAGGAGACTCAACACCATCACGAACAGTAGAATTCCGGCCAGATACTCCCTGCCCCATTTGTAGATCGCGAATAGAAACAGTGGAAATACGATGTAATACTGCTCTTCCACCGCCAGGGACCATGTATGCAGAAAGGGCTGGAGCAACGCTGACTCCGCACCGTACTGCTGGAGGCTATAATTCCAGTAAAAATTGGACGAAAAGCCAAGGGAGAAAACCAGGGACTTGGAAAAGTCCACCAACTGGTCCGGCAGCAGATAACGCCATGCGAATGGCAGGGAAACGAGCATTACGATCAAGAGACCTGGCAGTAACCGCCGCGCCCTGCGTTCGTAGAAATGCGTGATAGAAATCCGCCCAGTCTGGACCAACTCTGTCATCAACAGTGTCGTGATGAGATATCCCGAGATGACAAAAAAGATATCAACCCCCAGATACCCTCCAGGGAATAGCTCCCAGCCTGCAACAGAGAACTGAGCATGGTAAAAAATGACAGAAAAAACCGCTATGGTTCTCAGTCCATCGACTTCAGGCCTGTATTTTATTTGTCCATCCTCATGCCCAAATTTCGACCCTACGCAGCTGAATTTCAAATTCGGTGCCGTACAGGCCATTTTCTCGCTGGGATTTCGGGATAAAAAACTCCCGACGCTCCTTCTTCAGCCGATCCGCGACCTCATTGGGCACGAAAGTAGGAGCGGTGAAGATGAACTGTAAGCTGTCAACGCCGGACAGCTCCTTCTTCAGAGCCTCGTAGGCGTAGATCGAAAAATAGGAGGCAGCGATTCTGAGCCGAGATCCGGGCCGGATAGTTTTCTTCAGATCATCGCCGAGCAGGCGATTGATGTTATCGAGCATTTCCACATTTACACCCTGGCCCCGGACCGGACACCGTTTTTTGGAGCCTCAGGCTTGATATACCGCTTCGTTATCACCTGCAAATTCACTACGTCGTGATTATGCATCATTACGATACAAATCGATAATCACAACGAGTATCGGAGTTTCAGCATTTTCAAATTCTCAGCCAGCTGTTTGGGATCTTTTGCATACCAAAATACACCGGCCTTATTAGTCACATCCCGCAGTTAGATAAAGTTTTTGCAGAAATTTTTTCAAAAAAACCCTTACACACTGAGTTGTGAGTGAGAGGCTCAGCCATTGTGCAATGCCTTGGCATAGAGGTAGGTTCCCTTTTTCTAGCCCCCCGCCCTTGGATTCGTTTTTCACGTAGCGGTTTTCAAAATCGCCGCCTGGAACCTTGTGCAGTACCCCCCCTCGCTTCTTGGCCCCTAGCCAGGCCTCAAGAGGGCATTCCCCTATCGCTCTTTAATCGTCGAAACCCCATCCGCTGCCGGCTGATGGGGTCTGCGGCTGTTGGCGTCTGCCGCACTGATGAGACACGCCGAAAAAGTTGGCCCGCGCTCTAACGCGGGCCTAGCCCATGCAAAACCCACCAACCAACGGAGAATCAACATGAGCCTTACATACGATATGTTTACCACGACTCCCGAGTCAAGCACGCCGCGCCCTTCTGACTTCAGCGTCAGCGAGCAGGGTGTGATTGAACAGGCCCTCGGCATCCTCAAGCGCCGCATCTTGGAGGGGGAGGCCTTTACTGCCCCCCAGGCGGTCAAGGACTTCTGCCAGCTGCAGATTGCCAATGAACTGGACGAGTACTTCTGCGTCCTGTACCTAAACTCTCAGCACCGCTTGATTGCCTTTGAGCGGCTGTTCCGGGGCACGGTAGACGCGGCCAGCGTCTATCCCCGGGTTGTGGTGAGGCGCGCACTGGAGCTCAACGCTGCCGCCGTGATTCTCACCCACAACCACCCCAGCGGTGAAACAGAGCCCAGCACGGCAGATCTGCGCATAACCGAACGCCTGAAGACGGCGCTTGACGTGGTCGATGTGCGGGTGCTGGACCACGTCATTGTCGGCGTGGGTGGTGCCACCACATTCGCCGAACTAGGGAAACTATAGGGAGATCAACATGAATAAAACGAGCAAACCCCGAATCAGAGTAACTTGGGACGAGACAGGGGTCATCCAATGTCCTTCGGTGACCAATCCCGATAACCAGTTACCAGTTCCTCGAGAGACTGCTACCCCACTGCCAATAGAGGACAAAGTACATGAACTTGGGGGGCAATGCCCCCACTGCGGTGGTACCGGGCGATACTTCCACCACTTACGGCGTTCTTGGGACAAATGCTACCGATGCGACGGCAAGGGCACTCTGGACGCTTTCGATCTCGCCCTGCTTCGGTTCAGGATACAAGGCGCGGGACCGGTGAGTCAGATCTATGGTGGACCACCACGTCGTTTAAAGATGGGGGGGCTAATCAGGCATTGATCGACGACAAACGAAGCGCCAGAGCGTCTTAGCGTCATTACGTCCGTACGTCGTTGCGTCCTTGAATAAGTGCGATACAGCACCAGTGCGTCTTGGCGCGTCCAGGCTGGCTGAACAGAAGATTTAGTTGATCAGGCCAAACAGCCGGCACAACAACTCCGCTGCACGCAGCTTCTCGCGAGCCGTTGTCTCGGGAGAGTGAATCACGCCACGTAAGTCGAGAAGGATACCATCGCGAATGCGTTGCTGATCTAAAAAGAAACGCTACCGCTGGCGCTTCACAGCTTCCGCCACCTTCGGGTGGCGCAGGAACTGGCACGCAGAGTTGTGGGCAACCTCCTTCGTGCCGACCCTGTCCGCACCCTTTGCAGCGATGTACCCATCAGTGGCGGTAATAGTGGGGTCTGCGGCAAAGGCGGAGACGAAGCGCTCCTGAAGGGCGGTAAGTGCCATAAAAAGGCCTCAAGTAACACTCGATCATTATATCACTAGGGAGACCAACGGGCATAACGCCCATCATTTCATCACCAACTAAATGGTATACAAAATGGCATAAAAAACGAAAAAGCGCCCTGAAGGGCGCTTATTTACTGGATATGTGGCGGAGCGGACGGGACTCGAACCCGCGACCACCGGCGTGACAGGCCGGTATTCTAACCAACTGAACTACCGCTCCACGGTAGACAAACTCTCAGGAAAATTGGTGGGTGGTGACGGGATCGAACCGCCGACCCTCTGCT
>JBDNIE010000328.1:0-9691 GCA_041688425.1 Halioglobus sp. | reverse complement strand
CTCGGCCTGACGCGGCTCGGCCTGACGCGGCCCGAGCTCATATAGCACAGCGTTTACATTCCATCGCAGCACGGCACTCCGATATACTGCTTGGCAAACCTCAGTGACTGCTTGGGAACATTTTGACGCTATGACTGCAAAGCAAGGCTATGGGTTCAGACTTTCACTTTTAGGCATATTCGCGTCCACCTGGGCCTGGGCGGCATGGAATCCGCTGCATCCGGATGACTGGTTACTGGAAAACTATCTGGTATTTTTCTGGGTGCCGGTGCTACTTATCACGGGGCGCTTCTTCAGATTATCCGATATCTCCTACGGACTCATCACGCTGTTTATGTGCCTGCATGTCATAGGGTCTCATTACACCTATGCTGAAGTTCCCTTCGGTGAGGTTCTGCAAGATTGGACCGGGGCGGAGCGCAATATGTACGACCGACTGGTGCATTTTAGTTTTGGCTTACTGCTCGCCTATCCTGTTCGCGAGGTGCTCGTGCGGATTGCCCAACTGCGCGGGTTCTGGGCGATATCTGGGATGCGCAGAAGGACATGTTGCTGGCGGGCATGGGTGCCATTGTCGCGATGCTCATCGTGTTTCTTATCAATCTTTGGCTCAACCCCAATACCCGGGCAGAGCTACGCGACAGCCTACGAATACCCAAAGGCGATCATCCACTGGGGGAGGCAAAGCTGGAAGAGTGGCTAGAGCAAGAACGAAATTAGTGCAAAAGATCAGCGACTATCCGCCTGAGAAATCCAGTGCCCGGAAACTGTCTTTTCCATCGCCTGCCGGTAGCGATTGTGGAGGATCTTCACCCGCTTAACATAGGTATGCGTTTCCTCATAGGGCGGTATGCCTTTGTAACGCTTAACCGCGCCGGGCCCGGCATTGTAGGCGGCTGTCGCCAACGTCGTATTTCCACCGTTTAGTTCCAGCAACCATGCAAGATAACGAACACCACCAAAGATATTGTCCTGTGGCTCCATAACATTGGCAACCTCCATGTCCTGCGCGGTACCCGGCATCAACTGCATTAATCCGAGTGCGCCTTTCTTTGACCTGGCGCCCGGCCTAAAGGCCGACTCTGCATGGATTACAGCGCGCACCAATGCCGGGTCCACCTGGTATTTTCTGGCGGCAGAATTTATCGCATATTCATAGGCCGTCAGTTGCAGTGGAATATTGCTCCAATCGAGCTTCGATTTAACATTGCAGGCAAAGCACGATAACTGCATTATCTCATAGGCGATCCCGCTAGGGGCGCGATCAGAATAGGAGCGCACACCCGACTTGTTAGTGAACTTGAAGATCTTCATTTCGGTTTTTTCGGGCTCGGTGCCCTGCTGCTGCGCGGAAACCTTCGACAATACTGTGCCGCTTGCAGATATTGCGGCGACACCTGTCTCCGCGCCTGCATGGGCCGCGAACAACAATACTGCAGCTATGCCTAGTTGAAGCCGCACTTTCACACCTTTACATCCCTTTTTATCGTCTACCCATAATCAGTCTACGACAAACCAACCGTCAGGCTTTCGACTTTTCTGCGAAATAGTAGACTATCTTGTGCGTACTAATTTCGGTAGCGGCTGCAGGCAGCATCCCTCTCACGGGCAGTCCGATGATCAATCGCTACAGAGTATTTCCATCTTGCGCCGGGCGAGATCGACCTGATCGGCCGTCGTGGCCTTAACCAACTGTTGCTTGGCATTGTGACACTCAGCGGCTTCCATCTGGAAACTGCTCTGCAACTCCTCCCTCGCTCTGGCCGATGCCGGGTCACAGGCCGCGGGTGTCATGCGGCGCACATTGGTGGTACTGCCAGTCTCTTCGACAATAACGCAGTCGCCTTTTATGATTCCGCTCTGGTCTGTGATAACGCGAATAGAGTTACCGTCATTTGTGCGGATGGTATACGCCATACCGTTTCGACTGCCCTGCGCCATGCTGGCAACGCCGCCGCCAGCGCCCGCACCGATAATGGCATTGCGCGCCTGCTTACTCGAAGATTTGCCACTGCCCGACAACAAACCGAGTGCACCGCCAATCAGGGCACCAGTGCCCGCATTTGAATCCAGTTTCACGCTCTGTACATTATCCACGATTCCCGTGCTGATTCTGGTCGACTGCCCCGCTTTCTGGGCGAAGGTCGGCGCTATCGCGATTGCGAGTGATAGCGACATTATTGAAACCACGCTGGCCTTGATCAATTGCATAATTATACCCCTGTGTTGGCGGACACTGACACTACCCGGCCGCGCCGCTGTGTGTTGATACCCAAACCCGATCATGAGAATACTACTGGGAGACCTTATACTTCTCCATCATCTTTTGCTTCATCGTCGCTTCCATTTCCAATTTTTCCTGCTCGTACAAGCTGTACTGTTGCGGGGTCAGAACCTCTTTCAACTGTGCATCCTTCGCTTGTGCGTTTTTCCTGAATGACATCATTTTGCCAAGCTGCGGGCCACTGGAGTCCATCAGCACCTGAGTTTCCTGCGCGTATTTGAGATTAATTTCCGAGACTTTTTGGGTAGTTTTTTCGTCCAGCGTGAGATTGCTTTGTAACATCTTGGTTAACGCAGCGGATCGCTCTTCGGGCGTTGCATTCTTCAACGCATCCATTTGCGCTATTGCCAACGCTGGAGTAAACAATAACAACGCACAGCCTAAAACATACCTAACTGATTTTTTCATCCATAACCCCATCTTATCGAATGATAAGTAATACCTTGCACAACGACTGAATTAAAGGCCAGCAGCGTATTGCCGCAACCGCTAATCTGTTAGTTAAGACCACAGCGCTCTCCATATCAAGCAAACTTGTTGTTTGGTTGCCCTGATCTCTCCGAGCCGCAGAGACACCCAACCAGTAAACGGTCGATGAATATAGGACACTTTCACGCTACACTGCTCGCACGCAACCCTCAGGACACTTTGATGCGCAACGTAGAAATCACCAGGCAACCGGTCGAACTCTTCAAGATTCTTAAATTTGAGGGTCTGGTGTCCACGGGCGGCGAAGCCAAACTCGTGATAGCCGACGGACAGGTGAGCGTCAATGGCGAAACAGAAACCCGCAAGCGGCGTAAAATCGTTGCTGGGGATATCATCGTATTTGCGAACGAATCGTTGCAAATACATCTGGCACAAACATAGCTGAGCTTATTCACCCGTGGTCAAAAGACATAAAGCGCGCAGACCCTCTCGCAAACCACCCTCCAGACCACCACCCAGTGCGCTGTGGGGCAAAGATACGCTGCTGATAGAGCGCATGAGCCAAGAGGGGCGAGGAATTGCGAGTCGCGATGGCAAGATCGTTTTCGTCACCGGGGCGCTTACGGGAGAACAAGTGCGCGCACAGTGCACCACCGTGAAGCGGGATTACGACGAGGCCGATATGATTGAGTTGCTGGCGGAGACAAGCCCTTCCGTCGAGCGCGTCCAGCCCTCATGCCCGATCTACCAGGACTGCGGCGGATGCAGCTTGCAGCATTGGTCCCTGGCGGCGCAGCGACTACACAAACAGGCTACTTTACACTCGGTGCTGCAAGCTATCGCACCTCTGCCACTTGAAGCGCCCGTTATTGGCACCCCAGAAGCCTTTCGGCATCGACTGCGTCTGCTGGTAACACGCACGGCCGACAGAGGTTATTCACTGGCACTGCGCCAGCGTGGTTCCCACGACGCAGTGCATCTCAGGCACTGTATCGTGGCTGACTCAGCGGTCAATTCCTTATTGCAGACATTGCCCGCGATGCTGTCCAAAGTACCAGAGCTGCAAGGATTGCGTGAAATCGAGGTAGACTCTGACACCAGTGGTCAACTCGGTTTGTGCTGTTACTTTGCCGCACATCCCGGAGAGAAAAACCTCGTTGCGCTGCGCGCGGCGCTTTTGTCGAAACCGGTCGCCGCCCTGCGTGTGCGCCTCAATACTCAACGCAAACCACGTAGCGACACATTCGACGATGAAACCGGCCCCGGTGAACTTAGCCAGTGGCAGGAGCTACTCGCTGAAGGTGAACTGTGCCTCCGAATACAACGGCATAACGCCCTGGGAGTTGCTCCACCGCCACCGCTGGAACTGGCCTACCTGCCGGGCGACTTCACCCAAACGAACTGGTCAATCAACGCCGCATTGCTAGACCGAGCACTGGACTGGCTGCGCCCCGGCATTGATGAAGTCGCACTGGACCTGTTCGCTGGCATAGGGAACTTCAGCCTACCGCTGGCGCAGACTGTGAAAGCAGTGCATGCCTTTGAGTATGACAAAAGCATGACCCTGCGCGTCGCAGCCAATGCCTCTCACAACGGAATCGACAATGTGAACGCTATGACGCTGAATTTGATGGACGAGAATACTGTGCTGCCCCGCGCGGACATCGCGATTGTTGATCCACCGCGCGCGGGCGCGAAAACGGCTTGCGACGCTATGGTTCGTGCGAAAGTTAAGCGCATTGTGTACGTTTCATGCCATCCCGCCACGCTAGCCAGAGATGCGCGCATACTGCAAAAAGCGGGCTATCGATTATCCAAAGCCGCTGCAGTGGATATGTTCCCTCACACCGGCCACAGTGAGGCCATCGTCCTGTTTCAGCGAAAGTAAGATTGCCAGCCAGTGCTCAGCGCGCCAGCAATTCGTCCAGTTCAGCTATAACAGCCAACAAGTCAGGGCCCACCGTTAATGCCTGCAAACCGAGGCTACGCGCTGCGTCTACATTGGCCTGATAATCATCCAGAAAAACCACCTCATGCGGCGCCAGTTCACCCAGATGCCCGAGCGCTATTTCAAAAATTCGGGAATCGGGCTTGCGTACGCCCACGCTACTGGAATCCACAACAAACTCGAAGAGCTCATCCACGGGGATCAAAGCCCGCCAACCATCCCCGAACTCTTTAACATTGTTGGTCACAATGCCCGTGCGGTAGCCAGCTTGTTTCAATGATCTGGCGCAATCTACCAAAGGCTTCCTCTGGTCTACACCGGCATTGTTACCGGCCATTCTGGCAAATAAATCGTAGACGTCTACATGCAGGTCGCTCGCCTGACCCAGTTGCAGAATCTCTTCTCTGGCGCTTTCCAGGGAAATTTCACCGCGCTCAAGCCGATGCCAGGGGTGATCGCCGTCATGTTCATAGGATCCAAACACAATGCCGGTAATGACCTGCGGCGACACGCCCAGCTCCTCACCGAAGGCATGCACAACATGAAAAGGAGAATCGGTGAATACGCCGCCAAAGTCGAACAATACGGCTTTTACTGCTTCAGGCATCGCTATCTCCCCCTATTCATTAGGCTCAGTTATCACTTACTGGATAACGCCCATGCTACTTTAACCTTATCCGACACGTCCTTGGATATGTAGTAAATCACCGGCACCAGAATCAGAGTAACAAAGGTGGCAAATAGCACACCAAAGGCAATCGATATCGCCATGGGCTTCACAAACTCAGACTGGATTGAGGTCTCCAACTGTATCGGCAACAGACCCAGAAATGTCGTCACTGAAGTTAGTATGACCGCACGGAAGCGCTGTGGCCCCGCCTCCATAATAGCCGACCGCCAATCGCGGCCCTCGTCGATATGGTGATTGATGAAATCAACCATCACGAGGCTATCGTTGACAACAACTCCCACCAAACCAATGATGCCAATAACCGACAGCAGGCTGATGTCTTTCCCCAACAGTAAATGACCCAAAATCGCACCGACTATCCCAAAGGGTATCACCGACATAATCAACAGCGGCTCAACATAGCTTTTCAGCGGTATGGCGAGTGCGCCAAAGATCATCAGCAGCACAATAACAAGACCGTATGCCAACACCGATGACGTCTTCTCCTCTGCCTCCGTCTCACCACCAAAAGCGTAATTGATGCCAGGGTACTGCGCTATCAACTGCGGCAGCACGTCTGATTTGAGCAGATCAGATACTTCTCCCGGCTCCACCAGCATCTTGTTGACGTCTGCCTGCACGGTAACTACGCGCTTGCGGTCTATTCGATTGATTGCGCTCAGCCCCGTTGTTTCGTTGGCGACGCCCACAACAGAAAACGGCACCTTGCGGCCATCCGGTAGCCGAATCCATAGCGAATTCAGGCTTTCGATCTGGCTGCGATCAGCAGCAGGCAAACGGACGTAAACGCGCACCTCATTGCGCCCGCGCTGGACACGCTGCACCTCAGCGCCGAAGAACGCCTGTCGCACCTGCCGCGCGAGATCAACATCGCCCAACCCCAGTGCCTCTCCCTCTGGGCTGACACGAATATCCAGCTCGCGACCTCCGGAGTTAAAGCTGTCACTGATATCCTGCACGCCGCGCATCAGCGTCAGCGATTTCTTCACATCCTGGGCGGCCAGACGCAGTGTTTCCAGATCCTGGCCACTTAGCTGCACCTCCAGTGCGGCTCCCGGAGGGCCAGCTACTGCATCAACGTTCAGCGCGCGTATACCTTCAAGATTGCCCAAGGCTTCACGCAGCCACTGTGCCAGCACCACGGAGCTGATAGTGCGCTCTTCGCTGGGCACTAAATCGATATCAATTCTGGCGCTGGTATCGGCTTCCGATACGACCAACAATTCCCTGATCACATCGACAGAGGTTCCAACCTCTTGCAGATAGCGCTCATTCATTGCCTGCGCAGCCACTTCAACACGCCGCGCGTAATCGTGGGTTTTCTCCCACGAAGTACCCTGCGGCATCTCCAGTGTTACGTAGATCTGGTCCGAGGGCACGTTGGGGAAGAATACAAACCTCACCAATCCGGAGGGAATCATCGCTAACGAGATAATCAGCAGGGCGACAAAACACGCGATCGTGATATAGCGGTGATTTATGCACGACTGAAGAAAGCGTCGATAGGGGCCTGAGGCGAAGCGGGTCAGCGCCGACGCAAACCGTAGCTGTACTTTCTCTAATGCGCCAAGCACGCCGCCACGTGGCGCGCGGTCCACGCGTAAATGGCGCAAATGCGCGGGCAAGATCAGCTTGGTTTCGATCAGGGAAAAGAAAATACAGAGAATCACAACGGGCCCCATATGGGTCCCCACGCGCGCGAATCCCTCAGTCATCAGCATCGTTGGGCCAAAGGCAATCATTGTCGTCAGTGCACCGAAGACGGTTGCAGTCGACACGCGGCGAACGCCGCGCAGCACACTTTTAAGTCCCTGCTTCTCCGCCTCCAGATAGGCATAAGCACTCTCAGCCGTCACAATCGCATCGTCAACCAGAATACCCAGCACGAGAATAAAGGCGAATACAGACAGCACATTGATCGAGACGGGAAGACCGAGAAAGTAGATGGTTGCCAGCGTCCCCAATACCGCAAATGGCACACCAACAATTACCCATAAAGCCAGCGTGAAGTTAAGAAATAGTGCCAGCGCGATAACAACCAGCACCGCCCCCTGAGCCGCATTACGCAACATCAACTCGATACGACCGCGCAGGATATTACTCTCATCGATCCAGCCGACAATAAACACACCGTCAGACAGGCTGGCCTGCTTTTCGGCAACATAGTTGCGCAGTTGATCTGTCATCTGCAGAACATCCTGGTTACCGACTCTGTCGATGACCAGCGTGATGGCGCGCCGGCCATTCAGTGTGCTCAATACCGGTTGATCCTCAAAGCCGTCGATGACACGGGCCACTTCGCCAAGCTTGATAGAGGTGCCGTCCGGCGCCGTCAGCAAATTCAGCGCGGCGAATTCTTCTCCGGTATACGCCTGCGATACAGAGCGCAGCTTTATAGCGCCGTTTTCAGTGCGCATACTGCCGCCGGGCAAATCCCTGGAGCGACTTCTAATCGTGTTGACGACCTGATCAAAATCCAAGCCGTAGCGCCGCAATGCCTCGGTCGATACTTCGATCGAGAGCTCGTAATTGCGTTCACCTAACACACGGATCTCGCTGATACCTTGCAGATCGAGAATCTCCTCCCGGATCTGCTCCGCCAGTTGCTTCAGACCGATCTCATCGAGGTTGCCGTAGACACTGACGCGCATGGCAAAGCCGCGACTGATCACTTCTTCAACGATGGGCTCCTCTGCATCCAGAGGAAACGCGGGGATACCGTCAACGCGCACTTTGGCCTGATTCAGTGCCTTGGCGATATCGCTGCCAGCCTCCATTTCTACGGTGACAACACCGACACCCTCAATCGCGGTGCTGCGTATTTCCTTGATGCCGACAATATCCCGCAGTTCCTCCTCAATTTTGAGCAGGATACCTTGTTCGATTTCCTCCGGGGAACTGCCAGGATACGGCACAGTGACGGTGAATGTGTCGGTGGGGAAACTCGGGAAAACTTCCTTGCGAATACCCTGCACGGCGATCAGGCCCGCAATCAAAACAATAACGAGTAACAAATTGGCGGCGATCGGATTGGAGGCCATCCATCCGATAGGGCCGCTCTCGTTATCATAGCGCGACTCAGCCATCAATCAGCTCTACTTTCATGCCTTCAAACATCAGCTCCAGACGGGTCGTGACCACCTGGTCACCGTTTTCAAGTCCGCCATTAATCACCACAGAATTGCCCTCTCGATGAACGACATTGACCTGCTTGCGGCGCAGACTATTGCCCGACAACACGAACACTGAATCGTTGGCGTGCAAGACCGAACTTGGCAGTCGCATCGCGGCGCTAACGGGTTTACCAGGAAGCGTGGCGGTGACAAACAATCCCAACGGTAAGCGCTGCGCATGCTTATCAGGATCATAGGGCGACACAATTTCTACGACGACGGGAATGACCCGTGAAAGCTGATCCACTCGCGCTTCCACTCTGGCCAGTGTGGCTTGCCAATGCTGCTCGCGTTCGCCGATTTGCGCGCTCAGGACCACGTTTGCTGGTGTCGAAGCATCCAAAAAACCCGCCTCGGCAGATGTCACCGGCAACGTCACCTGTGCCACGTTGATGCTGAGCAGACGCGCCAAGGGATGACCGGTACTGATAAACTGCCCGTACTCCACCAGCTGCTTGTCGATCACCGCATCAAACGGCGCCTTAATACTGGTGTAGGCCAGATCCTGCTCCGCTTTGACAATACGCTGACGAGCTGCCTCGATATTCAGTTCACCCTCACCGACCGCCGCCTGGCGCTTCAGGGCCCTGGCATCGGCCAGTGCAATATTAGCCGTGGCCAGAGCCGCTTTCGCCTGCGCCAACGCCAACTGATAACTCACCGGGTCGATACGCAACAATTCGGTATCCGTTAAGACAATCTCGCCTGGCTCAAATTGGGGTGCAACCCATACAACTCTGCCCGTCACTTCGCTGGCCAGGTCCAGCTCATATCGCGATGTCACATTGCCATGAGCGGTAATAGCGATGGGGACCTCGGCGAGTGTTACGTCAACAACTTGCACGTGAGGTAGGGGTTGCGGCGTATCGCTGGGCTCAAACTCCTCCCGCGAACCCACCAACAACATCGCCAGGATGATGGCAGCGATGACAATCCCCAAAGGGATCATTACTTTCCTCGCCTTCGCAAACATTGACTAATTCTCTAACAGGGACAGGAAAAAAAGGACTCGGATGAGAACGGCTGCGGCATCTTATAACAAAACAACAGCACCGCGCGGCTAAAAAAAGGGTGCCATTGCGTTGTTGAAACAGCCTCCAGCGTACTAATGCCGGCGGAAGATTGCAAAGACCTGGCGTTCCAGTTGTTCGCGATGGTCGCGATGG
>JBDNIE010000327.1:0-11939 GCA_041688425.1 Halioglobus sp. | reverse complement strand
CCGAATCTCCTCAAAGTTTCCGTCTTGTGTTTCGAATACACCGACCAGTGATTCTCGAAATACCAGAAAGACAATCGCCAGCAGCCCCGAGTAGCCAAGCGCCGCTATAAAGCCCGAGGAGATCACCTGATTTGCGCGCGTCATGTTGCCCGCGCCGACAAAACGGCCAATTAGCGTCATAACGCCAATACTCAAGCCGATCATCGGGATAAAAGAAAACATGTCCCAATTAAATACGATAGCGATGGCAGCACCTTCCACCACGCCGTAAGCTTGAAACAGCAGCAGAAACAGATTGAAGCTGGATATATTCATGAAACTTTCCAGACCCGAGGGTGCACCCAGTCTTAGATAGCGACGCATGATAGGACGATCGATCCGGAATGAGTCTTGCACATAGAACTGGCGCTGATGGCCTTTTGAAAAGTAGAACAGCAGTAAGATACCGATGGTGAAGAGCGTCGCAACGATGGTCCCTAGCGCCGCCCCAGCAATACCGAGTTCGGGAAAACCGAACTTTCCGAATATCAGCAGCCATGACAACGGAATATTCAATCCCGCCCCCAACAAATCAGCCACCATGACAATGCGAGTGCGTCCGATACCCGCAAAGTAACTTGCCAGGCAGCCCTTGATCAGGGTGAAAACACTGCCAACCATCAAGATAGAAAAATAGGTTTGCTCGAGCGGCACCTGCAGTGGATCGTGCCCCATAAAGTCGAAGGCGTAGCGTCCGAAGTAAGCCATCAAGAGCAGCAGAGGCATGCTGCACACCACGATTACAATGCCCTGTGACACGACAAGCGAGCACTTTGCTCTGTTACCCGAACCATAGTACTGGGCAACCAGCGCATTACCGTAGGTGATGAGACCCATAAAAAACGAAAAGCAGACGAACGCGGCCACCCCGCCGCCCAGCGCAGCCGCGATATGCGCCGCGTCGATATAGGACATAAACAGGCGATCGGTGAATATCATCACGGCGAACGCACCGTGCGATACCACCATAGGCAGTGATAACGCCATTAACTCGCGTAAAGTGGTTAGTGATAGTAATTTCAATGCCGGATCAAGCCCTGCGGGAAACGCGCTTACTTTAACAGACTATCGGTCGAAGCCGATGCCGGTTGAGCAAGCGGTCAAGCCTGAAGTGGCCCTTCACCAATAGCCCCCGAGGCGAATAGCCTTATTGACTCTTCGAGCTCGGCGCCAAAGCGAGTAGAGATTGTAGGGCCCGTCTGAGCCCCTGGAAGGCCCGCCCCTGTTCATGGGTATGAGGGGGGAGGCGGCCATCCGCGGGGCGAACCCATAGGGGTGTATTTACAGCGTGTCCCGAAACGCTCTACTCGGTTTGGCACCGATCTCGCAGATTAAGGAAGCGCCTTTAAGCACTGCAGCCCTTTTATGAGTCGGCCGCCGGAGTACGAGACCATCGAGCTGGAAACAGGCGTTTCAGGCAGGTTTGTTCGAAGTACACCCAGGCAAAAGCCGATGCACTGTAGAGGTAGTAGACCTGATGATAAAGCAGGGCGCCGCAAGCAAAAGCCAAACCACCATTGCGGTAGAAAAACCGGCCAATCTCCCAGTTGGCACCTACCGCCAGCAGCATCAGGAATACCGGGACCTGTAAACTGACCATGCCAACAACGGCAGCCAGTATCGCTAGCGCGAGGAACGAAGCCACCACTGCTCGGGCCTGCTCAGACATACCCACATTGAGATCATTGGGTATACCCGATCCTGCATCGAGAATAAGTCTCGACCAGGGAATCGCGCGCCTGAATATTTCAGTATGGATGAGATTGCCAAAGCGCCAGACCTTCAGATGTGTACATTGCACATCGCGCAGCAAGCGCACTCGCCCACCGGCCTGTATCAAGCGATGCCCGAGCTCTATGTCTTCGATAGAGGGGTATTGGTAGCGCTCTACGTCAAATCCACTAGAGGCGAGAAATGCCTCTGTTCTAATTGCACCGCATCCCGACCAGAATGTCTGGGCCTCCTCGCTGGCTCGCTGGTGGTAGTAATGGTGCACCAGGTTTTTGTAGCGGGAGAAAAAGTTTCGGGCGGGGGGATTACTGTCGTAGGAACCGAACACCGCAACAACCTGCTGGTCGGAAAAACCCTTGGACAAGCACTGGGCGGCATCGATGTGCACCACGACATCTGCATCTACAAACCAAAGCAACTCGCCACGAGCCACCTCGGCCGCTATGTTTCTCGCGCCCCCCGGCCCCATTCTGCCGCCCGAAGACATAACGATAGCGCCCAAGCTCCGGGCGATGTCCGCACTCTCATCTGTGGAGCCGTCATCGATCACGATGACTTCAAGAATCTCACCGCGATGGACCATCGCCATTAAGGGCGGCAGGCTCTGCAGTATAAACTCGCTACCGTTATAGACCGGCATGATGACACTGATGCTCAACGCGCTAGACGAGAAGAATTGTTCAACAGATACCGTTGAATCGATTTCATTCATAGCTTTATTCAAGAGCAATCTATCCCTGGTTCCAGCCACTTCAAGCGCCACTCGCTTTGACGCCTATATGCTACCTGAAGCCAGCTTGCAGCCTCAGTTACATTCCTCTTCAACCACATAGTAATCTCGTTTCAGGCCACCCGCAGACTTTATCTCGTGATATTCCGATTCTGTGTTGACATCCATGTGATCCACTTCGTAACCGAGGATCTTACGGCCCAGCAGTAAGCCCATCTCGATTGAGTGATCCGCGTTGTTATAACGATGAGTACCGCCGCGACCTACAATATGCAGCCCTTCAAAACCCGCCAGGAACTCGTGGATGGTGGCAATTTTGTCCGCGTAATGAAGATCATAAACCGGGTATGCCTGTAATGTCCTGACGCAGGAAAAGTCGATAACCTCCGAACTGTGTATAAACTTTAGTTTGTTCTGCAAATCTTCGATACAGCGCTGCCCGATCTCTTCGTCTGTCAGCTTCCAGATATGATCATCCTTGGTGCAAAAACACTCCAGCACCAACGAAGTCGTAGACTGATCCGGCACCATTGCGGGACTCCAGTTTTTGGGTTCGTGCAATCGGCCGAATAGAATATCCTCGTCCTGAATGTACAGCCAAGTGTCTATTGAAACGCGCTCTTTTCTCAGTATGATATTTACCGTGATAAGGGCGCGAAATGTTAGCGCCTTGGCCGCGTCGATCACCGCTTGATCGCAAGCGGGCTCCAGTATTCTTGGCAGCACTCCCAGCGGGATGGTTGACACAACGGTAGTGGCGGGCACTGACGTTTCCTTGCCTGCCGTATCACAATAGATAACCTCAAAATTATTGGGACCATGGTATTTGATTCGCGTGACTGTAGAATCGAGCACTACTGAACTCGCGTTGCTGGTTGCCACAATATCTTCTGCCATACGCTGTGGAATTCTGACATAGCCGTCGCGAGGATACATAAATTCCTCGATCAGACTCTCGTTGTCAGACTTTGTCTTGAGTAACGACTCCTGAATCACGGTCCAGATGGAGAGACCGGCACTGCGCTGGGATACCCAATCGGAAGACATCTTCTCGCACGGGAGACCCCAAACTTTCTCACTATACCGCCGAAAAAACATGTCATACAGCTTGCCGCCAAACTGCGCCACGTAAGCGTCCTTCATATTCTCTATTGGCTTGTTAAACACCGAGTACTGCAATGCTGACAAGAGATAGGTAATGCCTGCATGTATAATAGTGGGAATGCCGGCATTCTTGATAACGTTCAGAATACTGATCGGATAGCTATAGTAGCCGCCGTCATAATAAATCCGGCTGATTCGTTCGACCCAAACGACCTCACTACCCATCAACCGGCGAAACCAACGGTTCAAATCTTCGTTTTTGGTGAACCAACGATGACCGCCCAGATCGAACTTATAGCCCTTGTAATCGTTTGTATTGCAAAGCCCGCCAACGAAACCATTACGGTCAACCACCGTAACCTTTACGCCACTGATGCTCAATTCATGCCCGGTTGCCAGGCCCGCAGGGCCAGCACCGAGAATCACCACATGCTCTTTTTTATTTGAAGTAGCCATATTATTTATACTATTGATATCTTGATTCCACTATTTTGTTATAGACGCTCGCCAACAGGAGACAGGCGAGAAAAACCATCAGAAAGAGCACTACAGCGCCCCAAAGCGCGCCGAGAATACTCACGCTATACCCTGGTATATAGTTTGCAAATAAAGCCGCATGCACGCTCTCCCCCGCGGTACCGCGCACCACCAGCCAAGTAGTAGAAAAGAACAGGCACAGGGCTGACATCGTACCGATGGCAGCGCCAAGGCTAACGCCGTGCAAACGCAATACTGAGGGTTTCAGTACGGGGTTCTCAGCAGGCGCCGTGCTCAGCAAAATGTCGGCAATCCGTGTGCCCAGCACACGGCCATAAAGCCGGTAACTGAGTGCGCTGAAAGTGCCCGCGTATATAAACGCCCAAAATGCTCCGACCCATGCACCACTGCTGGTCACTGAGTATCCCGGGAAAAAAATTGCCAGCAAACTCAGATAGCCGCCGGAGTTATCGCCCCACTTACCCATCGAGATCTGAGTGGCGAAATAAACGATAAATGCAGCCAGTGTTCCGGCGGTAAAACCCAGTATCAAAGCGTTGAACCTGATTGCCGCATTAAGCAACCGGAGATTCACCGCATGAGCATTCTTATCAGTAGCCGGCATATTCTGGTAATTTTCCATTATTGGCACCGCCTCAATCTGCCAATTCGGCGGAGCTGATCAGCATAAACCCAAGGGCGACGTAGTGCGTAAGGTTCCAGTACACTGCTGCGGTAAAACCGCCGGCGGCCCCTATCAAAAAGCCATAAAATCCACCAAACAAAGCACCAGCCCAAGTCACTTCGTAGCCTGGGAGATAATCTCCGAGTGCACCCAGATGGGGGCCTATGAGAGAGCCTTCAGGCACAGATTGTAAAAGCAACGTTGCAGTGGCAAGGAATAACAAAAGCGCACAGAGCACGCCCGCAGCTACCGCCATACCAACAACGTCCATCTTGGCAAAGACAGCCGAAAGTATCTCATGATCTTGAACGGGACGATTCATCGATTAACATGCCTCAATGGTTACTGAATATCGCTAGATTCGCTATCAGCAGTGACCCAGCATTTGAAAAAACTCTTCACACACAATTTATTATATACTTGGGAGCACTTCACTAATCATTGCGCTATCGCTACAAAAAAAGCTTTGCTGGTCTTCCATGCTCTCGACAATGACATACTAGCATTGGAAAAAGAAGTTTTTGCTACCCATCTGCAAGATACATTGCCACAATCTCTAGCGATTTGTGAATCAGGTCACGATTGATAGACAGCCGCTATAATATACGAGTTGTAATGGCAAGCACAGATAACAACGACGCACTTTTTACGTAACCCAGACAAGTGAGTACACCCATATATTGGGGGTGAGGGTTTAGTCGACAACGGCTCCCGTGCCAGGGCAGAGCAGAATCAACCTTGTATAGACGTAATACCGATGGCCTCTCGAACCTGGCGCATCAGTTTCGAGCTGTGTTCCCGAGCGCGTGCAGCGCCACGTTGTAAGACGCTTTCTATATAGGTGGGATCATCCATTATCTTCGCATAGGCAACCCTTGCTTCAGCCAGCTCAGAGTTGACCAACTCAAACAACTGCTTTTTGGCTTCGCCCCAGGCAATACCGTTTTCAAAATCTTGCCTCATACGCAATATTTCCGCTGCAGAGGCAAATGCCGCCCACAGCTGAAACACCGTTGAATCATTCGGATCCTTGGGTTCTCCTGGCTCCAGAAGATTGGTCTTTATCTTGTTGATGGCCTTGCGTAGCGCCTTTTCGGGAAGGAATAATGGAATTGTATTATTATAGCTTTTACTCATCTTGCGACCGTCCAGACCCTGCAAGACTGCAATGTCCTCCCCTACAACCGCCTCCGGCAAAGTAAAGACTTCTGCATAGTTGTGGTTAAACCGCTGCGCGATATCGCGCGCCATTTCAACATGCTGAATTTGGTCACGTCCGACCGGAATTTTTTCCGCGTTAAACATAAGAATATCGGCAGCCATCAGCACCGGATAACTAAAAAGACCTATGGTAACGGCAAAGTCAGGATCGTCTCCCGCCGCTTCGTTGGCTTGCACAGCGGCTTTGTAAGCGTGTGCCCGATTCATCAACCCCTTAGCTGCATTGCAACACAACACCCAGGTTAGTTCCGGAATCTCGGGTATATCAGACTGACGGTAAAACAGTGCCTTGTCGGTATCTAAACCCAGTGCCAACCATGTCGCTGCGATCTCCTTGCTAGACTGCCTGATCAACTGTGGATCACTGCATTTTATCAGCGCGTGGTAGTCTGCCAGAAAGAAAAATGACTCTTTGGAATCATCGTTGGAAGCAGCAATCGCGGGACGAATCGCACCGACATAATTACCCAGGTGCGGCGTGCCAGTGGTGGTGATACCGGTCAGTATACGTTTCTTGGCCATGGCTTTTTTCACACCCCGAATAAACCCATAATGATACGGTGATTACCGCTCAGAGGCTATCACGCAAGGCTGCTGTCCGCCGAAAAAGCTGCTCATAGAGCGGCGCTAAACGAGCGACGCTACAAGCTGAAACGTCGGGGCGTATTAAACGCCCATCTGTCAGATCGCCTGCTGCCGCCACGATCATTGTCGCTGCCGCGGCCGCTTCCTGCTTGGGATCTTCCGGGTGAGAGTCGCAGCAACACACTGCCGGATAAATCTCGGGATAGACGAGACGGCGCGGGACAACGGGTCGACAACCGCGCGCCACTGACTCCATCACAGCGAGGCCTTGAAATTCGTGCAGCGCAGTTGATAGCACAACATCTGCTGCCTGCAGTAGTGACTGGTAGTCGCTAGAGCACTCGATATAGCCGAAGTGCACAATACGATGTCGGAACGTCGACTCGATCTGTTTGAATACTGGCGGCGAATCTCGAAACTGCTGGCCGGTGACAGCCAGTTCATAATTGAGTCCACGAGCATCCAGTTGATGAAGAACTCTCAACAAGCCATCCCCACCCTTGTCATGCTCAAACCGCCCGACCCAAAGTAATCGCAGGGGCCTGTGCGCCTGCTTCGCTGCGACTGGCCATCGCGGTGGCACTGAGGCAAAGCCTGTGCCGTCGAAAGGCGCGGGAATCACCGAGGATTTCTCCAGCAGCCTGGGCACGACTTCAGGGGGCACATAGTCGGGCAGCTTGCGCAGCAATGCAGTGCATCCGTCCACGAAGGACGCTTGGTTGTAGCGGGAATTGAATACAATGCTGTCAGCCGCCAGCGCCGAGTAGATACTGGTCAATTGTGCCTCAAGCAAATTATGCTGCTGTCGGTGTTGAGGATAGTCGAACTGATTCTCGTGAAAATATAAAACCGTCGGTAACTGCGTCAATTTTGGTACTAGACCGCGCAGTGTCGCAAGATCCACCATGGAGGTAGTTATTAACAAATCACTCCGGGCCTCAAGCGCATCGCGTTCCTGCATTGACCAATACAGTGCATTGCCCCTGACCCGCCAACTGAAATGGCGCGGAGGAAGGGTCAGTATGCGCCACTGCCAATCCGGGAACGCCGCCTGCAACGTTTTCTGCCAGTGCACATGGCTTTGTGCAGCATAGGCCGACAACAGAAGGACTTTCAAAGCGCGGTGTCAGCGGGCAGAGAGCGGCCCGGTGTGGTTAAAGAAACGCCTTAGGATCCGGCAGAGATCCCAGGCATCGCGAGAACCCGCCAACTCCCGTATAGAATGCATCCCCAACGTGGGCACACCAATATCCAGCGTACGCACTCCCGTCGCTGCGGCGGTAATAGGACCAATCGTACTGCCGCACGCCATGTCATTGCGGACCACAAACGCCTGTACAGGCACGTCTTCCAGTGCTGCCAACAGGCGAAAGATCCCGCTGGTTTCGCTATTGGTCGCATAGCGCTGACTTGGGTTAACCTTGATGACCGGCCCGCCGTTTAACTGCGGACCATGATTCTCATCATGCCTATCGGCGAAGTTTGGGTGGATCGCATGAGCATTATCGGCGGAGATCATCATTGAATGCTCCGTAAGCGAAGCATAACTCGTATACGTACTGGCCAGGCGATTGAGTACAGACGTCAGCAAGGGTCCGTTGGCACCCGAGGTTGAAACGCTACCCACTTCTTCATGGTCATTGCAGATCAGTAAGCTGCTGACCTTGCCGTCACTCTGCAGCATCGCCTGCAAGCCCGTAAAGCAACTCAGTAAATTGTCGAGCCGCGCTGAGGCTATGAACTCTTGATGCAACCCAACCAGCGCCGGCGCCTGTGTATCGTAAAAGCACATCTCGTAGTCCAGTATCCGCTGCACCTCCGCCTGCGGGTGCTCCTGCAATAGTCGTGACTGCAGTAGGGCTCGAAAATCCATGTGCTCTTCCGCAGCCAGTTGGCACAGTATCGGCACCACGGCCGTCTGCGGATTGACCTCGCGGTTCTTATTGGCATCGCGATCAAGATGAATAGCGAGACTTGGAATCGTGGCGATCGCCTCGCGAAAATCCAGCAAAGCAACGCGCAGTTCTCCCTTTTGTGACAGGTAGCTCACCCGCCCGGCAAGCGACAGATCCCGGTCGAACCAGGGATTCAGCAGCGCACCACCGTATACATGCACACCCAACTGGAACAAACCCTGGGATTGAATTTCTGGCGCCGGCTTTACCATCAGGCAAGGGCTATCGGTATGCGTACCCACCATACGGATTCCGGCTGTCGGCGGGCTCTCACTACCGGCGACAAACGCCACCAGCGAACTGTCATTACGCGTCAGAAAGTACCTGCCTCCGGGCAATATCTCCCATTCGGCATTGTCTGTGAGCCTGGAAAAACCGGCCACGCTGAGGCGCTGGACCATTTCCGCAACAGCGTGAAATGGCGTGGTCGCCGATGCCAAAAAGCCGCATAGGTGTCGATTAAATTCGTCCTGCTTCATTGCGATCGCCCTAATAGTGGATAACTGCTCGATGAGCCCATTCTTTCCGTTACCTCTGCATGCATAGCCATAGCCTTGACGTATCCCTGGTCAATTATACCCTTGGACCAGAATGGCAATTACCTTAGCTTCAAGATCGGCCATAAAATGATTGGTATAGGGTTGGGACCCGCAGCGAACCCCTGCCCATAAACAGGGACAGGCCCTCCTGCCTCGCACAGTCCCAGCCCTATACCAATCAATTCACCGCCTAAGAGCCGCTTTGGGGCTGCAGTCAGTACCGTTCGCCCTGGACCGAATGGAACTTAAGCTGATGGGAAGCTCGCAGACGTCAAAGCCAGTAGAGATTGAAGGGGCCGTCTGAGGCCATGGAGGGTGGGCGGCCATCCCGCCATGTCATACAAGCCACATCAGATACAGGAGCAGCGCCAAGCCTATTCGATAATACACGAAAGGCATAAACCCCACTTTATCCAACAAACGCAAAAAAGCGGCGATACAGGCATAGGCGGCGAGACCCGATACAACGGCGCCAACACCCAGCGACAGCCAATCGACTACAGAGTCTCCTCCCGCCAACTCGACCGTTTTCAAGAGTCCGGCACTGGCAATAATGGGAATAGACAACAGGAAGGAGAATCGTGCCGCCCCCTGTCGCCCCATCCCGAGCAACAGCGCTGCCGTCATGGTAACGCCAGAGCGCGAAACGCCGGGGACGAGCGCCAGCATCTGTGCGACGCCGACCAGCACTGCTATTGTGAGGCTCACAGGTCGCTCAACAACCGCGCTTCTTACGCGGCGATCAGCCAAGCCCAACAAAAGCCCAAAGACCAGTGTTGTAGTGGCGATCACCGGAAGATTGCGTAAATGGTCCTCTACAAAACCACCCCCGATCAAACCCGCGACTCCCGCCGGCACCGTGGCTAGGAGCAAGTACCACACCATGCGGCTGTCCTGAGAAGAAGCGCCACCCGTTAACGAGCGCAACCACCGGTCGGCCATCAGCATCAGGTCCTTGCGGTAGTACAGGAGCACTGCAGACAGCGTGCCTACATGCACTGCAACGTCAAACGCGAGGCCCTGGTCAGTCCAACCGAGCAGTAGCGATGGAAATAAAAGATGAGCCGAGCTCGATACCGGCAGGAACTCTGTAAGGCCCTGTAGCAAAGCCAGAACAACCACTTGATACAGTTCCATCATGATCGCGGGCCCTGCTCCCCGAGTTTTTTCCAGGAAATTTCATCTCGCACGTACACGGGCTGCACATTGCGCGGCGCCTGCGTATCCCCGCGCCGAAATTTATCAAGTGCTAGCGGAATCATATCTCGCGCGGTCGGCAGCAGGTCGATGGCGCTTGCATTGATTCGATCTCGCAAAGACGACGGAAACTGATCCAGAAAAGCGCATCCGTTGCCCACGGCGCGCAAGGCTCCAGCACCCCCGTACGGGAGTTCGTGCGGCGCACAGGCAAGAGGACCCTCCATAAGTGCCGCTAAACCATCCTCATATTGATAAAGTGCACTGTAGATTTCGTTGATCCGTGCATCTAGCGTGCACAAGGCCGTGTCACACACACCGACCAACCCCTGCCGCAATGCAGCCTGTGCCATCACCGCCAGTGTTGGCACCGCAACCACAGGCAATTGACAACTGTAAGCTAGACCTTGTACTGCACTGGCGGCAATACGCAGGCCGGTAAAAGACCCCGGACCACTTCCATAGGCGATAACCTGAATACCCTGTTCGACCAGGTCTCCACCGCCCAAAAGTTCTTGCAGCATAGCGAACAGCAAGTGGTTGTGCTGCCTGGGTGCTATCTCATGCCGCTCACTGATTTTTCCATCGATAGAGACAGCAACAGAACAGGCGTCCGTGGCAGTCTCAATCGCCAGAATTCCCATCATATGAAATTCACTGACATGGTGCAGTCCTATACCCTTTGCAAAATCAAACTGTTACGGTGATGTTTCGCGATTATCACACAGCAAGGTTGGCGCTAGCACTAACTCTTGCCCAAAAATAGACTAACGACACGACCCATGACTTCCATACGCAACATCACAGCCCTTATTCTAGCGGGCGGCGCTGGTCGGCGCGTCGAACATCAGGATAAAGGTCTGATAACTTTTCTGGGGAAACCCTACATCGCGCATGTCAGTGAAGTACTCAAGCCGCAGGTAGATGAGGTGCTCATTAGCTGCAATCGCAATTTTTCTGACTACGGGAATTTTTGTTCCAGGACTATAGCCGATACCCGCGGTGACTTTCAGGGGCCGCTCGCTGGACTTGAAGCCGCAGCACCCTTCGTTAAAACACAGCTGCTGGTAATAGTGGCTTGTGACATGCTGCACTTGCCCGCAGATCTGGTAACTAGATTGATCGCTCCGCTTTCCACTAATGCTATCGATGCACCGCAAATCAGCTATGTGAATGACGGAACGAGAGACCAGTATCTGTGCGCCGGTATACGGCGCGACTGCCTCTTCTCGCTGACCAGTTTCCTTGATAATGGCGGGCGTGCCGTGAAAGGCTGGTACAGCCAGCAGAATACCATCGCAGTGGATTTTTCAGACCAACAAGCTTGCTTTAAAAATTACAACCGGCTGCTATAAAACCGCTGCCAGGTCAGATCCGAATGGCATTTACTGAAGCCCAAGCCCCTATGGAGGGCCTGCCCCTGTTTATGGGTATGGGTTCACGGCGGGGCCCAACCCGACACCATTCCATTTGGCGCCGAGCCTGAAGCTTGAGTAAGGGCCATTCCGGTCAGATCGCGTAACCATCCAAACGGAGCCGCAAGTGCCATAACGAGAAAACCCGCTGAAATCTCTTTCAGCGGGTTATTTATCAGAGTAGATAATCTATTTCTTTTTGGCTTTAGCTTTTGGCTTCGCTTTTGCCTTTGGCTTCGCTTTTGCCTTTGGCTTCGCTTT
>JBDNIE010000051.1:0-5035 GCA_041688425.1 Halioglobus sp. | reverse complement strand
CCGGTAGCGGCTAGCAGTGTGGGCCAGGCCCCCTCGGCGGCACTGTTCATCAATGGCGTGATTAGCGACATCAGCATCCTCAGTGGTCCGGGTACATAGCGAGATAGCTCTGTTTCAGCAATCCCGGGGTGGGCCATCACCGAAAGTGTTGCGTCGTTTACCGCGAACAGACGCCGTTGTAGTTCATAACCAAACAACAGATTTGCAAGCTTGCTCTGGGCGTAGCGCGTAACGGGGTTATAACGTTTTTTAGCAGTGATATCGTCGAAAAATATCGTGCTGGTTTTATGGGCTATGCTGGCGGTGCTGACGACTCTTGCATTGAGATTACTGCGCAGTTTTTTGAGTAGCAAGGCCGTTAATGCAAAGGGTCCCAGGTGATTCACCCCAAATTGTGATTCAAAGCCATCAGTGGTGAGTTCAAAAGGTGGAAACATAATGCCAGCATTATTGATCAACACATCTAATCGCGCTTCCTGCTCGACCACTGCTGCCGCACTCTTGATCGACTTCAGACTGGCCAGATCAAGGGCGATGATGTCTATGTTGGCGTCCGGGTGCGCGATCAATATGTCTGCCACAGCCTGGCTCGCCTTGGATTGCGAGCGGCAACCGAGCAGTATCCGGGCACCTTTACCCGCCAAGACCTTGGCCGCCTCAAAGCCCAATCCGGCATTCGCACCGGTGATGAAAATAGTCTTGCCTGTCTGGTCGGGAACGTCCGCAGCAGTAAAACCCTTCATTAATTTGGTCCTTTCAATGTGCGATAGAGATTGGTGGGCGGATGACTGGGTAGCAGGTTAACAAAAAACGCCTTCTTCTACCTGATTGTTGCCCGTGGCTGCGCGCCCTGCGTTCTTAGTGGTCTGAACACTAGCAGTATTCGTATTCTTCGAAGATTCCGGATAAATATCACAGAGAGTAACCATTTTTTGAAAGCGCTGGTTAAAATATCGTTGTTCGCAAGCGCCCTACTGCTGGGCTTTAACCCGGCGGCGGGTGCCGCGCAAAACTGTGCGGCGCATGTCGCGCAATGGCTGGACCCGTCAGATAGTGCTGTCATTGCGCAGCCAGAACTGCTCAATCGCGTCGCCGGTAAGTCGATTGTGCTGCTCGGCGAAGTGCATGACAACCGCGCGCATCATCGCTGGCAGCACAGCGTAATGGCCGCGCTGCATTCGCGGAATGTCAAGATGCTGGTTGGCTTGGAAATGGTACCGCGGCGCCTGCAGTATGTGCTTGATGACTGGAGTGCCGGTGAGTTGGATGAGGCCGCTTTTCTTGAACAAGTCGAATGGAGCACGGTGTGGGGCTACGACCCACAGATGTATTTGCCATTACTGTATTTTGCACGGGACAACCGTCTTCCGGTCGTTGCGCTTAACGTCAATAGCGAACTTGTGGGAAAGGTTGGAGCCGGGGGCTGGGACGCACTGCAAGAGAGCGACCGCGAAGGAGTGTCGGATCCGGCACCCGCGAGCGCCGACTACCGTCGTCAACTTGGTGAACTTTATGCCTATAAGTTGACCCTTTACGGCCGGGGTGATAAAGCCGGCTCCGCTGATCGCGTTCCTGACCTGCAAGAGGCGATGCAAAGCCAAGCCTTTGCCAATTTTGTCGATGCGCAGCTGACCTGGGATCGCGCCATGGCAGAGGCGCTTGCGACATCGCATCGATTGCACCCTGAGGCATTGATAATCGGAGTCGTCGGGCGTGGACACCTCGAGTATGGTCATGGCATTCCGCATCAGCTCGCGGATCTCGGTATCGATGACGTCGCAGTGCTGCTGCCGATTAATGCCGACGACGATTGTGCCGAGTTGCAGGCAAATCTCGCCGACGCGGTATTCGTCGTCGACACCCAGACTCCCGCTGCGCCCGCAGCGCGTCCACGACTGGGTGCCATGATCGAAAACGCTGATGATGGTGTACAGGTGGTGGACGTTGAAACTGGGAGTATTGCTGCGGCTAGCGGTCTGCGCGAAGGTGATATTATTCGCAGTGCGGCCGGTTTTGACACGACGACAACTGCTGCGCTGATGGAGGTGATTAAGCGCCAAGCCCCTGGCACCTGGTTACCGCTGGGAATTCTGCGCGCCGATGCTGAGCTGGAAATCACAGCCCGGTTTCCACAAAATTTTGAGTAGATTTCTCATTCGCGCACTGTCACGCGAGATGACTTTTGTGACGACTGGGTTGATGACTGTCTTGATGGGAATGCTCGCGGGGCTCATGCCCCACCTTGTATCGGCATCGGTTGCGCTGCCACATCATGATATCGACGTGATGTTATCGATCGACAGTGGTGAGGTTCGAATCAGCGACCGGGTGCGGGTTGCGCAGCGGGATTACTATCGCTTCCAGCTCGCGCCATGGCTCAATCTCGATCGGGTTCAACTGAATGGCGACACGGCTGCGGTGCATCGCGATGGCCGCGGCTATCGCATCGAACTAGGCGACGAACTTGGCGACGAATTAGGGGAGGGCGGTGAAAACGAATTGGTATTCGCACTGAGCGGAACCATCCCCGCGCGCGGCGCTGACACATCGTCTGCCATGGCGAGCACGGATGCTGATGGTGCCTATTTGCCAGAGTCTGCAGCGTGGATTCCACACGAGCTTGGGGAGCCGCTGCGATACAGGCTGCGCGTGACTGTACCATCGGCGTATCGAGCCGTAGCGACCGGAAAATTCGATGCCGAATCGGACGATGGCGAGCACTACCAAGCCGATTTTACGCGGGAGCTGCCAGGCGGCGCACCGGCGGTCTATGCGGGGCCATATCGTGTGGGCGAGCGATTCGATAATGATTTGCGTCTGCGTACTTATTTTCATCCTGAAATCGCAGCACAGTCGGATGTTTACCTGGCAGCAGCCAGCGTTTACATCCGGCGCTACAGCGAACTGATCGGCGACTATCCCTACGCCGACTTTCATATCGTCTCGGCACCGCTGCCGGTGGGCCTCGGGTTTCCGGGCCTGACCTACATCGACCGCCGTATCGTGCCGCTACCTTTCATGCGTACGCGCTCGCTCGCGCATGAAGTCGTACACAACTGGTGGGGCAATGCGGTCGCCGTCGATTACGCCAATGGCAACTGGGCCGAAGGGTTAACTACCTACATGGCCGACTATGGTCTCGAGCGTGACAAGGGCGAGTTGGCCGCACGCAATATGCGGATCAAGTGGCTGCGCGACTATGCAGCGCTGCCCGCTGCACTCGATCGTCCGGTCCGCGATTTCAGGTCAAAGCAACACCAGGCCGATCAGGTGATCGGCTACAATAAAGTGGCTTTTGTTTTTCACATGCTGTGTCAGGAAATCGGGCAGCAAGCCTTTGACGAGGGCATCCGTAATTTCTGGCGTGGGCACCGCTTCGACACGGCGTCATGGCAGGATTTGCAGCAAGCTTTTGAACAGTCGGCAGGCGTCCGGCTCGACTGGTTTTTCCGCCAATGGCTGGATCAGGCGGGTGCGCCGCTGCTGAGTCTCGGCACTCATGAGGTCAAGGCGGTTGAGGACGGTTATCGCACTCGCATCGAAATTCTGCAGCCCGTAAGTGTGTATCAACTCACGCTTGCCGTTGAGTTGGTCACCGAGACGGGCGTGGAGCAGCGTCAATTACGCGTCGAAGATCGCCTGACGCGGCTTGAATGGGTGACCGCGGGACGCCCACAAAGCATACTTTTCGATCCGCAAAGCGACCTTTTCCGGCGCCTGCAAACCAGCGAAACCCCACCGATACTGCGCGATATCACCTTGAATCCGGCGACTGCGGTGTTGATCGCCGCTACAGAGCCCGGATTTGTCGATGGCGCGCGCCAGTTGGTTGATCGTGTGCTGGTTGATCGTTTGCCGGACAATAAGCCGCAGTTCTTGCAACCGGGGCAGATGCCTGCGGCGGGTCGGCCACTGCTGATAATAGTCCGTAGCGATGCGGTCAGCGGGCAGCTTGCGCGCCTGCAGTTAAAGATTCCCGAGGATTTGCCCACCGTCGAGCACGATGCCGCAGCATGGACGTCACGGCGTTCCAACAACACGCCGGTGCTGGTAGTGAGTGCTGATTCCAGTGCGGCGTTGCAGGCGTTGTTGCGATCGCTACCGCATTACGGCGGTCAAAGTTACGTGTTGTTCAAGGGTGGGAGCGCGCAGCGCCGCGGTTTGTGGCCGCTTCCGCGTGGCAGCCTGTTTAGAGACTTGCGCAGCAATGACTCAGCGAAGCCCCAACTGCGTTAGATTAACAGTGGCCGCGTCATAGTTGGCTCTGGCGATATACTTTTCAAGCGCAGCGGTGAAGTACCTGATTCGCGCGTCAGCTGCAGTTTCTTCACGCACGTTCACTAGGAAAAAGTCGCTGGCACCTTGCTCAAATCGCTGGGACTCGGCCTGGCGCAGTGTCTCCGACTGCTCCACCTCAAGGCTGGCAAGATCCACCAGCTGTTTCGCCACATCTAGATCCAGCAGTATATTGCGCAAGCCTACACCCAGTTGATCTTCAAGCTCACGGCGCTGCTGGCGCAGTGACTCCAGGTCAGATGCAGCCTCAGCTAATCGACCCTTGGCAAAGCGTCGCTCAAGCGGGACTGAAAATTCAAAGCCAACGATGACATCATTGGAGTCGCGGAAAGGCCCGCCTTCTCCTTGATCGCCCAACCCATTCGCCAGCTCCATACCAAAGTCAAGGCGAGGCTTGAGCTCGTTCTCAGATAGCTCGGCACGCTTCTGCATAAACCGGGGACATAAACCGGGGACAGACCACCATTTAGGGCACTTTTGATCTACCCATTGGGCGTCGCTTCAGTAATATCTATATTCAATCGCATCTCACACGCATGACTGAAAAGGACTTCGCCATGCCCAGAAGAGCCCGTGTCGCATTCGCAGGAATACCCTGGCACATCATCCAGCGCGGCAATAATCGCGGCGCATGCTTTTTCTCCGAGGGAGATTACCTCGTCTACCTCGACCAGCTACAGCGCCAGTCCATGAAGTTCGATTGTGCAATCCATGCGTACTGCTTGATGACCAACCATGT
>JBDNIE010000050.1:0-18095 GCA_041688425.1 Halioglobus sp. | reverse complement strand
GGGACACGAACCCGTGAACAGTTTTCCACAGACAAAAATCCATAATCTGTGCAAACAGCGCCTTTCCGGCACACATCGAATCGTCTCGGTAGCAATGGTTTAGCAAGAGCATACTTTGTCAGATTTGCGTTTAAGTCGGGAACGCCCCGAAAGACGCGGACACCGATCGACACACGCTTTGGAAAATTCAGGCGGACGCATTCAGGCTCTTTCTCCATGCGGTCGACCAAACCGCCTGACATCACGGATGAAAACCCCTGATAAAAACGCTATAGTAGCGCCCCTTTTTTGCAAACAGATACCCACCATGCCGGCACCTACACCTCGCAAAATACTGGTCACCAGCGCTTTGCCCTATGCCAATGGCTCGCTGCACCTGGGGCATCTGCTGGAGCAGGTGCAAACTGATATATGGGTGCGCTTCCAAAAATCGCGCGGGCATCATTGCCTGTATGTCTGCGCTGACGACGCGCACGGCACTGCCATCATGCTCACGGCGGAAAAACTCGGCATTACCCCGCAGCAGCAGATCGATACTATTCGTCAGGAACATATGCGCGACAGTGCCGGTTTTCTCATCGGCTTTGACAATTTCCACACGACGCACAGCGAGGAAAACCGCCACTGGTGCGAGACTATCTACCAGCGCCTTAAGGACAATGACCACATCGCCACGCGGGCGATCACCCAGGCATTTGATCCGGAGAAACAACTGTTCCTCGCTGATCGTTTCATCAAGGGTACTTGCCCGCGCTGCAAAACGGCAGATCAGTATGGCGATAACTGCGAAGCGTGCGGTGCGACCTATAGCCCTGCGGACCTGATTGATCCCGTGTCGGCAATTTCAGGGGCCAAACCGGTAGAGAAAGAATCGGTCCATTTCTTTTTCAAGCTACCTGAATTTACCGACATGCTGAAAGAATGGCTGGCCTCCGATACTCTGCAACCACAAGTGGCAAACAAATTGCGAGAGTGGACTGACGCCGGGCTGCAGGAGTGGGACATCAGCCGCGATGCACCCTACTTCGGTTTTGAAATACCCGGCGAGCCCGGCAAGTATTTTTATGTGTGGCTGGATGCGCCCATCGGCTATATCGCCAGCTTCCAGAACTACTGTGATCGTACCGGACATCCCTTTGACGAATACTGGCAACCGGGGGGCAACACTGAGCTATACCACTTCATCGGCAAGGACATTATCAATTTCCATGGCCTGTTTTGGCCGGCCATGCTGGAATCGGCCAAGCTGCGTGCGCCCACCGCCATTTACGCGCACGGATTCCTGACGGTTAACGGCACCAAAATGAGCAAGAGTCGCGGCACGTTTATCAAGGCCAGCACCTATCTGGAACACCTCGATGCACAGTATTTGCGCTACTACTTTGCGGCCAAGCTCAGCGGGTCAGTGGACGATATTGACCTTAACCTGGAGGATTTTGTGCAGCGGGTGAACTCCGATGTGGTTGGCAAGGTGGTGAACATTGCCAGTCGCTGTGCGGGTTTTCTGCGCAACAGCTTCAACAACCAGTTATCCGCCCACTGCTCAGAGCAGGCGATGGTGGAATCCTTCATCGGCAGCGGGGAGTCCATCGCCGATCTGTATGAGCGGCGCGAATTCAATAAGGCAATCCGTGAGATTCTCGCGCTGGCAGACCGCGCCAATCAATATATCGACGAGAAAAAACCCTGGGCGCTGGCCAAACAGGAGGGCACCGAGCAACAGGGTCACGACGTCTGCAGCACGGGTATCAATCTGTTTCGCGTACTCATGACCTATCTGAAGCCAGTACTGCCAACAATGGCAGAAAAGGCCGAGGCCTTCCTAAACTGCTCGCTGGACTGGACGGCATTGCAAGCGCCTCTGGTTGACCATCTTTTATCTACGTTCGAGCCGCTCCTGACACGCATTGACAGCAAGCAGGTGGAGGCCTTAGTGGAAGCCAGCAAGGAGGCGCAAGCAGCCGCAAGCGCATCTGCAATAGCGAAAAAACCCGTAAAGGATGCGCATGCATCAGACACCATTGAATTTGATGACTTTGCCAAGGTTGATCTCAGAATTGCAGAGATCGTAGCCGCTGAGCACGTAGAGGGCGCCGATAAATTACTGCGCCTGACGCTGAACCTGGGTGCAGATTCAGGGCAACGCCAAGTGTTTGCCGGTATCAAGTCCGCCTATAAACCAGAAGACCTGGTTGGCAAACTCACCGTGATGGTGGCTAATCTAGCACCGCGAAAAATGCGTTTTGGCCTGTCTGAAGGGATGGTGCTGGCCGCAGGCCCTGGCGACAAGGAATTATTCCTGCTGGAGCCGCATACAGGGGCAAAGCCGGGTATGCAGGTTAAGTAGGCGCAAGAATAGAGACTAATGGGCAATAGTTTGCAAATTCAGACTACCTTCGGCCGCAGTAAACGCTAGAATAGCGCTTCTGAAATACGCGCACTGCAGAGCTAACGGTGCGTGCGAGAGTACTAGCATGTTTGCAGATTATTCCCTATTGCTGATCAGTGCGATTCTGGTTAACAATTTTGTACTGGTGCAGTTCCTCGGACTGTGCCCGTTCATGGGTGTGTCCAACAAACTCGAAGCTGCCATGGGCATGTCTCTGGCCACTACTTTTGTACTGACGCTGGCATCGGCCTGCAGCAACCTCACCTACCACTTCCTGCTCCAGCCACTGGGCCTTGGTTACCTGAAAACCATCGCATTCATTCTGGTTATCGCCGTCGTCGTGCAATTTACCGAGATGGTCATGCGTAAGACCAGCCCCCTACTGCACCGCGTATTGGGTGTCTATCTGCCGCTGATCACCACCAACTGCGCAGTGCTGGGTGTGGCGCTGCTGAATATCAGTAAAGATCACAGCTTCCTGCAGGCACTGTTCTACGGTTTCGGCGCAGGCGCTGGTTTTTCGCTGGTGCTGGTGTTGTTCGCCGCGATGCGCGAGCGGCTCACCGTGGCCGATGTGCCATCGCCATTCAAAGGCGCTGCCGTTGGCATGATTACCGCTGGCCTGATGTCCTTAGCCTTCATGGGCTTTGCAGGACTGGTATAAGCCCAAGTGATTGATTATCTCCTTCAATATCCGTTGCTCGCCGCCCTGACCGCCCTGGTGGGGCTGGCCACTGCCTTTGGCGCGCTGCTGGGCTATGCGGCGGTGCGCTTCAAAACTGAAGGCAATCCAATTGCGGACGAGATCAACAACATCCTGCCGCAGACACAGTGCGGCCAGTGTGGTTATCCGGGTTGCCGACCTTACGCTGAGGCCATCGCCAATGGCGAGGCCATCAACAAATGTCCGCCGGGTGGTGAAGCGGGTATCCAGGCACTGGCAGACCTGTTGGACATGGAGCCCACACCACTGGATTCGGAACACGGGGATGTCAAGACAGTCCCTTCCGTGGCGTTCATTCGGGAGGCCGAGTGTATCGGCTGCACCAAGTGCATACAGGCGTGCCCGGTGGATGCCATCCTCGGCGCAGCCAAGCAGATGCACACTGTCATTACCAGCGAGTGCACTGGGTGTGACCTGTGTGTTGAGCCCTGCCCTGTGGATTGTATCGACATGATTCCGCAGCAGGAAAGCATGCAGACCTGGCACTGGGATTTACCGAATCCGGTCAGTCGCAGCGTGGACCTTATCGCCACTGACTCAGTACCGGGCGATGTATCGCAGGATCGCGCCGCATGAGAAAAGTTTTTGGTTTCCACGGCGGCATCCATCCACCGGACAACAAGCACCAATCGGTGCGCACCGGCATCGCTGATGCAGGTCTTCCTCCTGAGCTGATAATTCCGCTGTCGCAACACATCGGCACACCCGCGGGCGTGGTTGTGGCGGTCGGTCAACACGTGCTCAAGGGACAGGTGATTGCCGAGGCACAGGGATTCGTTAGCGTACCCAAACACGCGCCTACATCAGGGACAATTCACGCGATCGAAGAGCGACTCATTGCCCACTCCTCTGGCCACCTTGCGCCCTGCATCGTGATTGTGCCGGACGGCAAGGACGAGTGGATCGAATGCAGCGGCACGCCGAATTATGAGACGCTGGATAAACCTGCAATCATTGAATTGATCCGACATGCCGGCATTGCGGGTATGGGCGGAGCGGGCTTCCCCAGCTCGGTAAAATTGTCTGTCAAAGCCGGCACCACTATTCAAACACTGATTATCAATGGTACGGAGTGTGAGCCCTATATCACGGCGGATGACGCGATGATGCGCGAGCGTGCGGACCAAATCATCGAGGGCGCAAAGATACTTCGCTACATCATCGCGCCGCAGGAAACTCTGATCGGCGTAGAGGATAACAAACCGGAGGGTATTGCCGCCCTGCGCGCTGCCGCTGAGGGTAGCGGCATCGAGATTGTCGAGTTTCCCACCAAGTATCCTTCCGGCGGCGAGAAGCAACTGATCGAGATACTCACAGGCAAACAGGTTCCCAGTGGCGGATTGCCCTCGCAGGTGGGTGTGGTGTGCCAGAATATCGGCAGCACGGTGGCGATATACGAAGCCGTGGTGCACGGTCGACCGCTGATTTCCCGGGTAACCACCGTCACTGGCGACGCCGTGCGCGAACCGCAAAACTTTCAGGTATTGATCGGGACCCCCATGCGCTATCTTCTGGCAAAAGCAGGTTACCTGCCGGAAAAAAACAGCCGTCTGATTATGGGTGGGCCCATGATGGGCTTTACGGTACCCGATATCGATGTGCCGATTATCAAAACCACTAACTGTATTCTTGCACCTACTGAAAAAGAGTTACCCAGGCCGCCACCCGCCCAGGCCTGTATACGCTGTGGCATGTGTGAGCAGGCCTGCCCGGCAAGCCTGCTGCCACAGCAATTGTTCTGGTTTGCTCAGGGTAAGGAATTCGAGAAACTGGAACAGCACAACCTGTTCGATTGTATTGAGTGTGGTGCCTGCTCCTACGCCTGCCCCAGTAATATTCCGTTGGTGCAGTACTACCGCGCTTCCAAGGCAGAGATCCTGCAAATGCGCCGCGACCATGAAAAGGCCGAGGCATCACGGGTGCGCTTCGAGGCGCGGCAGCAGCGCATTGAACAGGCCGGCGCCGATAAAGAAGCCAAGCGGGCAGCGCGAAAAAAGGTCGCCGAACAGCGCGCGCTGGCATCCGGCGCTGGCGCTGGGGAAGATCCCATCCAAGCCGCGATTGAGCGCGCCCAGGCGAAAAAAGCAGCACAGGCAGGCGCTGGTAACGATGAAAGCGAGCTTGAAAAACTGGAGAAAACCGTCGTCTCTGCGCAGAAGCGACTGACGACCGCGAGCGCCAAACTGGAAGAGGCCAAAGCCCAGAACAGCGAGTTTGTAGAAGCCTTGCAAACGGGCGTCGACAAAACCCGCGAGAAACTGGCAGCCGGCGAGCAGGCACTGGCCGCGTATCAGGCGTCAAACAATCACGCTAGTGCGCCACAAGCGCCCGTTGCAGATACTGCGCAGGCTGCGATTGCCAGGGCAATGGCTGCGAGACAGGCAGAGGCGGCACTAAGCCCGGCAGAAAAAGCACGGGC
The DNA here is from genome assembly GCA_041688425.1 of Halioglobus sp. Classification (GTDB taxonomy): domain Bacteria; phylum Pseudomonadota; class Gammaproteobacteria; order Pseudomonadales; family Halieaceae; genus Marimicrobium. Next base: position 12,563 of record JBDNIE010000050.1, on the reverse strand, counting down.
TGACCTGACAAAGCTGCAGCAACGGCTGCAAAAGACGCACGCTACGCTCATCCAGAGCAGAGACAATGCGCAGGGGGAAAAGGTTATCGTGGCATTGGAATCAACCGTGGCGCGACTGACCGACAAGATCCGTAGCGCTGAACAACAATTGCAACAGGCAGAGAACGCCTGATATGGCTCTGATGCGCCTCACCTCACCTCATGCTCACGGCCCAATGAGCACTCAGCGTGTCATGCAGAACGTATTGCTGGCAACGGTGCCCGGCATTCTCGTGCTCACCCATTTCTTTGGCTTTGGCACGCTGGTCAACATCCTCTGGGGTAGTCTCTTGGCACTGGCCTGCGAGGCGTTTGCGCTGAAACTGCGGCGCCGCCCAATAGGCTTTTATCTGAAGGACTGCAGCGCGCTCGTCACTGCATTTCTGCTGTGTATCGCCCTACCGCCCTACTCCCCGTGGTGGCTGATCGCCATCGGTATCGCCAGTTCCATTTTGCTGGCCAAACAATTATACGGAGGCCTCGGTTACAACCCCTTCAATCCCGCCATGGCCGGTTATGTCATATTGCTCATCTCCTTCCCGATGCAAATGACATCGTGGGCGCCGCCGCGCGGCCTCGGGGAAATGCCAGGCTTGTTGGAAGCGCTGCAAGCCTGCTTCCTCCCGGCGCTGTATGACGGCGCCACCATGGCGACGCCGCTAGACATACTCAGGCAAAACAATAGCCTGCTGATGGAGGATCTGTGGCAGCAAAACCCCCAGTTCGGGCTCTGGGCAGGGCTTGGCTGGGAGTGGGCTAATATTGCCTTCCTGGCTGGCGGAGCGTGGTTACTGTACCAACGCGTATTCACCTGGCACGCCCCGGTTGCAATGCTGGCCGCCCTCAGCCTGATGGCAGCAATATTTTACGATGGGGGCAGTTCCGCCAGTGGCGGCTCGCCGTTGTTTCACCTGCTCAGTGGCGCGACAATGTTTGGCGCTTTCTTTATTGTGACAGACCCGGTGACATCGGCTGTGTCGCTGCGCGGCCGCCTGATTTACGGCGCGTTGATCGGCGTGCTGATCTACGTCATTCGGGTGCGCGGCAATTATCCTGACGCTGTCGCCTTTGCGGTACTCATTATGAACTTTGCCGCGCCCTTCATTGATTACTACACGCAGCCGCGCACCTATGGCCATAGCGGCAAGCCAGGGGAAAAATAGCATGCTGGGCCAATCGATTACCCGCAATAGTCTGTTGCTCGCACTTTTCGCCGTGTGCACCACCGCGCTCATTGCAGGCACCCACCTGCTGACAAAGGATGATATTGCCAAGCAAAAACGTCTGGCAGAAGAAAAAGCGCTGCTGGAAATTATCCCCAGGAATCGACATGACAACTCGATGTTGGACGAGACCATCGCCGTCGGTCCTGACAATGAAGAGCTGCACCTGATTGAGGACAAGCAGGTGTATATTGCGCGCCAGCAAGGAGAGGTGGTGGCTGTTATCGTCCCCACCGTGGCACCGGATGGCTATACCGGTGAGATAGAGCTCATCGTTGGTGTGAACAGGGACGGCAGCATCGCCGGGGTGCGCACGCTCGTGCACCGCGAAACGCCAGGGCTGGGCGATAAAGTCGATATCAAGAAATCCGACTGGATACTGGGGTTTGAAGGGCGCTCGCTGACCAATCCCACCCTGAGTGGCTGGGCGGTAAAAAAAGACAACGGCGAATTCGACCAGTTCACTGGCGCCACCATCACACCGCGCGCAGTTGTCGCGGCTACACTGAGGGCCTTACAATTCGTCCAAGCGAATAGAAAGACCCTGTTTGAAGAACGAGATCCCGAGCCCGCTGGAGGTGAATCATAATGGCAGAAGTCAGTTACAAGGACCTGTCGCTCAATGGCTTGTGGAAGAATAACCCCGCCATTGTGCAACTACTGGGCCTGTGCCCACTGCTGGCGGTGACTGGCAGCGTCGTCAACGCCATCGGACTGGGCGTGGCGACGGTAATGGTACTCATCATCTCCAACACGTCTGTATCACTGATCCGCAATATTGTCTCCGACGCCGTGCGCCTGCCCGCCTTTGTGATGATTATTGCCGCGGCCGTCACCTGCATTGAGTTGCTGATGCAAGCCTTCACTTACGAGCTGTTTGAGATCCTGGGAATCTTCCTGCCACTGATTACCACCAACTGCGTGATCCTCGGCCGGGCCGACGGCTTTGCCGCGAGGAACCCCATGGGGCCTGCCGCCTATGATGGCTTCATTATGGGCATCGGCTTTGCCGCCGTGCTGGTGGTTCTGGGGGCACTGCGCGAACTCACTGGTACTGGCGTGCTATTCGCCAATATGGACTTGCTGTTCGGGCCTGCGGCTGCCAGCTGGGAACTCGTGCTGTTCCCGAACTATCAACCATTCCTGCTGGCCATCCTGCCGCCGGGTGCCTTCATTTTCACCGGCCTGATTATCGCGGTGAAAAATATCATTGATGACCAGATCAAAACCCGCGAGGCGGCAAGAAAAGCGGATCCGGTCAAGGGTGCAAAACGCGTGCGCGTCACCGGCACTGCGTCCTAGGGACTCTCTGCACCGACCTCCGCGGCGATCATCAGCGTATCGAGTAACTCGTTGACAGCCGCGTCATCCATGCCGCGGTTTTCTTCATCACAGCTGTAGGTAATAAACAGCAGCATTGCGCCATTAAACACATACCACTCACGAACCGCCGCACCCTCTTCCACATAGCGGCTCTGCACACCCCTGAAATCGCCCAAGCTGACCTTTTGCCAATCCAACGGATGCTCTGACTCCGACTGCGCAATCTCCTGCACGCTCTCAAAATCGAATACCCCAGCATCCTTGTGCAGCGTGCTCATCTCGATACAGCCAACATCATCATGATCCCCGACCAGGATGCTGTCTTCCTCCGAATCTGCCCACCACTCCGGCGGTAACGCCATGGTCCACCACTCGGTTTCAAGCACGTTCATTCGAGTCTCCTTCTAAATCCAAAGACAACAGCAGTGCATCCTCGCGTCCACCTGCGGTAGGGTAATAGTTTTTGCGTACGCCATCCGATAAGAAGCCACTGCGCTTGTACAGACGCTTGGCTGTGACATTCGACTGCCGGACCTCCAACAGGCAACGCGCTGCGCCGGCCTGATACATCTTCACCAGTATCGCTTTTAGCAACAGGTACCCGAGGCCCTTGCCCTGCTGTTCGGTACGCACCGCAATACTGAGAATAGAGGCCTGGTCCAGTATCTGAGACATCACCACGAAACCGTCTACTCGCCCCCCATGCTCGCTCTGCTCCACTACCAACGCACACGCTGGTGCATGTTTGAGGCCGCTACATGCAAAGGCAAATTGTTGTTCATCCCAGGGGCTGAAGTTCACAGTGGCATCGATAGAGGCCAGCGCCCCGGCATCGGCGGGTTGTGCGAGCCTAATTGTGTACTCCACGGGCTTCATGGTCGGCTTAGAAAGGCGAGGGGGCGGGTCAGCAATCGCGACAAGAGCAATGCCCTTCAGACCTTGTCGCGCAGCGGCTGCAGATCGCGCCACACTTGCGGTTTAAGTGTCGGACGCGCCAAAATATCCGAGCTGCTTGCCGTCTGCACTGCGCAAACAGCTATCTCCGACACCGACACTCGACCCGCAGTCGACTGCCCCAGCAGCACCACGCCACGACAGCCATGCTGTTCCAACCTGCGGCTGACAAATGCCGCCACACTGGCACGCGCCGCCTCCTCGCCCAGATCCAGCTGCCGATTGGTATGCATCGGCCAGTCAAACTGCGCCACGTCCGGCTTGGACGCGGCGCCAGTAGCACCGGGTCGCTCGCTGTTGGCGTCGCGGTCTGCGCTAGCCCGCCGCAAGGCGTTTGCCATAGCTTGCACCAGTTGCACCTGCTCGGCAGTCAGAGGCAGATCACCCAAGTCCTGCAGCCACAGCCAATCGCCCGCCACCATGGTGCACAAGCTAAACCGCGGCACAGGCTCGGCGCCAGGAGCATCTGCTGCCGCGGGTGCAGGCGTCTCCGTTGCGGCGCGCGGGCTCAGGCTGATATCGGGACGGATACGCGATGCTGATTGCGGCGGCGCCTGGGGCGCCACTTCTTCCAGTGACAGGGCCTCTAACCCCACCGTAATCAAGGGAGACTGCCGCGTCGGGACTATCGTCAACCGGTGGGTCACAGACGCGCCGGGCAGTTGCCTGCGCGATATATAGTTATCGACCCCCAAAACCTCGAGGTAGGCTATGCGCCTTAGTTCGTTCATTCAAACTCCCCGCGAATGCGGTATGACAGCGCGCAAAAGTTTAACAGCATTTTACCCTCGGCTACATCCAACGCCACCCGTGGCGATTAAAAAACAGGATGCCTGAGCGGATAAAATACTGCAGGTGGCGGTACCCTTTGTTGGCCGCATAACCGCCGTGGTGAACAATACGCATTGCCGGGTCGAAGACCAGTCGACCCTGGCTCGCCAGGCGCAGGGACAGGTCAAAATCCTCAAAGTAGAGGAAAAAATCCTCGTTGAAACCGCTGACGGCGCGCAATGCAGCGCTGCGCACCAGCATAAAGCAGCCGCTGGCTATCGGCACGTCGACAGGGACATCGCCGGCGCACAGATCACGCATTTCGTAATGCGCCAGCTGCCGCTGAAATACGCGGCGCACAAAACCTGGCGCAAAACCGCGTAGCAGCAAAACCAGCACAGACGGATAGCGTTTGCAGAGAAATTCCTGCTCCCCGTTGCCACCGACAACCCTGGGACTCAACAACGCTATGTCACTGTGCTGCCGCATGGCGGCAAGGCCACTCTGCAGAACATTTTCTGCCAACTCCACATCGGGGTTGAGAATCAGATGAAAATCACTGTTCACCATTGCAAGCGCGACATTGTGCCCGGCACCAAAGCCGTGATTACCGGCTTGAGGGCAATACTGCAGATGAAAATATTCACTTTGCGGCCAGCGGGCGAGCTCGCTTTGCACGGACAACCGGTATGCCGCGTCCGAGGCGTTATCGACCAGAAAGACCGTAACCTGGTTGAGGCTCCCGTCGCCGCGCGCCGCCTTTACGCAGCGCTGCAGGCTATGCAATGAGCCGAGTAACAGCGGCAGCGGACTGTCGTGGAGCACGATGGACACACAGAGTTGTGGGAGCGAAGAAGTTGTACTGAGATTCATCGTGCAGATGGTAACAGCTACCCGTCTTGGTGCAATATTGAAATGGCTTTAAGGCGGCGCTGCGCAACGTGTTAGTGGGCGCTGCTATGGACTAGCAATGCCAATGACGAGCCCGATGCAGCGCAGACCCTGCACAACACTCTGCACAACACCCAAAAAAAATTTGACCCGCGTGTGACGCCCATTGCCATGCAGGTTGCAGCAACCACACGCAATCATTGCAAGATACAGGGTAAACCTTGTGTAAAAAATCACAAAAGACGTCTATCACCCTGTTACTAATCGAGTTTTAAGGCACGGTCATGATAAGCTACACGGGGTAGAAGGTTCTCCTGTTGGCCTCATAGGCATTAAAATGGCTAACCGGACATACAAGGCAACACCAATAAAAACCGCGCTACCGCGCTACCGCGGACAAGAGGGGATAAAAAATGATCAATCAGGGCGCCACGCTTGTCAGCCGTCTGGCTGTTTCGCTTGCTTTTCTCTTCACTCTTGCAGCCTGTGGCGGTGGTGGTGGTGGCAGCACTTTTTTCGATGATGGCGGCAGCAGTGGCGGCGGAGTCGGCACACTGGCTCTGGCTCTCTTTAATGCTGAGGGTCAGCCTACCGACACCGTGAACTCCGCAGCGCCCGGCACACTGACCGTCAGTATTCCAGGCGGGACCGCCAATGTACTGGTAACCGTCGAGACTACTGTCGGCACAATATTGCCCGAATCAAAGACAGCCCTGACAAATTTGCTAGGAGTCGCTACTTTCCAGATAGTAGCGGGGCTTGAAAGCAGCACCGGCACTATTACCGCAACAGCCACCACTGGCAGCGGCAACCTGGCGGGCAGCCTGACGTTTCAGGTGACGGCTAGCGAGTTAGCTCTAGTTCTGCTCGACCCGCAGGGCAATGAAACCAATACTGTTACCTCGTCGTCGCCGGGCACCTTGCGCGCGACGGTGGGAGGCAGCGGCGCGAATGTGGTAGTTTCGGCCACGACCAATGTCGGCGTGTTATTCCCGGCATCTGGCACAGCACTCACCAATAGCAGCGGGGTTGCGACATTCCAGATAGAAGCTGGTGGCGAAAAGGGCGCCGGATCGGTAACAGCAACTGCAGCGACTAGCGCCGGTAGTATCTCCGCCTCCTTACCTTACCAAGTTGGCGACAGTGGCCTGCGTCTGGGTTACTTCGACGCCGATGACATGTTTGTTGAGAATCAAATCTTGATCGAGCCCGAATCCACTCTTGCGGCAGCTGGTAATGCTCAGCTGTCAGTAGTGGTTTTGAATGCCGAGGGTGACCGCGTCGCCACCGCCGAAGATGTCAGGTTCAGCAGCGGATGCATAGCGGCGGCGCTGGCTACCGTTAACCCTACCATTGCACAGTCTGTAAATGGACAAGCGTCTACATTGTACAGTTCACTAAGCTGCTCAGGGACTGACAGCATTACTGCAAGTCTGGTGGGGGCTGACGCTCAAGCATTCGGCACAATCAACATCGCTGGACCGACGACCAACTCCGTTAATTTCGTCAGCGCAGAACCATTACTTGTCGTTCTGCGGGGGACGGGGGGACAAGGCCGCGATGAAACATCCAATGTTGTATTTGATGTGGTCGATGGCGCGGGTAGACCTCTGCCTGGCGTTAATGTCCAATTCTCATTGACCACCTTCATTGGTGGGCTTTCTTTGTCCAAAACATCCGCACTCAGCAATGGCGATGGTCAAGTCTCTGTCACAGTGCAGGCCGGTGAAATCCCCAGCGTCGTGCGCGTGCTGGCTACCGTAGATGATGGGGATGGCAACGTGGTAACGACCGTTTCCGACCTGTTGACTGTTACCACTGGGTTACCTGATCAAAATTCAATTAGCTTATCCGTGGGTGACTGTGGCGATGAAGGCAGCTTTGTTGTCGACGGAGGAATGAACATAGACGGATTGTGTCGCGAATTGACCGTTAGAATGGCCGACAAATTCAATAACCCAGTGGTAGACGGCACCGCTGCAGTGTTCACTACGGAATATGGCTCTATTGTTGGCTCCTGCACAACCACAGCTGGCGCATGTTCTGTAGATTGGACAAGTCAGGCGCCGCGGTTTCCTACTTTAACGGGCAGCACCTACGTGGTGACCAATTCAAACACACTAAATTCTGTTACCTGTCCCGGCTTTCCTGACCCAGCTATCCCTTGCCCTACAGATCTGGGATCTATTCGGGGCGGCCGATCGACTATTTTGGTGACCGCGATTGGCGAGGAATCTTTTATTGATCGCAACGGCAATGGTGTGATGGATCAGAGTGAGCAGAACCTCTTTGAGAACCTGCCTGAGGCATTCCATGACGAAAACGAAGACACTTTTTATACACCGGCACTGCCGGCATGCGTTACAGCGCCGCAAGGTTCTATTCAGTGCATCTCTGGCCAGGAAGAAATCTTCGTGGATTTCAACGCTAACAATACCTATGACCTGAATGATGATCCGGCTGTTTACAACGGCTTGCTCTGCCCAGTCGCTGGCGATGGTGTATGGTGCAGCCGCGAACTGATCAACGTTAGGGACTCTGCCGTAGTAACGCTAGGGGATGAAACTCTCTGGCTGTTCCGCGCTGTCCCAAATGACCCCGTTGGTAATTCGCAGTTTGTTACCGTGCATGTTGCTGACAGCTTCAACAACCCTCCACCCGCAGGAGCAACTGTTAACCTGTCTACTGTCGATAACTGTGAACTTGTAGAAGCGACCACTTTCGATATTTTTAATCGATCTGATAGTGGTGCGTTTACTTTTTTCTTCACCTCGATTAGTGAGGTCAAAAATCCACCAGAGACAGGTCAGGTAGTGATTACTCTCAACACGCCTCTAACTACGACAACCTTGTTCTATCCCTGCGTGAATTAGTGATGCCCTAGGAGGCCCTCGAAAAGAGAAGCCTCCAAAGCTCCTTCGGGAACTATCGCTGGATCGTCAGTTAGAAAAGCATATAGCAGACTGCAAGGTTACTCCATGGCGCTTCTTTAGGCTCCAGAATTATTTCCACTTGGTTTCTAAATTCAGCAAGACATAGACCTAAATGGGTTTGCAATCGGGGGCATTCAAGCATGACCTGCCGCCTTCCATCGCATGGTATGCTTAATGGCGCAGCCACTCTAGAATGAGACGCTCACCGCCGATGATTTCTTTGTTTGGCAATATGCGCACCACCATACAACTCACCGTCGTCATCGCGTTTGTTATCGCGACAACCCTGACGGCGGGTATCGCCATTGGCCTGCAGTACTTCTTCGGGCAATCAATGGCGCGGACTGTCGCCGCTGACCTTTATGAGACTGCGTCATCGGGCATCGCTTCGGAGTTGCGCAGCGTGGCTAGAATCAATTCAAACGTTATCGATCTGCTGGCGGAGAACCCGGTGCTCGCCGACGCCAACAACGAAGACGCACATCTGCAGATATTTACCCGGGTCTTGCTGAAAAACCCCTTGTACTACGGTATCTATCTGGGGAATAGCGAGGGCGGGTTCTTCGAGGTTATCAATCTCAATACCAGCGAGACCGCCCGCAAGAAACTGCATGCGCATCCGCTCGATCGCTGGCTTACCATTACCCTACGCCAGGGCGCGGACGGAGCGCAGCGCTACTACCGTTACCTGGACGAAAACTTGCAGGTTCGCTTGTCCCGCGCCGAGCCCACTGATTATGACGCACGCGCGCGGCCCTGGTACACCAGCGCCATCGCTTCCGATGCAGTGCAAATGACCGAGCCCTATATTTTTGCCCAGCTCGGTGCGCCGGGGCGAACACTCTCGAAACGCTTAAAGAACTCAGAAACCGTTATCGCGATTGATATGGCACTGGCCACAATCTCCGATTTTTTGACGGAGCATAAGATATCCAGTCACGGCGATGTCTACCTTTTTAACCGCACCGGCGAGGTCATTGCATCCAGCATTGACCAAAAGAGAAAACGTCCCGGTATCCCTGTGCCCGAATTTGTTCTCACAGAAAAGGACAAGCAGTTAGTGGCAATTCAGCCCGTGCTCACTGTGTCCAACGAGTTGAACTGGCCGCCGTTCGACTACACGCAGGCCGGGCGCCCTAACGGGTACTCCATCGACATAATCAGACTCATTGCACACATGACGGGTCTGCAAGTCACGTTCACCAATGGCTACAGCTGGCCGGAACTGGTGGCGTTGTTCCGGGCGGGTGAAATCGACCTGCTGCAGTCGGTGATCGCCACCGAAGACAATAAGACGCTTGGCCTGCTAGGGCTAAGCTACGCCAAGCTGCCCTATGCGCTGATCACGCGGGAAAATTTTGGCGCGCTTACCGATTTGACTGGACTCAATGGAAAAATACTGGCCATTCCAGCAGGCTGGTCGACAATACCGATTCTGAGAAACCGTTTCCCGCAGATTGAAATCGTTGAAACCGAATCCACGTTGCACGCATTGGAAATGGTACTGGCCGGGGAGGCCACGGCTGCGCTCGATAACGAAGCAATCATGCACTTTCTCGCCCGCACCTACTTTCTCACGGGCTTGCAGTTTCACAATGAGGTCAATTTCGGAAATGGCGATCTCCCCAATACGCTGCATATCGTGGTTCCTGCGGACAAGCCGGAGCTACGTCAACTGATAGACAGTGCTATCGCTGCGATAGGGGAAGAGCAGTTCAATTACCTGTCTGACAAATGGCTACAGTCGGATGACAATACTGGCATCAGCCATTCCAACGTCGTTCCCAATGACGCCCTGATCCATATTGCCGCGAACCCGTCAATGCACGGTCAACTGGTTGAAGCCGATATGGCGGGGGAAACCTACCTCGCCTACGCTGCGCCGGCGAGCGACGGCGAAAACCCTCTGTACATAGGCATACTCACTCCGCGCGACGCCCTCGTTGCGCCGTTCCTTGATCAGGTGCGTTTATCCATTGGGATTACAGCTGTTTTCCTGCTGGTTCTGCTACCGCTGTCCTGGATATTCGCCAGGCCCATCGTCAGACCCATCAGGCAACTTGCACTGGAAAACGACAAAGTACAGCGGCGCGAGTTCGCCAAGGTAAAACACATCAGTTCCAATGTAAAAGAGTTGGACGAGCTGTCCAGCTCAATGGTGGGCATGGTCGCCGCAATGCAGACGCATGAACTTGAGCAACGGGCGCTGATGGACGCATTTATTGAGTTGATCGCACAGGCGATTGACGACAAGTCCGCCTATACGGGTAGCCATTGCAAGCGGGTGCCAGAGCTGGCGCTGATGTTCGCCGAGCATGCAGCGGCCAGTGACTTGCCCGCGTTTCGAGACTTCGCTCTCGAATCAGACGACGAATGGCGCGAGTACCGCATCGCCGCGTGGTTACACGACTGCGGCAAGATCACCACGCCCGAGCATATCGTCGACAAAGGCAGCAAGCTTGAAGTGATCTACAATCGGCTGCATGAAGTGCGGATGCGCTTTGAGGTGTTATGGCGCGATGCCGAAATTGCCTATTGGAAGCAGCGGCTCCAGCAGCCGCAGGATGCGCCGCAACTGGATCTGGAATTAGCACAGACGCGGCAAGAATTGCTGGATCAATTTGCATTTATCGCCAGCTGTAATGTAGGCAGTGAATTCCTTGACCAGCATAAGCTCGATCGCCTGCAAGAGATCGCGAAGAAAACCTGGCAGCGGCACTTCGACAATCGCATCGGGTTGTCCCCTGTGGAAGAGTTGCGTGTGCACGGCACCGCGCCAACACTCCCAGCGACAGAACAACTCCTCAGTGACAAACCCGAACATATTATTAAGCGCGAGCATAAGGCGGTTTATCCGCCCGAGTACGGCATCGATATGGTCACCCCTGAGCATCTTTACAATCAGGGAGAGCTATACAATCTTTCTGTTTCGCGCGGCACACTTACCGCAGAAGATCGCTTCAAAATTAACGAACACATGATCAGCACCATCAAAATGCTGGAAAGCCTGCCCTTTCCCGAAGAGCTAAAGAATGTGCCACGTTACGCTTCAACGCACCACGAGACAATGAAGGGCACAGGCTACCCGCGTAGATTGCCGGGTGAGGCGCTGAGCATCCCTGAGCGCATCCTCGCCATTGCGGATATTTTCGAGGCACTCACGGCCTCCGACCGGCCCTACAAAAAAGCCAAGCCCGTGAGTGAGGCCATCGAGATTCTGCACAGAATGGTCAAGAATGAGCACATCGACAAAGACTGTTTTGAACTTTTCCTGCGCGATAAAGTGTACTTGCAGTATGCGCGGGAGTATCTGCCACCGAGCCAGATAGACGACGTGGATATGCGTAAATACCTCACTGCCTAGCGTTTATCGGGGCTGCAGGTTAAACAACTGCCCAGGCGCGAATTTCAGCACCGGCAGCCATCTGCCCAATCGCCGAAAAATACCGTGCTCTTCAATGTAAAGCGCATACACGCAGTACGCCGGATCCTGCGACAGGTGCCGTTCTTCAGTGCGCGCACGCAGCAGGTAGACCAGATTAAGCAGCAGCAACAGCAGGCAGTGGCGCAACGACTCATCGATACTGACGCCGACCATAAACGGCATAGAGATCAGCCACCATGAGATACTCTTGCTGACATAGGCCGGGTGCTTACAGTAGCGGTAGGGCCCGTTGGTGAGAATGACCCCTGTGTGTCAGATTGGAAAAGCGGATACCAAAGGCCAGACTGGTAATCCAGATACTGGGCAGAAAAGAAAGCCCAGAAGGGTTGGTAGCACATTATCGCAACGCCCCACCCCAGCAGCGTCGGATCGGTGGAACGTATGTGCGAATCCGTCACCTTGAGGGTACACAGGTAACCAACACAGGCGATCAAAAGATCGATATACAACAAACACTCGAAAGCAAAGTCATAGAAAAACTTGAAGTTGGTGAACACCAGTTCGAAGTGGTAGTTCTGGAAATAGCGCACTTTGCCCGCGAAGTAGACAAACATCAGCGGTAGAAAGAACAACTTGACCAGCCAGCCCAGCAGGTGCTGGCCAATCACGCGCCGATCAAGATACTTCCAGCGAAAAAGCGCCAGCTCTCCCATCTGCCAGTAGCCATCGCGCTCCTCACCGCTGCGCCCATCCATCCATCCAGTAGAAATAGGGTAGCGCCACAAGCAGCCACCACGGCGCCAGCGCCCGCAATGCCGCATAGTATTGGTTGTAGAACGAGCCGCGATACTCCGGAAACAGCGAGTAGACGCCGACGATCAAAAACAGCGTGACGGCCAACCCAAAGAGCTTGACCAACACACGACCCGCATCTGGCGTGGATTGCATACCTTTTTGCATGCCAACAAACCCACGCTTCAGCAAAAAGCCTTCCAGCACCACGATGGGCACGGCATAGGATGCGCCTATCAGCAACAACGTCGG
>JBDNIE010000326.1:0-9417 GCA_041688425.1 Halioglobus sp. | reverse complement strand
TTAATCTGAACGGAAGCACCAAGGCGTCAAAGCGCGTAGATATTACAATGACCGGCTGAGCCTATAGAGGGTGGGGGGCCATCCGTGGGGGGCCATCCGTGGGGCGGCCATCCGTGGGGCGGCCATCCGTGGGGCGGCCATCCGTGGGGCGAGCCTACAATGATGTATTCACGGCATATCTCGAAAAACTCTACTGAGTTTGGCGCCGGTCCGGCAGCGTAAGAAGGGCACATTTCCGACTTGCTATAGTGTATCGAAAACCCCGCGCGCCGCAGTCAGCGCCTTCCCGCTGTGAATGCCTATTCCCTGTCGCTGCAAAATAGCCTCCAGCGCACTCAGGCAGTACATCACATTGCGCTCGTTGCTGGCAAAACCCATCAGGCCGATACGCCAGGTCTTGCCGGCGAGTGCGCCTAAGCCGCCGCCAATTTCCAGATCAAATTCATCGAGCAGAGCACTGCGCAATGCGGCATCGTCGACGCCCTCGGGTATTAACACAGAGTTTAGTTGCGGCAGACGGTAGGCCGGTGCAACGGCCATACTAAGGCCCATGGCCTCCAGTCCGGCAACCAGTGCGAGATGATTATGTCGATGGCGAGCGTGTGCCTGCTCCAGCCCTTCCTCCTGTAACATGACCAGCGATTCATGCAGGGCGTAGAGGTTGTTGACCGGCGCGGTATGGTGGTAGGCACGCTTGCCGCTGCCGCCCCAGTAGCCCATCACCAGTTGCATGTCGAGGAACCAGCTTTGTACTTTTTGTTTGCGTTCACTGATGCGCTTCACCGCGCGTTCGCTGAAGGTGACCGGAGAGAGTCCGGGCACACACGACAGGCACTTCTGTGTGCCGGAATACATGGCGTCAACGCCCCATGCATCTACTGACACTTCAATGCCGCCTAACGATGTCACTGCATCCACGATAGACAGCGCGCCGCGACTGGACGCCAATTCACACAGGGCTTTGGCATCACTGTGCACGCCTGTCGATGTTTCGGCATGCACGAAGGCGAGTATGGCGGTGTCGGGGTTTGCGTCGAACGCGGCCTCCACTTTTTCCGCACTCACGGGTTGACCCCATGCGTCCTCCACGATCACTGCGATACCGCCACAGCGCTCGACGTTTTCTCTCATACGACCGCCGAAAACACCATTCTGGCATACGATTACTTTGTCGCCCGGTGAGACCAGATTGACAAAACAGGCTTCCATCCCCGCGGAGCCCGGCGCGGAGATAGGTAAAGTCAGTGCGTTATCTGTTTGGAAGGCGTACTGCAGAAGCTGTTTGATTTCATCCATCAGCGTCAGGAACAGTGGATCGAGGTGGCCTATGGTCGGTCGCGCCATGGCTCCCAGCACGCGCGAAGAAACATCAGAAGGGCCAGGCCCCATCAGTGTGCGCTGGGGTGGATAGAAACTGCTGGTCATAGGATTTACTCCGTTACACTAAAAATTTGGCGTAACGGTAGCAGATTTTGACGGCAAGCTTAAGCGTCAAGGTCGGTCGCTACCGTCTGTTGTAAAAGATATTAAGCCGTATTTCTCCATGCTAGTATCCCTAGTCGCGTCGCACAGAGCACGCTGGCTCAAATAGCAATTTGTAAAATCAGACATCAGGAGATAGCCGTGAACAGACCCGGAATCGAACCCAACCTCGCTGTCACTATGTTGCGTCGGGCAGATCTTAACCCCGAAAGAATCGCGCTGATATTTGAGGAGCGTGCGATAGCCTATAGCGAGTTTGGCGATCGAGTGCGCCGCATGGCAACGCTGCTCAGGTCAGGCGGGGTATGCTTGGGTGATCGAGTGGGCTATCTCGGTTTTAATCACCCGGCGCTGCTTGAAACAATGTTTGCGGCGCAGGCACTGGGCGCTATTTTTGTGCCGCTGAACTATCGTCTCACGGCCCAAGAGCTCACTTTTATTATCAATGACGCGGGCATCCATACACTGGTGGTGGACGATGCACTGCAGCCTGTGCTGGAGGAGGCCATGCCCCGGTTGTCCTGCAGGCAGTATTTTTCCAGCGAAAGCGCGGCCGAAGCCTGGCGTCACTTGTCGACAGAGCTGGCTGCCGCCGAGCCTCTGGCGCAGCCTGTTTCAGTTGATGAGCACGACGTGGCCCTCATCATGTATACCTCTGGCACGACCGGACTGCCCAAAGGAGCCATGCTGACCCACGGCAATATTGTGTGGAATAATATTAATGCGGCGCTCGCTTTCGGGGGCTCACGCGACGATGTGATCCTGACAGCGGCGCCGTTGTTTCATATCGGTGGCCTGAACGTCATGACACTGGGTTCTTTTCACAGCGGTTCTACCGTCGTGCTGCTGCGTAATTTCGATCCGGGGCAGGTGCTGGCGGATTTCCAGCGCTATAAGGTTAGCCACATGTTTGGCGCTCCCGCGATGTTCCTTTTTATGTCCCAGCACCCGTCGTTTGGCACCACTGATCTGAGTTGTGTGCGCAATCTCCTGGTCGGTGCCGCACCGGTTCCCGAATCGCTGATCGAGTTATATGCTGATCGCGGCGTGGATTTTTGCCAGGGCTACGGCCTCACTGAAACGGCGCCGTTTTCCTCCTTCCTGACGCCCGAATGGACCCGCAGCAAGCTGGGCTCAGCCGGCCAGTCGCCGATCTACAGTGATATGAGAATCGTGGACAACGACAACAAGCCGGTAGCACCCGGTGTGCGCGGCGAGATATGCATGCGCGGCCCCAATATTATGAAGGGCTACTGGAATCGGCCTGAGGCGACCGCAGATGCGATTGATACAGAAGGCTGGTTTCACTCGGGTGATGTTGGCTACGTCGATGACGAAGGCTTTCTGTTTATCTGTGATCGTCTCAAGGATATGGTGATCTCCGGAGGGGAGAACGTGTACCCGGCCGAGGTGGAAAGCGCGCTCTATAAGCATGAATCCATTGCCGAGGTCGCAGTGATTGGGCTGCCCGATGAAAAATGGGGGGAGGCGGTGACCGCTGTGGTGTCGCTGCATGATGGCCATCAACTCACGCTGGAAGATTTGCGCGTATTCGCCCAGCCCATGCTGGCAAAGTACAAGCTACCGCTGCGCCTTCATCTGGTGGATGCACTGCCGCGCAATCCCGCTGGTAAAGTCTTGAAGTTTGTCCTCAAGGAAGATTTGCAAAAATAGGTTTTGGGTGGTTTTGGCGCTGACCTTAGCGACAGGATCGGAAGTAAATGTCGATGATATCGGGTCCCGAAAAGCGCTACTCGTTTTGGCGGTGGTCTAATAGCGAAAGTCAATACCATTCGCTCCAAGGGCCTGTCGAACATAGGGTGATACCACTGCAGCGAGGTGAGCCCAGCGAAGTTACTCCGCTGAGCGTGTTGCGGGGCCTCATTTTGGACCCCGATTTTTCAATACCCATGTTTTGGCTGGCTCATTGATGGCGGTCTTTACCGGAATACGGTTCGTGGACTGAAAAAATAGACCAATCTGGCGCAGCGGCACCCAATGTGTCCGTATCGCTTACTAGTAAGTACAGCATATAATAAGCATTGCGTACTAGTTAGTTGATGGCCGTTAAAAGATGCCGAATAGCCCCGAGACACCAGAAACCTTTGGATTTTTGATCCACGATGTCGCGCGCTTGCTGCGCAAGAATTTCAACCGGCGTGTGCAGGGTCTTGGCATGACGCAGGAGCAGTGCCGCGTGATTCTGCATCTTTCCCGTAACGAAGGGATACAGCAGGTTGATCTGGCTGACCTGTTGGAAATCAAACCGATAACGCTCGCCCGCCTGTTGGATAAATTGCAGGAGAATGATTTGATTGAACGCCGCCGGAACCCAGAAGATCGAAGGGCGTTCAGACTCTACCTCACGCGCAGTGCGCATGCTGTGGTGAAGAAGATTCTGGCCATCGGCGCATCCACGCGAGCTGATGCCAATAGAGACATTGCCGCTGCTGATCTTAAGAAACTGTTTTCCTTGTTATCGCGGCTCAAATCAAATCTTCTGCTTAGCGAAGAAGCGCTGGCGGCCACCCCCAAAAAAACGCCTGACACCGCCAGATGATCAATATACGTGTGCTACTGTTTAGCCTCGGTCTGCTAGTCGCCGGCGTCGCCGGGGTCGCCGGGGTCTACCTGTATACCAATAGCGACAGGTTTGTTACCACCGATAATGCCTACCTGAAATTTGAAAAGGTCACCGTGAGCTCTGAAGTCAGCGGTACTATTACAGAGATACGCGTCCTTGAAAACCAGACCGTAAAACGCGGCGACCTATTGCTCATAGTCAATGACGCCATCTACAAGGTCGCACGGGATAAAGCGGCGGCGCGGCTGCAACAGGCGAAGTCAGCTGTTAGATCATTGCAGGCGAGCTATCACACCAAGGAGGCGCAGCTGGCATTGGCCGTTAGCAATCTGGATTTTGCGGAAACGGAGTACAAGCGTGAGCTCAATCTGGCGCAGAAGAACCTCACTTCAAAAGCCTTGATCGACGACCGCCGGCACACCCTCGATATTGCCAATGAAAATCGGATTATTATCGGCAGAGAACTTGCGCAACTACTGGCGGACCTCAATGGCCGCACTGATGCGCCGTTGAGTCAGCATTCCGGGGTGATGGAGGCGCAGGCAGATCTTGATCTGGCTAACATTGATTTGCTACATACCCGCGTACTTGCGCCATTTGACGGCTTTGTCAGCCACATTTCCAAGTTGGGACAGCACCTCTACCCGGGCAGCCCAATCATGAGTCTGGTATCCGGCAGCGATGTCTGGATCGAGGCAAACTTCAAGGAGACTGATTTGCCTAATCTGCATGTTGATCAAGCGGTAGATATTGCTATCGATGCCTATCCTGACCGCTATTGGACCGGGCGTGTCGAAAGCCTGAGTGCGGCAACTGGAGCGGAGTTTTCCTTGCTGCCGCCACAAAATGCGACGGGAAACTGGATAAAGGTTGTACAGCGCGTTCCGATTCGCATAAAGCTTGAGACGAAAGCGGATGATCCTGTGCTGCGAGCAGGCATGAGCGCCTATGTTGAAATTGATACGCGAGCTCCGGCCATCTGACGCACAAGCGATTGAACTTCCTTATTCTGAAACTGCAGAACTTACCCGATTCAACGCGGCATTTTCTGTTGATTGTCGCAGTGATGATGGCGGCGATCATTCAAATCATCGATACAACGATTGCCAACGTCGCTTTGCCACACATGCAGGGCAGTTTGTCTGTTACTCAAGATAAGATCGCCTGGGTGCTCACCTCATACATCATGGCAACGGCTATTGCCATGCCTCTCACCGGCTGGATTGCTGGTCGAATAGGCCGCAAGCGGCTGCTGATAATTTCTGTATCGGGTTTTACACTGGCATCAATGGCCTGCGGTGCGTCTTACACTCTGGAGGAGATGATCGTATTTCGCGTATTGCAGGGTATTTTCGGTGCGAGTCTGGTGCCGATTTCGCAATCCCTTCTGCTCGATACCTTTCCCGTGCAAAAGCATGCAAGAGCGATGGGTATTTGGGGTGTCGGTGTGATGGTAGCACCCATTCTAGGCCCGACTGCGGGAGGCTGGCTAACGGAATACTACAGCTGGCGTTGGGTGTTTTACATCAATGTCCCCTTTGGCATTCTGTCCCTGCTGGGTGTGATAGCGCTGGCCAAAGAATCCGTGTTGGACAAGGAGAGACCCTTCGATCTTTTTGGCTTCATGCTGCTCAGTATTGCGATCGTGAGCCTGCAGCTAATGCTCGATCGGGGGCACTCAAAATACTGGTTTGAGTCGCCCGAAATTGTTATCGAATTGATGCTGGCAATACTCGCTCTATATCTGTTTGTCGTGCATATGTTTACGCACAAAAGCTGCTACATAGATCCGCGCCTGTTCAGAGACAGAAATTTTTCGCTGGGCCTGGTTTTCATCTTCCTGCTGGGCGTCATCATGTTGGCAACCATGGCGTTATTTCCTCCCTATCTGCAAACACTGCTTGGCTATCCTGTGTTCGATGCGGGGCTGATTCTGGCACCCAGAGGCATGGGGACCATGATTGCGATGCTGCTGTGTAGCTGGATTATGGAGCGCGAGGTGATGTCGGCGCGCTTTGTGATTGTTATCGGGCTCCTGCTCATCGTTGCTACGATGTGGGGAATGACCGGGTTCACGGTGAATGTTACCCAATCAACTATCAGCTGGACGGGACTCGTGCAGGGGTTTGGCCTTGGACTTATCTTCGTACCGCTCAGCACGCTCGCGTTTGCCACCCTCGATCCGCTGCTGCGCACCGAGGCTGCCTCGGTATTCGGGTTAGTGAGAACAATCGGCAGCAGTCTGGGTATTTCTCTCGTGGTCAGCGAACTGGCGAGTAATTCGCAGATCGAGCATGCGCTGCTGACAGAACATATCACGGAGTTCAACCCGCTGCTGCAAAACACAGCGCTCGCTAGCGTTTGGGATGTTCATACTCCACAGGGCTTGGCTCTACTGGAAAGTGAAGTCGCCAGGCAGGCTCTCCAGCTAGCCTACCTCGACGACTTTCGAATGATTATGATCATGGCGCTGTTGGCCGTGCCGGCGGCATTACTGCTGCGCAGTCCCAAGCAGGGAAGCGTTTAAAATACCGACGCCTAGCAGTCTGTTGGACGCGGGATGATGCTAAGTCCGGCAGGTTTTTTCTGGCTAGACTTCGTCACTGCCCACATTGGCCTGTGCTGCGGCAATACGTGCTATCGGCACACGAAAGGGACTGCAGGAGACGTAGTCCAGGCCGATGTCATGACAGAACTGGATGGAGCGCGGATCGCCGCCGTGCTCGCCGCAAATGCCGTACTTAATGCCCTTCTTTTTGCTGCGACTCTCGGTAATGGCAATTTCCATTAATCGTCCGACCGCACGCTGGTCAAGGGATACGAAGGGATCCACATCGATCAGTTTTTCTTTCAGGTACTTGGGAATAAAACGGCCTGCATCATCGCGCGAGAAACCGTAGGTCATCTGCGTCAGGTCATTGGTGCCGAAGCTCATGAACTCTACCTCCGGCGCGAGGCGATCAGCACCCAGGGCCGCGCGCGGTGTCTCCATCATGGTGCCAATCTTATAGCGGATTGAAACCGGTCTGACCGCCGCCATGTCGCGAATGCACTTGTCAATAATCGCAGTAACAAGGCGAATTTCCCGCACATTGATCACCAGCGGTATCATGATTTCTGGCAGCGGGCGGTAGCCTGCATCCATGGCATCGGCCGCCGCACTGATAATGGCCTTGACCTGCATTTCGGTGATCTCTGGATACACCACCGACAAGCGACAACCACGGAAGCCCAGCATCGGATTCACTTCCGAGAGCCGCTGCGCAATGTCTTGAATGTCCTTGACGGGTTTGCCGATCTGCGCCGACAAGGCTTCGATATCGTCACCGCTATGCGGCAGGAATTCGTGCAGCGGCGGATCCAGCAGCCGAATGGTCACGGGCAGACCGTTCATGACCTTGAATAATTCCAGCATGTCATCGTGCTGGAATACCTGTAGCTGATCGAGAAAGTGTTGCCGTTCTTCTGTCGTCTCAGACAGGATCATCGCACGCATGACACCAATGCGGTCCGCAGCGAAAAACATATGCTCGGTGCGGCACAGGCCTATCCCTTCAGCACCCAGTTCCCGCGCTTTTGCAGCATCTTCGGGTGTATCCGCATTGGCACGGACTTGCAGGCGTCGGTATTTGTCGGCCCAACTCAGCAGTACCTGAAAGTCATCACTGGAACTGGCTTCGATTTTTGCGATGTCGCCCAGCATGACTTCTCCGGAGGTGCCATCAAGTGTGATGATGTCACCGCGGCGCACGGTGATGCCTTCTTTGGTCGTGGCGCTGCCGGCAGCGCAATCAATGCTCAGTTCGCCACAGCCTGTGATAGCGCATACGCCCATGCCGCGCGCTACGACGGCGGCGTGTGAGGTCATGCCACCCAGTTCTGTCAGTACGCCTGCTGCCACGCGCATGCCGTGAATATCCTCGGGCGTGGTTTCCCGCCGTAACAGGATGACGCTGTGTCCGGCGGCATTCTCCACTTCGGCTTCCTCGGCAGAAAACACCACGCGTCCGGTAGCGCCGCCCGGACTGGCTGGCAGCCCCGTAGCAATGATGTCGCGCTTGTCCGCTGGATCAACCATAGGATGCAGAAACGCTTCGACATGCTCAGGCGAAACGCGCATCAGTGCCTCGCGCTCAGTGATCAAACCCTCGCTGACCATATCGACCGCAATTTTTATTGATGCCCTGCCGGTGCGTTTTCCGCTGCGCGTTTGCAGCATGAAGAACGTACCGTCCTGCACGGTGAATTCAATGTCTTGCATGTCGCGATAGTGTTTCTCTAACAATGCCTGTGTTTTGTAGAGCTGATCGTAGACAACCGGCATACGATCTTTCAGCGCGGAAACAGGCAGTGGTGTGCGGATACCGGCGACGACATCCTCACCTGCGGCATTGAACAGATACTCGCCAAAAAACTGTCGCTCGCCTGTGGCAGGGTTGCGCGTAAATGCCACGCCGGAACCCGACTCGTCTCCGAAATTGCCGAACACCATCGCCTGCACAGAGACAGCAGTACCCAGGCTGTCGTCGATATTATTCATCTCCCGATAGACCACCGCTCGCGGCGTGTGCCAGGAGCGAAATACAGCCTCCACTGCCATTTTCAGCTGTGTGAAAGGATCTTCCGGAAGGTTTACCAGTGTTTTGTAGATCGCCACGATTGCGCGCCAGTCGTCGGCGCTCATATCGACATCCTGTGCTTTGTTGTTGGCGAGCTTGTAGCGCTCCAGTTCATGCTCGAACTGATGGCCATCCACATCCATTACGACATTGGCAAACATCTGGATAAAGCGGCGGTAGGAATCGTAGGCGAAGCGCGGATTCCCCGTTTTGCTCGCCAGGCCCTCAGCGATTTCATCGTTCAGCCCGAGATTTAGAATGGTATTCATCATGCCGGGCATCGACACCGGTGCGCCCGAGCGCACCGAAAACAGCAGCGGATTTTCGGGGTCGCCGAAGCGGGCTCCCATTTTTTTCTCTACCAGGTCGAGAGCGACACGGTATTCCTGTTCCAGCAGCGAGGGTAGTTTATTGCCGGACTGGAAGAATTCACGACAAGTGCTAGTAGTGATAATAAAACCGAACGGCACGGGTAGTCCGAGGCTGGTCATTTCACAGAGATTGGCTCCCTTGCCGCCGAGTAAATCGCGGTCGTCCTTGCTGCCTTCATTAAACAAATATACGCGCTTTGCCATAGAGTTTTTTCCGGGGACTCAGTCAGTTGGCGAGTATAGCCTCTGCCAGAGACTAGAGGGAGTGCAAATCGTATGGATTTGAAGTCGCCCCTTCTGGGCACGCCTTGCTACGCGCGTCTGTTTACACGCGTCTGTTTACACGCGTCTGTTTACACGC
>JBDNIE010000325.1:0-7800 GCA_041688425.1 Halioglobus sp. | reverse complement strand
TCCCTCGGCACTATGTGAAATGTAAGGCCTGACCCCATAAGCCACTGAAGCATGTTGCGGTCACAGTGATGGTCATATCGTTGCAGATGTTACGGTTATGACCTGCTGGGATGCAGATCGCCTGGATTTAGGTCGCGTGGGTATTCGACCGGATCCTGCGAGGTTGTGCAACGAAGCAGCAAGGCACCCTGATTTATTGTTGGATGCTTATGGGCGATCAGTTAGTGATTAAAGGGCAAAGTACTTGTTTTATAAGAAATTTGGGCGATTATGATGCTACGTCAATTGAAAAGATCCTTTAAATACCTGAAATAATAAAGTAAAAATATCATATGTGTAATATCTACCCCTATCAATATACCCTTTGCGAGGGAGTTACTTATTCTTCATTTCCGCGCATCTCCTCTCATTTCGACCTTTCTTGCCCTCATCCGGAAAACAACGAGATTTAGACCGTAGCTGGCAATGCAGCATTGGACGTCTGTTCCAAACAGGGAGTAATCGCCAGTAGCAGCGATGATATTGGCCAAAGCGTCGTGCCTCAAGTCGAGTTTCTTATCGTCACCTCGCCCCTGGCTGTCACCTAAAAAAGCTGGATAAGCCCCATTACTAGCTTCTAGGCAAGCGGGCTATAGAGATTTCGCTACTTATAGTCTGTAGCACTGTTGTCATCATTTGGGCAGTTTAGCGGCAGGTTCAAGGAATAAAAAATGAGTAGCCGTAGGAAAGCATCGATTGACACAAGAGCCCTGCTGGCAAGAAAAGTCGTCGTGTACAGGAAGAGCCTGAATCTTTCTCAGGAGGATCTAGCTGATAAAGCGGGCCTGCATCGCACCTATATAGGCTCCATCGAGCGTTGCGAACGAAACCCTACCCTGAGCACCTTGGAAGTGCTCGCAGATGCTCTGAATATTACGATCGAGGACCTGCTTGCCGGTGAAGATTGATTGGTCTCGATGGCGCATCTGTTTATCTACGCGAAGGAAATCTGCAATGTTACGTATTCCTAATCCAGGGTCGGATCTTGATTCCTTTGTGGCAATTTTCAAAGATCTCTATGACATTCTCGGCGAGGTGGACGATATTTCTCTAGATGATATGACGTATGCACTCATCTCTAGAAACCAAGTAACTTCTCAGGGAGCTGCGGGAGAGGAGGCTTTGCGTAGGTCGACTCGCGCTGATCGAAGTAGAGATCCACTTTACAACCAGCTCAAAATGTATGCGGAGTGCTATCGTATGCTGGGCTGGATACATCCCACTTCCAAAAAACTTCTTTTCAATTTTACTTTGTTAGGGCAATACGTAGCGGAATCCGAGTGGCCAAAAGATCTAGTATGCGAATCTTTTCTAGCCGCAGCGTATCCTAACCAGGTGTTAGAAGTTAAGGGCAATCAGAGCATACGTATATTTTCTTCGATACTTCTAGCACTTGACGAGCTGGAGACGCTATCTAGAGATGAAATGATGGCTGGACCCTTCAGTATGGAGGATGATAGATCCACGCAATCATGGCGGGCTATGATCAGATTTCTTAACGCTGCAAGGAGCAAAAAAAATCTGCTAGATAGACGACTGGACAGTATTTCTGAAGAACGAGGAATCAAAAGAAAGCCGACTATGGAAAATTACACTCGGCTACCCTTGGCTTTTTTCCCATGGTCTGGATATGCAACAAAGCACAGAGGGAGACTGGCGATAACTGATAAGGGAAAACTGCGGGCTGATGAATTAAGAAGATCGTGCGACTTCAGGGTAAGCGATTTCGAGACAATCTCGGTCAAGCAACAAAAAGCCCTCATAAAGGTTGGTTTTTATGATCTTCTTTCTCGAGCCAGTTATGATACTGGCCCGGTCCAAGGGCAAAGAAATAGGCTCGCCGCAGGTATTGGCATAAAAGCAGGTGATGTTATTTTTTCTGCGTTTTCTCAGCTTTCGCGCACCTCGATTGGTGCTCTACACTCTGATTTTCTCCTTGTTGGTAGTAAGTCTGCTCTTGAAAGAGAAGTCTCAAAACCATCGGCGCATAAAGCCTCGCATCAAGTTGCAAAAGTCCGCTTCAATTTGCAGGAGGGGGAAATACCAGACTTAAAGAAAAGCGAGTTAGTCAGTGCTGTTGAAGGATCACTGGCCGCTTCCGGCGGTGACGCCCAAGTTGCCGCTGAGAGTCTACATGGGCTTTACGTCGATGCAAATCAGAACGAGTTCTATCCGCTAATAGGCGAGCTGTTCACAATCCTCGGTTTGGATTGTCACGTCAACCGAGCCGGGCAGAATTATGCGCGAGCAGATGCTGTAATAGAGCTAGGTGAAGATGACAGTATACCGATCGAGATAAAGTCTCCTGGCGAGGAAAGAGAGATTTCAATCAAGGCGGTAAGGCAGGCGCTGGAAAATAAAGTCATCTTTTTGTCTCGGCAACCGACCCCATGCAAACCCGCGACATCGACCTTGGTGGTGGGGTATAACTTACCGAACGAACGATCGGAGGTTCACGAGCTTATCGATGATATACATAAAGCGTTCGATGTTTCAGTCGGCGTTATTGGTCTGCGTACACTCTTATTTCTGGTCTGTGTGTCGCTACAAGAAAGTGCATCTATAGAATTACCAGATATTGTAAATTTGCGCGGAGTATATGATGTCTGAAGAAACCAGATTACAGCTTAAGCGCAGCCAGGCTTCCCTTAAGGCGCTCAAAGGCGGCTACCACCCTAGCCAAATAGAATATCCCCGAAATTCTCCAGCAGTTATTCATCTTGCCGGAGGTGAAAAACATGAGTCTACATGCATTGGCTGCCCTGATACGCCATGCTTCTCACTAACACGAGATAAATTTACGGTAACGATGATAGATGGATTTTCCTCTGCCGTGCACGGTGGGGTTTGCGCCACCGAAGCAATAGTTATTTCTAGCGAGACGGGAATTCCCGAGATAGATGCAGATCGCTGTGTATTTTGCGGCATTTGCGCCGACCGGTGTCCTGTTGGAGCTATTTATATTGATGACGGGTGTGGAGCAACTATATCTACGGGGGAGAGCGAATTATTCGAAAGCGTGCCAGGTGTTGATGTGCAGCGATATGAGGAAACACTTCGAGAATTTAAAGATGCAACTCGAGTAGGGCCTTATGTCCATGAAAGCAATTTATTTCTTCAGAAAGTTGGTGAAAGAGTGTCTGCGCTGTGTGCCGAACTCGATGGAGACGTAGCCGGAGTGTTGGTAAGGAACTTACTAATTTCAAGTGGCTTTACGGCGGCGACGAGGAGAAAAGGAAATACTCATTTGCGGATGGATCTGCTGTTTGAAAAAGGGAGCGAGATTCAAGGATTAGCAGAGATCGAGTTTTCTGATAGCCAGACTTTGGATATATCTCGAGATATTCTGGATTCGGTGGCAGTAGCAAGTTCGAGGTATGGTGTAGACAGGACGGCCTTATTCCTTGCTGGAATATTTCTGAAGTTTCCGAATCGCAGGACAGATTATTGGGAAATATTGAGGGATATTAATGCTGTTCTAAGTCTGAGGGTTGGTACGATTTCTCTTATGGCATTGATGTTGTTGGTTTGGAATCGATCAGAGTTGGATAGAAAAACACTCGAATATTTCTATACTGATCCCTCGTCGGACTCTTATCTAAACGAAGTTTTGGTTAAATTGATTGGGCGCGAACTCAATCTTAGTGCTTCTAGTTCCAGCTATCTGGAGGTTATTAAATAGTCAATTCAGTTTGTGCATTTCCCTCGGTGCAGTCTTTCAGGCGACCATTTGCGATCTCAATATAGTTTTCATTTAGTTCGAAACCAATAAAGTGCCGGCCATTTCTTGCTGCGGCGACACATTCACTACCGCTCCCGACAAATGGTATCAAAACAACATCATATTCATTCGAAAAGTGTTTGATTATTCGAGTCGATATTGAAAGGGGCTTTTGCGTTGGATGATCCACTTTCTCATCTCTAAAACGACGGCCAGCAAGTACTGGAAAGCGCCATACGTCGCCAGCCATTCGACCGTCGGGGTGTGGTGTCCAGACTTTGCCATTTTTCTTGATTGGATGTTTGAGGCGTTCGGAGCTTTTGTAAGGTTCTCGTATAGGGTGATATGTGAAATCTTTTCCCTTCGAAAACCACAAAAGAGGCTCATAATGGGCTGCCAAAGTTTTGGTGTAGCCAGCGAACCCGTTTTCGTAATGCCAGATAATTTGCCGACGATAATTCAATCCAAGCTCATACATGTGGCATTGCAGCCAGCATAAATGATGATGAATGCCATAAACGAAAATACCAGCACCAGGCTTCATTACTCTATGGCATTCGTTCAGCCAATCCTTGGACCAAGAGTGCCATTCATCCCTTTTTTCGCTCTCTTTCCACTCTCCAAAGTCTTTGGATAAATTGTAGGGCGGGTCTGCGACTACCAGATCCACACTCTCGTCGGGCAATTCACGCATTCCCTTAATACAGTCACCGCAAATTATGGAATCTAGATTTTTGAGAACGGCCATAGGTATCTACTATTTCTTTGCGTTCTGCAAAATTAATATATATTGGTGGTGTATATTCGGCACGTAGGCGTAAGGATACCCATAAGGGAAAACGCGTTTATGTCTCTGGTACAAAACTTTGATTCCTCGCAGCTCAAGCCCGTAAGGCTCTAATCTTAATACAAGATCCGCGTGAAACATTACAAATTTCGATTTGTCGCGGAAGTCGGAGACTATTACCGCCATATACTTTTTGGCTTTGAGTGCTCGGTTTAGCGGCCCTAATATGGAAGTTAATTCTCCTAAGAAATCCTGGTAGTCCGGAATGTTTCCTAGGTCTTTCTTGTCGTTGCTATATTTGGTGTCTAAGTTCTTTGCCTTGCGCTCTTGAGAAGCCTTGTGGTCCTCCTTGTGAAGAATATTCCAGTAAGGAGGGCTTGTTACAATGAAATCTATTGAGTCATCTTCGAGGTTACCAATTAGTTTTCTGGAGTCTCCAATAAGAATTTCCTGTTCATCGGCTGTGGAGAATAGATCATCGACCTCTGTATTCAATCTCTCTCTCGCCAATTTGGCGTAAGTACGGTTTAGCTCAAAGCCAATCCCCTTTCTTGAGGCTACCGCACATGCCTTGAGGGTTGAGCCAACACCGGCAAACGGATCAAGCACAGTTTCTCCCGTCTTTGTGAAGAAGCGAACTAATCTCCCCACATCGGTGAAGCTAAAGGGGGCGGGGTGTTGGCGCTCAATAACTGCGTCCGGGTGCTTCGCACCTAGACCACGTTGCGTCCAGACTGAAATAGTCTCGGGAAGCCATTCAGTAGAAGTTAGTTCGTTCATCGCGTTTCGCGGGTCAACCGTCTTAGGCTTGTCGGACTTGGGTTTCTTGGTTTTGGCTTTAGGTTTGGCTTTAGGTTTGGCTTTAGGTTTGGCTTTGGCACTGCTCTTAGGATTAGCTTTGGCTTTACGCTTGGAGCGTTTCTGTGAATCCCCTGCCTCTGACTGTCCTAATTCAGTCGCTATGTCGAGCCCGGTAAGTGTCTCTTGCTGATTAGTCAAAATAATTCTCTGGTGGGGTTAGCAAAAATGATGTTCTCGATTTTATCAGAATAAGTGACCATATAGGGATAATGATAAAATTGTATGAGCGATTAAGCTACAGATGTCCCGGGATTGGAGCAATTCGAATATTTCTTGCAAGAAGAGAGGGCCTATTCCAGGGGTGCAGGTCTCGTCTGGAGCGGATTAGTCGACCCGACGTGATCCAATATCAGTCCACCTACTTTTATAGTTGATCTAAAACTTGTGGTTGGCTTGTTTTCCTAACAAAATTGTGGGTGATCCCAAATTCTGCATGGCCTGGATTATAGGTACAGCAATATGTAATTGCATATAAACAGCCCGGGGACAGGTCAATACTCAATATCAGACCTTTTTACCTGTCTGGCGATTGAATCACATATCGCTCGAATTGCTTCACCGTGTATACTCAATATCCTTATTCCCCGGGTGGATTCCAGAGGAAAAAGAAGGAACTATATTGCCTAGTATAGATAATGATACCTATCGGCTACTCGTGTCACGGACTTCCAGATCTGAGGTGATTACCGTTTGTATAGACCAGATTATGCAACCATTCCCGAATCGAAACTCGACACTTTATTTGACGTCAAAGGGCATTTCTATCTCGGGAAAACATACCCTTGCAGAGAATATTTGCATATTCGAAGTGCGGACAAAGAGCTTCTGAAGGTACCTGACTTGTTAGTCGTGATGATGAACCCCGGGGAATCCACTCCGCTAATAGGTGGCGATAACGGCCAGAAGGAGGTTCCTGCAAGCCCTGATAAAACGCAGTATAGAATAATGCGTGTAATGCTGGCGAAAAATCTCAGGTTTGCACGGGTACTGAACCTCTCAGACTATCGCGACAAGCAGAGCCATCAGTTCGAGGCAATGATACCCACTCTAGAGAAAAATTATCCGGAGCACTCCATTTTTCACGCGAATAGAATTAGGGACTTCAATCATCTTTTTCCTGCCTCAGCTAAATTAGTCGTAGGCTGGGGAGCTGGTCGTCGACTGGAGCCGCTGGTTAGGCGTGCGCTGGGGAAATTTCAAAATAGCAGACTGGTAGGTGTTAAGCGAGCAGGCGATAACTGGTGCTACTACCATCCGAGTCGTTGTTCCGGCTGGTTGGCTAAGGTCGTTGCCCAGCTTTAACTTATCTCAAAGGGAAGCCTCTTTGCCTAGTGGGGCACAGGTCAGGGATTTCACAATACCTCTTAACGCGACTATGTTTTCTCTATGTCGATGCCAGGCTACTGAAGTGTTCGTTAATCTTGTCAGAATTGTGTGACGAACTAGATGGGGTAGCATTGGGGGGATCACCCGTCTCTTGTGCTTAGGTATTTGTGTGAAAACAGATAGATACGAGTCTAATGCAATTGACTGTATAGAGACTGAATTGGTTCACCGCATTCTGGTACTGTTAATATGCGGGGGTGGTGAAGAAACACTGGGTAGTAGAGCAATAATGGCCAAAACCAAACTAAAAACGTGACCAAGACAATAATAGATGTAACCGCCGCCGTAATTGTTAAAGACGGTAAGGTTCTGGCGGCCCGCCGAGGCCCTGGAAAGCACCTCGAGGGATACTGGGAGTTTCCAGGCGGTAAGCTAGAGGAAAATGAAACTCCAGAGGGCTGCTTGGAACGGGAGCTAACCGAGGAATTTAGCATCAGTTCCAGAGTAGGTGCCTATATCGGCGATAGCGTGTATGACTATGGCGAGA
Source organism: Halioglobus sp. (assembly GCA_041688425.1). GTDB lineage: Bacteria > Pseudomonadota > Gammaproteobacteria > Pseudomonadales > Halieaceae > Marimicrobium. The sequence goes on along the minus strand of JBDNIE010000325.1, from coordinate 519 downwards.
AAATCATTCATTTACTCGGCTATGAGGTCGAGCACATTGCTGGCGACTTCAAGTTAGTCGACCATGATGAGCTCCGTTGGCTAGAAATTGATCAGCTTGCTGATATGAAATGGGCGCCGGCCGATATTCCCTTAGTAGAACAGTATGAAGCCCGGGCGAGAGCAGTTGGTTATTACTCAAGCAACGCCACCGAGTACTGCGAAGAAACCAGTGAATTTGATGTAGGCGACCTATATAGCCCCTTTCTAGAACATCTCCCGCCCGGGGCACATATTCTCGATCTGGGCTGTGGAGCAGGCAGAGATAGCAAAGCCTTTCGCGAGATGGGCTATGACGTGACATCGGTGGCTGGAAGCGCAGAAATTTCGGCCTGGGCGAGCGCATTTACAGGGCATCCTGTGGCAGTGAAATCGTTTGAGTGTAGGAATTATAAACCCCCTAATCGATAGATTTCCAGCCTATAGGTGTTGGCTCCTACCGGCACTGAATCTGGATGCAGGGTAATTTGGTGGCTTTTGC
>JBDNIE010000324.1:0-9073 GCA_041688425.1 Halioglobus sp. | reverse complement strand
GGCCAATCTCTAGCGCTTCTGTCGATGGAGCTGGTCATGGCTTCAGCAAAGGGTGGTGTCATCGAATCGATCTCAATCGATCGCTACTTCGTGAAAGTTGTACGTGGACCAGGAGAGCTCAGTGATAGCTTCCGATTGGAAGACCTCTATCCACCAGAGGCCAAAGAATTATTAGGCTCCCACGCGATCCTCAAGAACGATCCAGTGGAGAATACAATAATTGCTTCCAATCGCGGGATCACGCTCGATCAGGGGCGAAAATAACACGAGGATTCGATGCAATTCTGGACGGTGATCAGATATCGCCGAATTGATAGCTCACCTGCAGGAAGGCGCCGCGCGGCAGCCCAACGAAATAGCGGTACTCACCGAAGCCATAGTCCGCGCGCTCGGCATATTCCTCATCCAGCAGATTGGTCACACGCAGGCCGGCCGACCAGCGCGGGGTCAGGTCGCTGGTGATGCGCAGATTGAGCAGGGAATGCCCTTCGTACTCGTGCTCATTGGCGGGTTCCAGAAAATACGAATCCATGTAGACCCACTCCAGCTCGGCGCGGCTGTTGCGTTTAACGAGCGCAGAAAAATCCCAACTGACGCGAGCGCTGCCAAAGACTCTGGGGGAGGTGTCGATGTCGTTTCCCTTGATATCGCCGTTGCTACCAAGCAGTTCAACACGGTTACCGTAGTTGTGGTTTGCGTAGTTGGCATCAACGCCGACTGACCACTGATCGTTAAAGTGATGGTCCACGCTCATCTCCGCCCCATAGTGCCGCGTCTGCGCGCCACTGATGTTCTGCCGATTGGCGTCCTGAAAGATCACATCGTCCTTGTGCATGTAATATACAGCGACGTCGTAGCGCGTGGTTTGTTGCCAATAGCCACGCAACCCGAGTTCTATGTTATCGATTTTTTCCGAATCAAGATCGGCGCTCTGTTGTCCGGATTGCAGCCGGTAGAGCTCGGTCGCTTCCGGCGCTCGAAAGCCTTGTGCAAGGCGCAGATAGGCGATGTGGTTTGGCGTGAAACTGTAGCTGACACCGGTGTTGAGCGACCAATTAGTGAAACTGTCCTGCCGGTCTGCGGGCCTGAAGAATCTGCAGTTAGTGGCGCTGGGCCCACAGGCGTCGCCATCACCGGTTTGATTGTCGTAATCGTAGTTGGTGTACTCAACACGAATCCCTGCATCTAATTCCCACGGCGAGTCATACTGCGTGCGCACCTGGCTGTAAAGCGCGGCCATTGTCGCGTTCACCTGGTAATCGTAGTGCACACCGGCGGGCTGATTAGGGCTGAAATCGTCGTCTTGCGTTTCCTTCAGGGTAGCGTCGGTATATTCCGTGTCGATTCCGTTAACCCAGCGCAGCGATGCTGCGTCGGTGTGCACGCTGGTGCGCAGGCCGAGGCTATTGTGCGCATTCTCTTCAACAGGCTGCCAGGCCAAAAAGTGCTGCAGGAACTCCATGTCATTGGCGCGCACATAGGGCGTAATAGTCAGCGTATTGGTGTCATTCAGGGCTAGGCTGGCGGCGCTGTAGAGGCGCAGCGACCAAGCATCCCTGAATGCATCGGGGTTAGGGTTGCTCTTCCTCAAGTCAGTGTCTGTATAGGCCTGAAAACCTGCGATAAATCCTGCGGTATCCTGGTTCAGGTTGGCGCCATCAAGCACAGTGCGAAACTGCCAGTCCTGCCCCGTGTAGTCATGTCTGACAATGGCTTTTTGTTGTTCGTAGCCCGAGCTGTCCTGATAGCCACCGTTGCTACTGACGTTCGTGCTGAGGCTGAAGCCGTGCTGTCCGGCGGTGTCGCTGTAACGGTACTGTCCCCGGTAGTATTCGTCTGGCCCCGCTTCAACGGCCAGCCAGTTATCGAGTCGTGCGCTGGGCGCAGCACTGATGACGTTGATGACACCATGCATTGCGTTGGAGCCGTACAAAGCCGTCGCCGGGCCACGAATGACTTCAATACGGCCGGCCTGCTCAAAATTCGAGTCAAATAGCTGGTTTACATTGCAGAAACCCGGTGCGCGCAGGCTGATGCCGTCGGCAGCAGAAAAGAAAGCGCCGCAGCTGCCGCTGCCGGTCAGGACGGGCGAGCGCAAAGCAATGATGCTTTCCTGGCCATTACCGCGACTGATCCAGGCACCTGGCACGCGTTGCATGATCTCATTAATGTGCACGGGATCGACCAGCGCCAGTGTTGCACTGTTCACCGTTGACCACGCCATAGGAAGCGTTAGCGCTGTTTCCTGTACACGGCTTGCGGTTACCAGAATATCTTCCTCAACCGGCTCGCCAAAACCCGGGAGCGCCGCAGTCATCATGCATAAGGCGAAGACTGGACGGCAGAATCTTGGATTACGAAAAAGCATCTCGGGCGCTCAGGACAAAAATGAAACGCGATTATTGTAGCCTATTGAATCCCTGCATCCCAATGCACGGAGCCAGTTCGGCAAGGACCGCGCCATAGCATTTATGCAGTACTGGGCGGATGAAAAAATTTGGGTATACTCTCTCAGCCGCAGCGGCGCGACTGTCCGCTGCGTAATCTTCGCTAACCAGAGAACAAGACATGTCGATCAAAGCAATGCTAATAGTGGCCCTTTTGATTTGGCTAGGCGGCTGTGCCCAGCTTGATGAATGGACCTCCACCACGCCCAAAAGTGAGCAGGCAGCTGTCGCAACTGGCGAGCCGATAGACGCCGCTGCAGTGTATGTGAGTCAGGATCCGCCACCCGACGTGGCAGGTTTCAGGAGCATTTATATCGCGCCTGCCAATCTCGCCAATATGCAGGTTATTCAGCCCGAGGGAGCGCCCGCCGACGGCGAGTGGTGGGTAACAGATGAGGAGGCGGACATTTTGCAACGCATGATCGCGTATGAGTTTTCGGTTGCGTTGACGTATCAGTCAGATTTCATCACTGTCACTAACGCCAGCGGCGCGCAATTGGTGCTCAATACGGCAGTGGTGGCTGTGCATCCTAATGAAACTCGGTCCTCGGTCGCCAAAGGTGCTAGGCCCAGTGGCTCGATTACCGTCAGTATCGCGGTGGTAAACGGTGCCACAGGGAAGGTGCTGGCGCGGATTGTGGATACTCGCTCCAGTGAAGACGTCTGGGCGTTCAACGAGGTGACCAGTGACGATCCGGCGGTGAGCGCGATTTTTCAAAGCCTGGGCGGCGATATTCGTCGAGGCATTCTAACGTTGCAAGGTCGACCAGACCCGGCGATGAGTCAGCTGCTGCCTTGATGTCCCTGGCGACAGCTCAGTGTTGCCCGTCGGAATGTTATCTCAGCCGGCAGCGATAATATTGGGATTCGTCTCTGCGCTACTGGGGCCTTCTTTGTTGCGCACGGCGTCGGCGATTCGAAACATCGGCACCTTTAGCATCTCGACGAGTTCGTCGCTCGCGTCTATTTGCGTCAACGCCTTGTTCATACAGATTAACCACTGGTCGCGCTCGGCAGGGCCGATGTGGTAATGCTGATGTGGCGTTGTCATACAGACCGTGCCGTACTTGGCCGCGTATACAGGGGGGCCCCCCATCCATCCGATGAGATACTCCGCCAGCTTGAGCTTCATAGGCGCCAGGTCAGCGGCGTGCATGGCGCGAACGCCTGCTGCGTCAGGCAGGGTACCCATGTTGTCGTAAAAGGCGTTGCTCAGGCGTTTGATGCCTTCTTCACCCAAAATCTGATAGGGAGTTTGCGGTGTCTCACTCATGTCGTTTGCTTTTCTCCTTGATGGGTTCTGCTACCACTACAATACCGCGTAGTATAATGGCTGGTCGTGGGCGATTGTAAGCCCGAGTCTAACTGGGATAGGCTGGCCCACCCTGGCAGGCCGAGCGTATAAGGCACCTCATGAATGATAGTAGCGGTACATTTTCGTTCAGCGGGAGGGTCCGCAGCGGCATGCACGCGCTGGCCGGTATTCTCGAAATGCTGAAAAGCCAGCACAATGCCCGGGTGCATCTGCTGGCTACTGTTTGTGTGATCGCAACAGGTTTGTTGTTTGGTGTGAGTCTTGTGGAATGGTGTCTCCTGATTCTTGTCATGATGGCAGTATGGGTTGCGGAAGCACTCAATACGGCGTTTGAACTGCTGTGCGATGTGGCATCCCCGGAGTTTCACCCCTTGGTTAAAAAGTCCAAGGATGTCGCAGCGGGTGCCGTGTTGTTGAGTGCGCTGGGCGCGGTGTCGGTTGGCATCATAATATTTTTGCCTTACTTGCTAGAATATCTATAACAGGCTGTATCTGCTCCCGAACATCATCGGGCTGCAGGCTGGTTTCGCGTGGTGTAGCCTCGCCGGCCCCAAGACCCAGCGAGTAGCCATTGCAGCAGTCACTAATGCCGAGTGCCACCTCTGGTCGTGCCGGAGCAAGGCGTCTTTGCGATCTGTGCGTTCGGGGGTGTCAGGCAGCACGTCGTCTGCTAGACTTTTATTCTTTTCTGAGTCGCGCTGTGGCACACGCAGTTCCCAAGGTCACCTCAAGCACAATAGTATGGAATTAACTCTATGAGTTCCGACAGGACTGGCCTTGCCGACAAGGTATTGGCCGTGAACGACGATTTACCGATACGTACGCATAAGCCCGTGCATAGCGGTAAAGTGCGCTCGATTTACTGGCTGACCCCCGATGACAGCGCGCGCCTGATTGCTGAGCGTGGCTATGACGTAGCGCCCACTGCACCGTTGGCTATTATGGTGATTTCGGATCGCATCTCCGCTTTCGATTGCATCTGGCATGCAGAGGGTGGCTTGCATGGCGTGCCCGGCAAGGGCGCAGCTCTGAATGCTATCTCGAATCATTGGTTCCGGCTGTTTCGAGAGCGGGGCTTGGCGGACAGCCATATTCTGGAAATCCCGCACCCGCTGGTCTGGATCGTGCAGAAGGCGCGGCCGGTGATGATTGAGGCGATTGCCCGTCAGTACATTACGGGTTCGATGTGGCGCGCGTATGAGAAGGGTGAGCGCGAGTTTTGTGGCATCAGGATTCCGGATGGGTTGCAACGCGATCAGAAGCTGTCCAGATTACTGATCACCCCGTCGAGCAAAGGTATTCTTGAGGGCATTCCGGGCGTGCCCGCCGCCGATGATGTCAATCTTACGCGCAATGATCTGGAAAAGAATTTCGCCGCGTTTAACTTTCGCACGCCGCAGGACATTGCTCGCTACGAGACACTGCTTCGGGAGGGCTTTGATGTGATCAGCGCGGAACTGGCCAAACTGGATCAGGTTTTCGTCGATACCAAGTTTGAGTTTGGCTACGTCACTGACAAGGCTGGTAACGAGAAGCTCATTTATATGGATGAAGTCGGCACGCCCGATTCCTCACGCATTTGGGATGGCGCCGCGCAGCGAACGGGCAGGGTCGTAGAAAACTCCAAGGAAGATTTCCGGCAGTTGCTCCTCAAGTATTTTCCCGACCCGGATATTCTGCTTAACAAGAACCGCATGCCAGAGCGCCAGGCGCTGGCCCGTGACAACGCACTGCCCACTGAGGTTCTGATGACGGTGTCGAAGACGTATGTTGGAATCGCAGAAAAAATTGTCGGGCGACCCCTGCAGCTATCGGACAATCCCAAAGATGAGATTATTGAAGTGCTGCGCAGCCAGTTTGCCCTGGTTGACTGAGTCCAGCTTTGCTTACTGACGCGTGGTTTTACTTCGCCAGTGTGCCGGCGGTCTTACTGTATGGCATCGCCAAAGGCGGCTTCGGTGGCGCTATCGCGGTCATCTCCGTTCCCATGATGGCGCTGGTGATGCCGCCGACGCAGGCCGCGGCCATTCTTCTGCCGATTCTGGTGGTAATGGATCTGCTGGTGGTGAAGACCTACTGGGGCGTTTTTGATCGTCGCGCGTTACTGGTCTTGCTGCCGGGTGGCATGGTCGGGTTAGGGTTGGGGTATTACTCCGCTGAAGCGATGAACGAGCATTATATGCGGATATTGATTGGCGCTCTTTCTCTTGCGTTCGGTGCGCAGATGTTATCGGGGCTCAAAGGGTTTTCCAGTACGGAGAACCATGTTGTAAGCGGCAGTTTTTTCGGCGCTCTGGCGGGGTTTACCAGTTTCAGTATTCATGCGGGAGGTCCGCCGCTGACCATGTACTTGATGCCCAAGCAGTTGGCGCCACTGCTGTTTGCCGGCACCGCCGGTATCTTCTTTGCCGTCGTCAATCTCGTGAAGTTAGTGCCGTACTACGCGCTTGGGCAGTTCACCACGGTCAACCTGCTGTATTCGCTGGTGTTGGTGCCGCTTGCGCCACTGGGCGTGAAATTCGGTCACTATCTGGTAAAGCGTTCTCCCCCCACGTTTTACTATCAGGTGGTGAGCGTTTGTCTGGTGGTGGTGGGGGCGAAATTATTATGGGACGGCGCCAGCGCGCTGTAGAACCCGAGATGGGAGACAAACCTTGAACACTATTCTGTTTGAAAAACGTGGGCCACAGGCGTGGATTACACTCAATCGACCGGCCGCCAACAATCGGATAAATGGCGAGATGTTTGTCGAACTCGCCGATGCCTGGCAGGAAGTGCGTGACGACGATGCGATAAGGGTTGCCGTGATAACGGCTGCCGGGGAAATCGATTTTTGCTGTGGCGGCGATTTGTCAGAAGTGATTCCCCTGTGGACGGGCGCACGCGAGGCCCAGACGCCTGCCGAAGAGCGACTTCTGGCCGACCCCATGATCGTCGACAGCATCATGCTCAAGGGCGAGCCACTGTATAAACCTGTGATCGCAGCGATTAACGGTCGGGCACTCGGCGGTGGTACTGAGCTATTGCAAGCAACCGATATTCGCATTGCCGCCGAGCATGCTCAGTTTGCACTGCCTGAACCCAAAGTCGGTGTCGTGCCTGGTGCCGGCTCTATGGTGAGGCTGGCGCGGCAACTGCCCTGGGCGCATGCGATGAAAATTCTGCTCGGGGGTGAACCGGTCTCTGCCAGTGAGGCGCTGGCAATGGGACTGGTGTCCGAGGTTGTACCACTGGCGCAACTGCAGTCGCGCGCAGAGCATTATGCGCACAACGTGTGTCGTCAGGCACCTTTGGCTTTGCAGGCGATTAAACGCACGGCGCTGGAAACCCATACGCTGCCATGGGCCGACGCCTTCAAGTATGAGATGGAACAGGCGGGCAGTGTGATGATGAGCAAAGATGCTCGGGAGGGACCCCGTGCGTTTAGGGAGAAACGGCCGCCGGCGTTTCTCGGTGAGTAATTTCCACTCCCTCGCGCCGGAATTCGAAAAAAAACCCTGGCCGCCTATCGGTAGTTTGAACCTATCGGTAGTTTGAATAGCAATAGCAGCTCAGGTATAAGCTGTTGACGGAGGAAGCCCGCAATGAACATTGTAAAACTGACCGACCGCGTTAGTGTTAGCGCACAGATCACGCCACAAGATGTCGCTGAAATAGCGGCAGCCGGATACAAGGTGCTTATCAACAACCGCCCCGACGGCGAAGAGGTCGGTCAGCCCAGCAGCGCAGAGATTGCAGCTGCAGCAGAGGCGGCGGGATTGGAGTATCACTACATGCCGGTGACAGCAGGCAGTTTCCCCGGTCCCGATTTCGACGCTATGACAGATGTTCTCGATGACGATGACCATCCGGTGCTGGCGTTCTGTCGCACTGGAACCCGCTCCACCAATGTATGGGTCGCAGGGCGAGAGGACGCAACGCGTGAGCAAGCAATAGCAGTGGCCGGACGACTCAGTTACGATCTGGACATGGCGTTCAGGTTTTTGGGACGCTAGGAGCCTATCGGAATCAGCATGATGCGACTGCGGCCACTTTTGTTTCACTATTGGAAAGTATATGTCTGAAATCCCCGAAGCGCGACCTGCCAGTACTGTCGTGTTATTGCGCGATACACCGCACGGACTTGAAACGCTGATGCTGAGGCGCAATAAAGCGCTGGTCTTTGCCGGCGGCGCCTGGGTGTTCCCCGGCGGTGCGCTCGACCCACAAGACCTGGAGGCCGCAGGCGGTGACGAGATTGCCGCCTCGCGTTTCGCTGCAGCGCGCGAAGCGCAGGAAGAGTCCGGCTTGTTACCGCATCTGGAAGATATGGTTCTGCTCAGCCATTGGACGACCCCTGTCGGTGAGCCTCGGCGATTCTCTACTTGGATCTACGCGGCGCCATTGGCCGCTGACGTCGAGGTGGTTATCGACGGTAGTGAGATACACGACTCGAAATGGATGGGCGTGAAAGAGGCGGCGATTGAGCACGAAGCGGGCAGGTTGAACATGTTGCCACCGACCTACTTTACACTGCAGAGGCTAGCGCTTTACGACACAGTAGCGCAGATGGTGAAGACGGAACGGCATTCGCCGGTGCCGGAGGTGTTTCCGGTGTTCGCCAGTGATGGCGATCAGGTATTGGTTATGTTCCGCGGCGATGCCGGTTATGAGAGCGCAGACGGATCAATACAAGGCCCGAGACACCGCGCTGTGCTCTGCGACGCGCGCTGGCAATACTATTACAGCGATGTCGACGCCGATTATCCGCCCCTTATCCCACAGCTGGGCTGAACGCAATTATGCCAAACAATGCCAAACCACTCTGGGATATTCCCACACGCCTATTTCACTGGGCTATTGTCTGCGCTCTCCCGCTGGCGTGGTGGTCTGCAGAGGAGCAGCGCTTTGATCTACACCAGTGGGTTGGCTATACCGTATTGGTGTTGGTGATCAGCCGGGTGGTGTGGGGCTTTGTAGGCAGTCGTCATTCACGCTTTAGTGATTTTCTCGCCGGCCCTGGCAAGATTTTCGCGTATCTGCGCGGACGGGGAGAACCGGTTGTCGGGCACAATCCGCTGGGTGGCTGGTCGGTGATGGTGCTGCTCACCCTGTTGTTACTGCAGGCTGTTAGCGGTCTCTTTAACAGCGACGATATATTTTTTTCCGGCCCACTGCACTACTGGGCGAGTACCGAATTTCGCGACGCGATGGGTGTTGTCCATGATGTCGTGTTCAACGCACTGCTGGCGTTCGTTACTCTGCACATTTTGGCCGTGTTGTATCACCAGTTTCGTTTCAAGGAGAAACTGATACAGGCGATGGTGCGTGG